>JAGBYO010000128.1 GCA_017628735.1 Alistipes sp. | reverse complement strand
GCTGAGGAAGTCTTCCTGATCCCCCTTGAATAGCATCTGCTCGCATACCTCTTCGTATGTAGCTTCGGTCATCTGTGCGTAGTTGCGCAAAGCCTCGTCGAACTCCGTCCTTATCTCGTTGATGTCGGCACTCTCGAAACGAGCCTTAGACATTACATCGCAATAGAAGTATGCATCCTTATCCTCGGGATATATGCTATATATAACTTGGTAGGCTGTAAGGCGCTCTTGGTCAACCACAATCTCGATAGATTGCTTCTCATCAGGCTTAGGAGTGGGCTTGTCGACTTCGGGTTTCTCGTTAGGATTACAAGCTGCAAATGCAACAAGTGCAAACAAATAAAGGAGTGCTTTTTTCATAGTCGTTTATTAAGTATTATTCGTTTTCGGGCCAACCGTTACACAAAATTAAATCAAGCAAACAGTATTTGCCTAAAAATATCTCTTATTTTATTATAACAATTCAAAAAAAATATATTACATTTGTATAACAATTTTATTCAAACCTCTGATTTTATGAATTTTAGCGATTATAACAAATTTTGGCATTCAAGGGCCATACTTACAATTGTAATATTGGCATCTATCGTAGCTATGCAACCAACGGCCTCAGCGCAGCAGGTGGGCTCAATTACGCTAAAGCGCAATATCGAGAAGTTCAAGGAGTACCGCACCTCGGATAGGGAGCGCGCACTGGAGTATGCCGAGCTTATACTTAACGACTTGGATTCTACGACGATGACACTCGATGCTGCTATGGTCTACGACTTTATGGCCGAATATAGCGAGAAGCAGTTGTTCCGTTATAGCGAGGCCTTGGGCTACCGTCTGCGCTCGATGGCAATCTTCGAAAAGCTCAACGATAGACCCTGCGTAGCCCGCACCAATGCTCTGCTCGGCAAGCTATACTTGCGCAATGGCGACTATCATAATGCCTTTAGCCACAGCACTAAGGCTCTTGGCGAGGCTCGTGTTTTAGGCGACTCTACCTCGGTGCGTGAGGCATATCTCGCCATCGAGCAGATTACCTATTTCTACAATGGCAACGACAGCGTGGCTATGCTCTACAACCGCCTTGTATCGGATTGCTGGGATAGCCGTGAACAGGCGCACCAGAGCGTGAGAGCACTCAACAACCGCTTCAACTATGCCCTCTCACCCGATGATGTGCGCGATATTGTTGAGCGCTCGGAGACCCTCTGCCGAGAGTTTGGCTTCGACGATCTGCTGATAAATATCTATCTCAATGCCGCTTTTCAGGAGCTTAGCTTCGAGGATGTTGAGGCTTCGGCGCGCTACCTCGCTAAGGCCGAGCCACTTGTTGATAACTACAAAGACGAGGGCTACTACTACTCTGCTAAGGGCTTCCACCACCTATACGCGGGTAATAACGAGGAGGCTATCAAGTCGTTGAAGCGCTCTATAGAGCTTCTTGGCGATGGTGATTTCGACTCGAAGAATGTGCACTCCTACTTCCTCTTGCAGGATATCTACCACTCTATGGGCCGTGATAGCGAGGCCTACGATGCCCTTATGTCTTTTGCCGAGACCTACACCCGACAGCACAATATGGGAAATATCGTCGAGCTTTCGCAGCTAATCAACGATATGGAGCTTGAGCAAGCTGCCGAGGAGCGTCGTCGCCTTGAGGAGGCACACGCCCTGCGCCAACGACACGGGCGTGCAGCGATTTACTTCTGTATATTCTGCGTCTTGTCGCTAATCTTTATCGGTGCTCTTATCTACTCGCGCTATCGTCTTGAGCGCAAAAACCGCCTCTTGCATAAGGAACAAGCCGAACAGGAGCTAAGCCATAAGAACGAGATAATCAAGATTCAGCGCTTGCAGCAGTTCCAAGAGCAGAACAATATCGACAAGCTCACCGAGGAGCTGAACGCCGCTATCAACCTCTCAGATGGCCGTGAGTTGCGCATGGAGCTTCGTCGCATCATACGCCAGTTGCAGCAGAGTGCTGGCACAGGTGGCGACTGGGCCGATGTCGAGATGACCTTGGTGAGCTCCAATGATGTGTTCTTCGAGAAGTTGCTCAAGGAGTATCCCAACCTTACGAAGAACGAGCGCAAGCTCTGCACGCTGATACATATGAACCTTTCGACTAAGGAGATTGCCAACATCACGCACCAGAGCACAGGCAGCATCAATGTTGCCCGTTCACGCCTTCGTCAGAAGTTCGGCTTGACGGATAGCGACACCTCGCTTATCGCGTTTCTCGATAGGTTTAAGTAGGGTGCTTCACGCGCAGTCGCTGATACTATGAAAAAATCGGAGCCTCCGAAAAGGAAGCTCCGAATTTTATTTTTTTGTTCTTTAGCCTTATGGCGGTCATCTGCTCACGAAAACCGCCCTCCGAGGCAAAGTTCTCGCTAACCTTATCAATATATGACCTTAGGACCATAGGATTTTATCTCTTATTCCTCTTATTGTCTTATTCGTCTTATCGTCTTATTGGTCTAACCCCTCCGACCCCTTGGGCATTTATGCCCGCGCTCGAAACGAGCGCTACTTTCTGCGCCTTAGGGTGCAACACACAACACAAAATTTATCAGCATAAATTTTGCTGTTCTGCTAAAAATGCCTACCTTTGATATGATGAACACCTCTAATACGCATATTGTCAATCGCAATAAGAACTATGCCGACCTTCTTTTTTATAAGAAGGCGGTAGTTATCTATGACCTTACATATATTTTCTGCGATAGATTTATTGATAAGCACGACCGCACTTTCGACCAAATGGTGCAGGCGGCTCGTTCCTCTAAGCAGAATATCGTTGAGGGGTATGTTGATTTGGCGACCTCGGTAGAGATGTCGCTCAAGTTGCTAAATATTGCTCGAGGCAGTATACTTGAGTTGCTTCAAGATTACGAAGACTATCTCCGCACCAGAAATCTTCGATTATGGCCATCTGATTCCGAGGAGTCGCTATCTATGCAGAAGCTTGGTCGAACCAACCTCGACCCGCAATACTATGCCAAGTTGGCTGCAACACGAAGCGATGAGACCATCGCAAATATGGTGCTTGTGCTTCTGCATCAAGCAGAATATCTTCTATATAAGTACATTGACCACTGTAGCGAAAAATTTCTTCGTGAGGGTGGCTTCCGCGAAAAACTATCCACCGAGCGCCGTAAAGTTAGGGGCTTTTAGTTTGCAGGCGTTTCGCCTGCGGGCATCCGCCCCAAGGGGCACAAGTGGCATAAGGGGTCAAAGGGGAGGCTTGATGCTTAGCGCTCTCTAACCCCTCTTGCGCTTGTTCCAAGCGCGGGCTAACGCTCCAAGGGGCACAAGTGGCATAAGTGGTACAAGGGGAGGCTTGATGCTTAATGCTCTCTCTAACCCCTCTTGCGCTTGTTCCAAGCGCGGGCTAACGCTCCAAGGGGCACAAGTGGCATAAGTGGTACAAGGGGAGGCTTGATGCTTAATGCTCT
>JAGBYO010000127.1 GCA_017628735.1 Alistipes sp. | reverse complement strand
TGCAATGCCGATAGGCATACCCATAGCCATAAACAGTGACATGTTGATGACCGAGTCACCACAGCCCAAGGTGTTGATACTGCCGACGATAACTCACGACACCAACAGCAATATAATCTCATTTACTGACATATCTTTATCTCGAATTTATCGGCATCTGCCGACACATTAAACTTTCTTCTAAACGCTCCTAAACCATCGATATCCAACTCCACAACCTCTACACCCTCCTTCGCTTCGAGGTCTACCGCCGTGCGACCGTAGTAGTCTACAACCGCCGAGTCGCCCGCATACTTTAGTCCAGGCTCCTCGCCAATGCGGTTGACACCGATAGCATACGCCTGATTCTCGATAGCACGAGCACGCAACAGCGTACGCCACACCTCACGGCGAGGTGCTGGCCACAGAGCCGAGAAGAGCAAGACATCGTAGTCGTCCTGCACCCTGCACCATACGGGGAAACGCAAATCGTAGCAAATGTTAAGCATATACCTCACGCCTCGCCACTCGACGACCTTGCGCTCACGGCCCGAAGAGAAGAACTTCGACTCGCCACCCACCGAGAATAGGTGTCGCTTATCGTAATACTCCACCTCGCCCGTTGGCTTTGCGAAGTACATACGGTTGCGAAAGCCCTCCTCGACCTTTACCGCCACCGAGCCAACGATAGCGGAGTCCATCTTGCGGGCAAGAGCCACCATCCACTGCTCCACCTTACCTGAGTCGGCAACCTCGCGAGGGTCGGTAGCAAAGCCTGTTGAGAACATCTCCGAGAGCACAACAACATCGGCCTTGACACCCGCCAACATCTGCTCTATATCGTGCAGGTTGCGCTCCGCATCGAGCCAGTTAATATCACGCTGAACAATTGCCACTCGCTGTCCCATACTTCCTACTTCGTCGCTATATAAAAGAGGTCAAAACACTCATTATCAACCTTATCCAAATAGTAATCCTCCAAGCAAATGGAGTCCGTAAGCTCGGTATTTGCGCTATGCAACTTACGCCTATTCAGGCGGTTCATCACATCGTAGGGCAGTTGCAAAATCCAACGAGGCAACCACCACTGCATACGCAGAATGTCGAAACGCATAATGCGCCTTACCGACTCGCGATTCTTCTCATAATAGCGCCAAACACGCTCGTTGCCCTTGACGCCAAGAGCCTCGACAGCCGAGAAATCGCCAACGAGAGCCGAAAACTCCTCGGCCGTATACTCCCTAACGTGCCAGGGGTTGCGTGTCAGCGACATCGGGCGGTTGGGGGTCGATACGATAAACTTGCCACCTGGCTTTAGCACACGGCGCACCTCGTCGACAAACGCCCTGTCGCGCTTGATATGCTCGATAACCTGAAACGACACCACGCAGTCGAACGACTCATCCTCAAATGGCAACGGTGGCACGGTAGCCTCCCGAAACTCCACACCCTCGGGTAAATGCTCGACCTCTGCCGAACGGAACTTATCGAGCGTAACGAAGCTCTCGGCCGAAGGTGCAATAATCTCGATGCCGTAGCCTGTGCCTGTGCCAATCTCCAGCACACGGCCACCCACACGGCGTGCCGCCTCGACATATGCAAGGCGTGAGCGCTGAAAGACGAAGTTGTCACTACGCTCGCGCGACACTCTCTCTGCCGTTTGGAGTGCCATAGCCTACTTAATTCGCTCGATGCCGTGCTCGGTCTGGCGCACACGCCCCTGCTTGAGCAACATACCCAACGCACGCTTAAAGACCTTCTTGCTCATACCCGTGAGCTCAGCCACCGCCTTAGGGTCGCTATGGTCGTTTACCGACAACACGCCACCGTGGTCCGAGAGCAACTTCTCGATGCGCACCACCGAGTCCTCGACCTCTGCCAAGCCTGTCCGCTGAAGGCTCACATCGATGCGGAAGTCATCGGTAATCTTGCGCACCCAGCCACGGCAACTGTCGCCAATATGGATAGGTCTAAATAGCTGATTCTTATATATCATCGCCCAGTGGCGGTTGTTGATGACCACACGATAGCCAATTGGCGTCTCGAAGGCAACAAGCACCCTCACCTCATCACCCACCTTAACGGTCAGCGGATCATCGTTATAGATAAAGGGCTTAATCTTGTTGGTGGCAACACAACGCCCTGTGCGGTCGTCGATATACATATATACCACCGTCTTTTGACCTGCCACTACGCCACCCTGCTGGTTGCGGTTGGGGAGGAATAGTTGCTTGCCCGACAATCCCCAGTCGAGGAATGCGCCGTGAATAGACTTGTCTACGACCTTCAGCGCAGCAACCTCGCCCACCTTGATAAGGGGCTTCTCGGTAGATGCCACCAAGCGGTCTTCGGAGTCGTGGTATACGAATACCTCGACCTCGTCGCCAACCTTCATATCGAGTCGTGTAAAGCGGTTAGGGAGGAGCACCTCTGCGCCCTCGCCATCAGTTAAAAAGAGTCCGTAGTCGGAGATGCGTGCCACGGTGAGCACCTGAATTTGTCCTGTTTTCATACTTCATTATATGTGTAGGGTGTAAAGATAGAAAAAAAAGAGCAAAGTTCAAAGCGAAAAGAGAAGCAAGCAATAGAGAATTTAGAGAAATTAGGGAATTTAGAGAATTTAAGGATAACGCTAACAACATTTATCCCAAAACTCCCTACTCTCCCTAGACTCATTAAATTACCTAACAAACCACTTTCCAATCAGCCCCAGCCAATTTCTTGTCAAAAGTCGTGAGATGTGGATTATCGCAAAAATGCCGTCGATGGGCTGTACTTGGCGTACTGCTCATTGACGGCAATTTTTTGGGATGGGACGAAGGATGCCCCTTATCACAAGAAATTAAGTAGGGTGTATATTAAATAGCCCAAATAATTTCCTACGGCATAGCCTGCAAGACCGTTGGTGATACCCACCACGATAACATCGCGATTCTTCATCGTGGCAGCAATCATAGGCACGCAGATAGGCGAGTTGATAAGAGTATTCGAGGTAATCACCGCAGTGTCGGCATCGATGCGGAAAAGGCGTGCTGCAAGGATAGTGACAAAGAGCGAGCCAAAGACGATAACAGCCTGAAATACAAGAATAAATACACTCTGCTCCCAATCGATAGACTTTAGGTCGGCCATCGTAGCCATCACAAAGCAGAAGATGTAGATAAGGTACATACCTGCATCGTAGCTCTTATCCCAACTACGCACCTCTTTAAGGAGTGTCATCAGTAGCGAAATCGTTGTGATAGTGAGGATTAGCGCCACCATCGAGATACCACTCTCGCCACCGACCACCGTAGCCACAGCGACCGATATACCCATCACAACAACCGAGGCACCAAGGATTTTGAGCAACTGAACAAGCACACCACGCTTGGCAAAGTCGCGGTAGGGGTTTTCGTCAATCTCAGCATCGACAACCTCATATTGCACTTTGCGACCACGACCACCTACGATACGGCGAGCAAGTGTCACACCGCCACCCATAAGGAACATAAGGTAGAAGAACGAGACGATAAGGTTGCAAGTCGAGAGCATCACAAAGTTCTCGGTAGAGAGTCCCACCATCTGTTTTACGGCAGCGAGGTTGCCCGCACCACCGGTATACTGACCTGCAAGCGCAGCACCCATCTTTGGTCCCTCCACGCCAAGATGCTCGCCACAGACCAAGTAGCCACCAACAACCAATGCCGCCACAGCAACTACACCTACGACAAGAGCACCAAGGCTCTCACCAAGCCTAAAGCGCTTGAAGTCGCAACCAAAGAGCATCATCGGCAGTGCCAACGGGATAAGCACCTCGGATACCGACTCTTGGAACGATAGCAACTCCGCACGCGCCTCAGCCACCGAGGGGAAGATGCCTATATTGGCGACAACAACGCCAAGAATATAGAGCGTGAGAACGACACCGAGTTTACCTAAAATCTTGATTTTGCGACAGGCATAGAGCACACCCGCAGGTGCCAAAAGATATAAAGCAATAAGAGATATTTTTGCTATCATAGTCCCATTCAAAAGGTTAACAATAGGACAAAGATAGCAAAAATATCCCGAAAAGACCAAATGTTATAGCAATAATTTACTTTTTACTGCTCTTAACTTCGAGCGTCAGACCGAGTAGCGAAAGGCGCTCTTGGAGCTTTGGCAACTCCTCCTCCATAAACTTCTGTCGCTCCAAATTTCGGATATGCTCCACTGCACCCTCCGAGACGAAGAAGCCGATGCCACGGCGGTTGAAGATGATGCCATCACGCTCAAGGTTCTCGTAGCTACGCATCACCGTATTGGGGTTTACGCCCACCTCCGAGGCAAGCTCCCTGACCGACACAATACGACTACCCTCGCCCCACTCGGTCGAGAGCACACGCATAGCTATCAGTTCGTAAATCTGTCGCCATATAGGCTTATCATCAGAGAAATTCATAATATGCTAACTTACTTCAATTCAAACTTTTTAAGCATAAAATAGCCCGCCACCCACGCAACGGGGATAAATATGAGGTTTACCACAACGAGCACCGCCTCACGCTCCTCGGCGCTATAAATCTCAGCGAGTAAGAGCTGCACAGCCCATACCACAGCAAGGGCGATAATGAAGCTCAACAAGGGCTTGTAACGGCTATTTACGGCCACCAGCACAAAGATTGTTACGGTAGAGATAAGACCCACCCACGAGCTTAAATCGACGCAGAAGAGGTAGTGCGCCACCCACTCGTCGGACATATAGTGAGGATAGAGCCTATCGGCAATCTCCAGCGCAGGGTAGATAGCGGCATAGTTGAGCACCACGCACCAGACCAAGGTATTGAGCAGAATAAAGCTATATCGCTCAAATACCGACACGGGGAGCGTAAAGGTCAATGTTGCCTGCTCTCTCTTCCACATACCGCGTGTTGAGAGGTCTACGACAAATGCCAAGGCTATAAGCATCACCACCGAGCTTGTGCTGACCGCCACCGCAGAGTCGCGCACCAACACTGCCACAATCAGGGGCAGAGCAAAGGTGGCCAAGAGAGTGGCTACATAGCGAGCCTTCCTCTCGCCATAATGCTTCACATATTGCCGTTTTAGGCTAAGCAGATACCCTTTCATACCCTACCACTTCATTTGACGACGACGCAATGCAAGGTAAGCAAACGCATAGATTCCCACAGGTACCAAGCAGAAGAGTGTGATGGCCACAGGCTCAGGAATATATACATCGACATACTGCAATTGGTAGTCGAAGTTCTCCAAAATCTCGACAATGGTACGACCCATAATGGCGAAGAATGTTACAATGCCCGCAAAAGCACCGAGGTAGGCAACAAAGAGGTTACGGCGTGCCAAGAGGTTGATTAGCAACGACGAAGAGGCTACAATCTGCACGATAATATATATCGCCCACTCAAGGAAGCCACTGCTCAACAACTCCTCAAACGCTGCCCCAATCTCGCGCGAATAGCTAAACGGATAGGCAACAACTATAGCCAACGATGCCGTGATAAAGCAAACCAACGGAAAGGCCACAACGAGGTTAAAGAACATAAATGTCATTCGCTCCTCTGCCGACACAGGCAGGGTCATCTCCCTAATCTTCGTAGTGCGCTCACGCATCGAGAAGGTTGTGCTCGTAGCAAAGCCGATTGCGCCAAAGAGATAGATTGCCATAGCAATACCCGGCACATCGTGCATATCGCGCGAAAGAATTCCGATAATCGCAGGCATAGCGAACATCGTAAACAACAGCGATAAGTAGTTCTTGTTCTGCGAGATGTAGTGATAGCGAGCATACTGCGCCACCCTACTTAATGAATAACCCTTCATAACTATCTCTCCTCAAAAATTGCAGCAATGGCGTTGCGGTTTGCCGTTGTTGCGTTAAACAAAAGCTCGATGCTCAGCTGGCTCTCCTCGTCGTCAACATTGCGCATCACAGCCATATCGCCCTGAATGGTGCGCTCCGAGTAGAGCACTTCATCCTCTGCCGTAGCCTTGCCAAACTTGAGCTTAGCGCCAATCTCCGAGGTTGTGGCATTGAGCGCTACACCCTGCTGGTCGAGGATTACGATATTATCCAATAGCTGCTCGATATCGGCAACCTGATGTGTCGAGATTACGACCATACGGCTGTCATCGACATAGCCAGCCAAGAGTCGGCGGAAGACACCCTTCGAGGGGATATCGAGGCCGTTGGTCGGCTCATCGAGCAACAACATCGAGACATTGCACGCCAAGGCAAAGGCGATATATGCCTTCTTGCGCTGACCCATCGACATCGAGTGCAGACGCTCGGCGGGGTTTACCGCGAACTCGGCGCAGTAGCGGTGCATATCGTTGCGGTTGAAACGGGGATAGAATGGCGAGGTGATTGTCGCAAACTTATCTAGCGATATATTCGGAAGGTCAAACTCCTCAGGGATAATCATCAACTCGCGGAAGGTCTCCACACGGCGCAATGCTGGGTCTATGCCATCGACACGCACCTCGCCCTGCTGCGGACGCATAATGCCCGAAATGAGCTTAAGGAGCGTGGTCTTGCCGATGCCGTTGCAACCGAGCAATCCGTGAATATGCCCCTTGTCGAGCTTAAGCGAGATATTGTGCAACACGGGGCGGAATGCAGAATACCCGAACGAAAGTGCCTTTGTAGTAATCATACCTATAATAATTAAAGAATTAGCAATGAGCAATGAGCAATAATTTACTTTTCCTTTTGGTGTATTAGTTATGTAATACACTGCAAAGGTAGTGATAATTTCCGAACCTCCAAATTTTCCCCCAACTTTTTTCAAAAAAAATTTTTCACTACCTTTGTCGTATGAACTCTTCGATACGAGAACATATCAAAAATATGGTGGCGCAGTTGCCACACGAGCCGGGGGTATATCAGTTCCTCGACCGTAGTGGCAAGATTATCTATGTGGGTAAGGCAAAGGATTTGCGCAAGCGTGTATCATCGTACTTTGTCGAGAACCGCGACCACTCGGCAAAGGTCATCGTATTGGTGCGACAGGTCGTAGACATTCGCCATATTGTCGTGAATAGCGAGCAGGATGCCCTACTTTTGGAAAACTCGCTAATCAAGAGTCTACAACCCCGCTACAACATCCTTCTTAAGGACGACAAGACATATCCGTGGATTGTGATACGCAAAGAGCCATTTCCGCGTGTGCAGTCCACTCGTCAGTTGGTGCGTGATGGCTCGGAGTATTACGGTCCCTACGGCTCGATATCGACACAGCGCAACATCCTCGAATTTATCCGCGATGTGGTGCCGCTGCGCACCTGCAAACTCAACCTATCGCCCGAATCCATTGCGCGAGGCAAGCACTCGGTATGTCTACAATACCACCTCGGCAACTGCAAAGGTAGCTGTGTGGGTGCCGAGAGTGAGGCGGAGTACAAGGAGCATATCGACCTTGTGCGTTCAATACTCAAAGGCGACCTTCGCCCCGTACGCAAGTGGCTCGAAGCGGAGATGATGAGTGCTGCCGAGGAGCTGAAATTCGAGGTTGCCGAGCGTTTCAAGCAGCGCCTACGCCTATTGGGCGACTACCAGTCTAAGTCGGTGATTGTGAGTGCTAAGATTGTCGATTGCGATGTCTTCACCATCCTCCCCGACGACGATGTCGCCTACTGCAACTTCCTACGCATACGCCACGGCTCGATTGTGGCGGTGCAGACTGTGAGAATGACGACAGGCGTGGAGACCACCGAGGAGGAGCTGCTCTCGACAGCGATACAGCATATAGTGGAGAACATCGCAGGAGGCCTCGCCAAGGAGGTTATCGTGCCCCTTATCCCCTCGGCTGCGATACTCTTTGATGGCGTAACCTTCACCGTGCCTAAGCGTGGCGAGAAGGCCGAATTGCTGGAGTTCTCGCTAAAGAGCGCCCGCATCTACCGCGCCGAGGTGATGAAAAACCTTGAGATAAAGAACCCTGAGCGCCACACCGAGCGTCTTATGAACGCTATGCAGAGGGAGCTACACCTGAAGCATCAGCCCCGCCATATCGAGTGCTTCGACAACTCCAACCTACAAGGCACAAATGCCGTAGCTGCGTGTGTCGTATTCCGCGATGGCAAGCCCTCGCGCAAGGAGTACCGCCACTTCAACATCAAGAGTGTAGAGGGCATTGACGACTTCGCCTCAATGCGCGAGATTGTCCACCGTCGCTACTCTCGCCTCTTGGAGGAGGGCACGCCACTACCCGACCTTATCATCGTTGATGGTGGCAAGGGACAGCTGTCGAGTGCCTACGGCGTACTTAAGGCGTTGGGCATCGCCGACCGTGTGCCTATCGTAGGTCTTGCCGAGAGGTTAGAGGAGGTATTCTATCCCAACGACCCGCTACCCTACTACCTATCACGCACAGGCGAGCCCCTGAAGGTCATCTGCCATATTCGTGATGAGGCGCACCGCTTCGGCATCACCTTCCACCGCCAAAAGCGTAGCAAAAACTTTATAGTCAGCGAATTGGACAGCATCAAGGGCATTGGCGAAAAGAGTCGCACAGCGCTCCTCCGCCACTTTAAGAGCGTTGCCGCCATACGCCGTGCCTCGATAGAGGATATTGCCACCATCGTAGGCGATGCCAAGGCGAGGATAATCAAGGAGGCACTAAAATAGAGATACTCGGCAAAAGCCGAGTATCTCTATTTTAGTTGTTAGTTTTTAGTTGTTAGTTGTTAGAGATTTTAGGACAAGTTTGACTTTAACGATGCCCGACATCGTAATGGTCTTAGGGTCTTATCGGTCTTAAGTTCAGCACCACCTACGGCTACAAATATAGCGGAAAGGCCCATATATTGATTTCGCCGTAATTTTCACTATTTTTCTTGCCTACAACAACCATCTCTGCCTCCTCGCCATCAATCTTTAGCGTAGAGCCGAGAACAGGCTCGCCATAATACCAATCGAGCGTATATTCAAACTCAACAAGCCACTCTTTACCACGGAAATTGATGGTGTAGCTACCCTTCTCATCGTGGTCGAAATCGCCAAAGCAAATGCGATAGGGATAGCAATAATCGGTATATATAGCCAAAGGCTCCTGGGGCAACTCACGGGTTACCTCCTCATACTTATACTCCTTATCATTGTAGCTAATCGTAAAGTCGTAGAGAGCCTCGGCATCATTCGCAAAGATATTGTTACCCTCGCTATCAAAAACTGCGTAGGGTGCCATAGGAAAGACAATATCCCACACCACATCACTATACGGGTCATCACGGTTGAAGCCCACACGGATATGCTCGCCACTCTCCGTACGGTAGTCCATCAACAGGTAGTCATCGCCTATGCCTCTAATCTTATACTCCTGCTCTTCACCCGATGCCGACACAACCAAGATACTCTTACTCTCGCGATTGTAACTCCATTGATGTGTCGTTATCTTACGACCATCATCACTTAGCGGATTTGACACCACCTCGACCAATTCGCCACCCTCCTTGAAGTCAAAAAGAACAGATGAGAAGTCGGTAACATACTCGACACCAAATGCAATATAAGGCTGCTTGATGCTCGACCAATCATCGTTATAGATGATATATGTATCCATCGACCAGAGGCCAAGAATAGCATCGGTAACACTCGCCGTATCGAAGTTAGCACTCTTATCGAGCATTCGCTCAAGAGTAGTATTTAGAGCTATCTCTTGCATAACAAGATAGTCCACAGCAATATACGATGCACGATAGAAGCGACCATAGCTATCGTTCCACTCAAGCACCAAATTATTTGTACTAAGCGCCTTGATTGTCGCCTTCATATAGATATGCTCTATACCGCTCCACTCATCGAAATGATAGCTCAATAAGGCAGCCGTCTCATCATAAGACCACTCACCCTTCTGACTAATCATCTTACCATCGCCATCGAGCGTGTAGCGCTTTGCATCACCTCCTAAATAAAAAGAGAATACAGGCGCAAAATCGCGCTTCCAGAAGGGCAAATCAAAGGGTCGCAAAATATCTGTTACCTTAGTATAATTGCTATCGTAGCAACATACGGCATCGAGTGCCCAATACTCACTTAGCAACACCTCGATATTCGAAACATCGTAGCCACCATCGGTTGCTATCAATTTCTCGAAGCGCTCTGTTGCCTCACGGCACTCCTTTCCATTATCCGTTGGGTAGACACCATCACTCTTGTGGCACGCACCAAAGAGCAACGCAGCAACAAGCGAAAGCAGATAAAACTTTTTCATAATATCAGTTTTTAGTTTTAATTTTTTGGACTTTTCCTACTGCAAAGTTAGGGCTAAATGCAGTGGTCGCCAAAAAATAAAGGGCCGAATTTTTCAAAATCGACCCATGTAATTTATTGATTATCAACCAAATGAATGACTGAAATTTTCGGATTTTTCAAATCTCTGATTTTCAACGAGTTACAAACACCTCTTTAGAACAACTTATATTCCACTGAAAATCAGTCATTTAACACCGCCCTCACCTAATCCATCGGCACAGCCAATGGTCGGGGGTACTTTATGGGCGAAGGTTTAGCAATGCGCTTAATAATCTTCGACTTTTTATTACCCTGGCCATCGTTAGGGTCTGTAGTGGGGGGATTTTCAGTTTCTCCATCATTAGGATCGACAGGCTCAGGTGTCGGCTCCGGTGTAGGCTCCGGCTCCTCGCCATTATCTTCGTTCTCAATAGTCGGCTCATCAAAAGCAAACTCCTCCTTCTCGCAACCTACAAGGGCAAGAGTAAAAAGGGCGAAGAGCAATATGTAAAATCTATTCATAGTTATATTAACCTTATTTCACAAAGTTATGAAAAAAATCTTAATCCGAAAGTGCCTGAGCGAGAATTTCGGCATCTTTAGCCTTAGAATTTAGGATTTTGCGCTTCAATCCATAACGCAGCTTCGACACCGTGATAGGGTCGCTGTCGATAAATATCGAGATTGCACGATTCGAGAAACCCGCATAGCTATATAGCGCAATGCTCACCTCACGAGGTTTAAGGTCAGGAATCTGCTCACGAAGGCGCTGCATAATGTTGTTGCGATAGTGGTCGACGGCACTCTCCAACTCAGCCACACGGCGGCGACTATGCTTTAGCTCCTCGACAATATCACACATCTGGTCGTAGATGATATTCTTTTGGCGCGATGAGCCACTATGGTCGTAGTAGGTGTCGAGCAAGCCGTTAAGCTCTGCAAAGCGGTCGCGATACATCGAGCTAATTGTATCGGTCATAGCGCTATTGCTACTCTCAACCGCCGTCTGCATCTCCTCGACGATGGCGGCATAGCGCGAGATATCGGCATTCTTGAGCCTGATACGATAGCGTACATAGATAAGCAGCAGAACGACCACTACGGTAAATACCACAACAAGCCATACGATGCGCTCACGCGATAGTTGCTCCTCACGAATCTTGCTCTGTAAACGGCTATCGAGCAACTCCACCTGCATATTAAGCACCGACTTATCGAGCACCTCGAACATCAACGCATCCTGAGCGTGCTTCGAATGTTCGTGATAGCGTAGCGCTACACGATAGTTGCCAAGGGTGCGGTGTGTAACATAGCTTGCATAGTTGATACTACCCTTGTCGGCATCATCGGCCTCAGATGCTAACTCTAAGGCCTTGACAGCATCATCGCTACGACCCTCCGAGGCCGAAATCATAGCATCGAGTGAGTAGAAGTGGCACTCATCAAACTGCACAAAATCCTCACTAACAATCCTTTTGAGCACCTTGCGACACTCGGCATACTCATCAACCTCATTGTATAGGTCTGCCCAAAGGTAGAGCGTTTCGCAAAGGAGCATTCTATCTTCGCTCTCCTCGGCTATGCGGCACACCTCATCGAAACACGATTTTGCCGAGTCGTAGTCGCGCAAGCTGAGTGCCACACGCCCCATATCGAGCGTAGCAAAGGTTGCGTGGCTCGGAAGATTGGCTCGTTCGAAGCACACCTTGGCCAATGCGTGCTCCTCGTATGCGTTGCTAAACAGACACTCCACGCCATAAATCTCGCCCTTGGTACGATGCACAAGACCTTTCAAGCGTGGCTTATCGAGATATTTGCATAGCTCCAACGACTTCTCCGCCTCCAACAAAGCATATAGCGCCTCAGCATTTTCGCCCTCGGCCTGCATCACCAAGGCATATTGATACATTGCACGGGCACGCTCTCTATGGTCGTTGCTCGTCAAGTAGTGGTCAAACAGCGGTTGCGCCACCTCCTCCCTATCGGGC
>JAGBYO010000015.1 GCA_017628735.1 Alistipes sp. | reverse complement strand
TCCGTTGCTGAGATAATGCAGATATTGTTGCGACGAGCATACTTAATCTCCCCCTCGGCATCTGCCATACCCTCCTTTTTAAGAATACGCTCGGCAAGGTCGGCACGCAGACCTGCGCCCTCGGTTAGCTCGGCACGCGAAGCCGAAAATAGCGCCTCTGCCGTGCCGAAGTAATCGACAAGGTGCGATGCGCCACGGCTACCAATACCGTGCGTAAACAATAAGGCTAAATCCTCGATAGTCATATTCTAACGGCTAAAATGCATATCGTGCTCCATACGCCTTAGCTTGCGAATCTCGAAGAAGAGCAACAAGCCAGCAACGATGACCGCACCCGCATCGGCGATAGGCATCGACATCCAAGCACCCATAGCACCAAACTGCTTGGGCAGAACGAGCAACAGGGGCAGAAGGAAGAGCAACTGACGAGTGGTAGACATAAACATCGCCATAGGCGCACGACCGATATATTGGAAGAAACCACCCGCAACAATCTGGAAACCAACCAACGGGAAGACAGTCATAGCGATACCCAAGCCTTGGGCGACAATCTCGACCATAGCCTGGTCGGCAACGCCATTCGACGAGTCGACAAAGGCGGCAGCAACCTGATAAGGGAAGATATGACCGATAAGGAAGGCGACGGTGGTAACGATAGTAGCACAGATGATGGTATATTTAAGCACCTTAATAACACGGCCATACTGCTTTGCGCCATAGTTGTAGCCCACGATAGGCTGCATACCCTGATTAAAGCCGTTGGCAACCATAATAAAGAGGAGAATCACTCGGTTCATAATACCGTAAGCACCGACATATACATCGCCGATATTGCCATCAAAGTTGGCTGCCGAGATAATATCCCACTCGCCCCTACCGCCATACTCCAAGAGTGCAGTATTCATAAAGCGCGTAACCATCGAGGCGCAGACATTGAGCAGGAACGGAGCCATACCGATAGAGAGGATAGCGCCGACAATCTTCCTATCAAAGCGAAAGCTTGCACGATGAAACCTTAAGAAGCTCTTCTTCGATGTATAGTGGTGGATTTGAATCATAAGCGATATGCTCTGTGCGATGACCGTAGCCAATGCAGAGCCCTGAACGCCCATACCAAAGCCAAAGATAAATAGCGGGTTAAGGATGGTACACATCACTATCGAGAGCAGCATAATATACATCGCCTTGCGCGGATAGCCAGAGGCACGCAGCTGCTCGTTAAGACCCAAGTAGAGGTGGGTGATGATGTTACCAAACATAATGATGCGCATAAAGTCGCGAGCATAGCCCAAGGTCTCCTCACTCGCCTCGCCACCAGAGAAGAAGAGCAAAATGGGGTCGAGGAAGAACAAAAAGACGAGCATAATAGCAACACCGAGCGTAAGGTTGAGCAACACGGCATTACCCAAGGTGCGCTCGGCAGCGCGCTTATTTCCCTCGCCCAAGCGGATAGAGATACGGGCAGCAGCGCCCACACCCACCATAGCGCCAAAGGCCGAGGCGATATTCATAATCGGCAGCGTGATGGCCATACCCGCAATAGCGGCACCACCAACGCCGTGACCGATAAAGATACTGTCGATGATATGGTATAGCGACGACGAGGCCATAGCGATGATTGCCGGAATGGCATACTTCGCCAATAGCCGACCCAAAGAGTCGCTACCAAGAGATACTGTATTGTTTACTGAATTTCCCACTTTAAACCTTACTCACAAAATGTGGCAACCGCCACAACTATATTTCCGCTATATCGCTCAATCTGAACCTCTGCCTTCGCCCCGTCGGGCAACGAGCATAGCATAGTTTTGGTCTCGGCATCGTAACCAACGACCCTCAACGCCAAGAGCTCGACACCGCGTTCGCCATAGAGTTTATAGAGTGCCTCCTTGGCCGTCCAGAGCATACAGAGCCACCGCTCATCATTAGACAACGCCAACTCCTCTGCACTTGCGTAGCGGTCACGCGCACGCTCGAAGTTACGCTCCGAGGACTCTATATCGACACCTACCCTGCGGTCGGCAATCGCCACAGCAACTGCATCGGCGCCGTGAGCCACACTTATATATATATTAGGCGTATCGACCGTAGGTGCGCCGACATCGTTATAGTCAATAACAACATCGCGCCCAAGTTCACGCCTAACGATACGCCTCCACGCAAGATGCTCCCTACGGCGCTTATCGTTCTGAAAGCGTGCTGCCGAGGCCACATCCTGCGCTCTTACAAGCACATCGCAACAGGCATAGAGCGAGGGCAACTCCTCAACAAAGAGCCTAACCATCGACCTCAACCTTTATCTTATCGACACGGCGACCATCCATCGTGGCGATAAAGAACTTTACGCCGTGCGACTGAAGCTCATCGCCTCGGCGTGGCAGGTCGCGTTTAAGCTCCATCATCAAGCCAGCAAGGGTCTCGGCGTGGCCCTCAACATCGGCAAACGAATCCTCCTCGAAGTCGATAGCACGCAAGAACTCGCCAATATGAATCTTAGCATCAAAAATCCAGGTGCGCTCGCCAATCTTCTCGTAGAGCTCGTTCTCCTCCTCGTCGCTCTCGTCAGTAATCTCGCCCACGACCTCCTCCAAGATATCCTCCAACGATACAAGACCCTGCGTAGCGCCATACTCGTCAACGACGATGGCGATATGAATCTTCTTCTTTTGGAACTTCTTCAAAAGGTCGTCAATCATCATGTGCTCGGGCACGAAGTAGGGCTTACGCAACAGCTTCTGCCACTCAAAGTCGTTACCCTCCGCAAGGTAGGGCAACAAATCCTTGACATAGAGCACACCACGCACATCGTCGAGGTCGTCGCCATAGACTGGAATACGCGAATAGCCCGTCTCAACAATCGTCTTACGCACCTCGCTATAGTCTGCCTCGAACTCCAAACCTGTGATGTCGACACGCGAGTGCATAATCTCTACAACCTCGGTTTGGCCAAAGCTAACGATACCCGACAACATCTTCTGCTCCTCCTCCGAGCCAGTCTCGGTAAGGTCGACGGCATCTGCCAACTCCTCAATCGAAATCTCTGCATTCTTCGTGGCAAGACGGCTAACACGACGACTTGTGCGCACCAAGATAAAGGCCAAGGGGTAGACCAACCAACGGAAGAACTTCAACGGCAACGAGAAGAAGCGCGCCATCTTCACAGGGTTGCTCTGAGTAAAGACCTTAGGCATAATCTCGCCAAAGAGCAACAATAAGAATGTCACGACGATAGTCTTAAAGATAAAGTCCCAGATGCCCGAAAAGAGGAATATGGCATCGATAATCTGCGTAGTCACGATAACCAAGCAGATATTGACCATATTGTTCGTAACGAGAATTGTCGCCAACAGCCTATCGGGGTTATCCAGTAGGTCGATAACACGGCGTGAAGAGGCATCGCTACGGCTCTCAAGGTCGGCAATATCTGCTCGCTTGAGCGAGAAGAAGGCAACCTCGGAGCCCGAAGCCATTGCCGACAGCATCAACAACACCAACGAGATGATGCCGAGGATGACGACATTCAGAATATCGATATTCTCTTGTATTAGAATCGCGTTCATCACTCAACCTTTAAAAGAGTTCTCCCATAGTGGTTTGCTGCTGAGTTTCGGTCTGCTGCTCAGGGGCGCTCTCGCGCTGCATGGGGCGGAAGATGGTGCGCGCCTGTGTAGAACTCTCGGCAACAAAGCTAACATTACGGCGGGTAATAGCGGGAGTTCGCAACTGGATATTAATCTGCGCATAGCGATTCTGCGATGGCATAATCGAGGGTATCTCGCTCACCGTGCGCTTAGGCTGCTCGATAGGAGGTACCGGCTTGGGAGGTATCACAGGAGGCACTTCAGGCTTATCCTGTGCTGGGAACGAGGGGTCGACACTCTCGTTGAACGAGCCACTGATGTTGAGTTTGTCGCCATCGGCAAAGCCCGTGGCAACAACCACCAACTCCAATTCATCTTCACCCAAGCTCTTCTTCTCGCTAGCACCCCATATGATATTCGCCATATGCACATTGCCATCCTCGTCGGTGTAGCTTGCATGCTTCTGGATATACTCCATGGCAACAGCGACATCCTCCTGAGTAAGTAGATTGATATCCGACACGGCAAAGCTAAGAAGGATATCCTTAGCACCAGTAATCATATTGTCGTCAAGCAAGGTCGATGAGAGTGAGCCCTCGGCAACCTGCACAGCACGATTCTCGCCCGAGCCCGTGACAACCGACATATGAGCGCGACCACTGCCACGCATAACCTTCTCGACATCGGCGAAATCGACACGCACCAAAGCAAACTCGACAGTGATAAGCTCGGCAATACCCTTGGTAGCCATACCAAGGACATCATCGGCCTTGCCAAAGGCCTGCTTGATGGGCAACTTGCCATACATCTGACGCACCTTCTCGTTGTCGATGATAAGCAACGAGTCAACATAGCGGTTGAGCTCCTCGATACCCTTCACCGCCTGGTCGTAGCGACCAGGACCCTCCATACGCAGGGGCATCGTAACAACAGCCACAGTCAAGATACCCAACTCATTGGCAATACGCGCCAAGACAGGCGAAGCACCAGTACCCGTACCACCACCCATACCAGCAGCAATAAAGAGCATCTTGGCGCCCGATGTCTCAAGCAATGAGCGTAGCTGCTCCTCGCTCTCGATAGCCAACTCTCGGCCTCGTTCGGGGTTGTTACCCGCACCAAGACCTGGGCCCATCTGTATCTTATTCTCCACACTACAGTTGTTGAGCGCCTGGGCATCAGTGTTGCACACAACGAAGTTGACACCCGTGATGCCCATCTCCTGCATGTGATTAACCGCATTGCCACCTGCGCCACCAACGCCTGCAACCATAATTATCGACTTGGGGTCGAGTACCAAATCCGAGAGATTATCTCCCGCAACAGCCTGAACCAACTCGTCGTTTATGCCATTATATCTGTTCATACACCTATCGTTTAGCTATTTCTCTCCCACAACTACAAGTTGTACTCGTCATCTTCTGCCTCTGAGAAAGTTGTGCTCACCTTGTTGAAGATATTGCCCAAGAAACCCTTGATACCACGACGCTTCTGAACGATATCCTCGCCTTCGAACTCGCCTTCGAGGATGTCGCCACCATCGACAACCTCCTCATGGTGCTCCTCGGCACGTTCGTCACGACGCTCCTCAACAAAGTCATCCTCAGCCTTGGAAGGTGCGGTCTCGGTGCGCTCCACGACAGGTTGAGCAACGGGACGCACCGTAGCTCCACCTACGACAACTGTGCAACCACCCTTCTTAGCGCCATAGACCAATAACGAAGCCGCAGTAGCATAGGCGGGTGTTGTGATATGCTCCAACAACGACTCCTCAACAAAGCCATACTCGGGGTGTACCGTGCGCACATCCTCCAAGCCCAACTCTCGTTGGAATAGCTCCTCGATAAAGCGCATCTGCGAAGCACCACCCGTGAGCAACACCGTAGGTATAAACTTCGAACCACAGCCAGCCTCCTTAATCTCACGCTTAACCCACTCGGCGATATCCATCAAACGAGCCTCGATAATCGTAGCGAGGTTGCGACGCAAGATACTCTTGACCATGCCACGACGAGCCGACTGAAAGACGATATTGTCATCGGTAGCAAGCGATGCCACAGCAGCGCCATACTGTACCTTGAGGTCCTCGACATAGTTCGACGGTATGCTCGACGAGCGAATATCGTTATTGATGGCCTCGGCACCAATAGGTATAGAGGCGATATAGCGCACCTTGCCACCATAGAGAACTGTGACATCAGTAACACCTCCACCAAGGTCAACGACAACGGCGCCATCCTGCATATCCTCGGTAGTAGCCACCGCGAGATACTGCACAAGGGCATTGGGAACATACTCCTTGACAGTGATACCCTGGCGCTGAAGACATAGGCCAAGGCGTGAACGCATAGACTTATCGCAAAGGATAAAGTTGTAGGTAGCCGACAATAGGTGGCCATAGGCACCTACGGGAATCTCCACCTCCTTGTTATCTACCTCGTAGCGCAAAGGCTCCATAGTGATAATCTCCTCACGCTCATCTGGGAGCTTCACACTCTGCATACGACGGCTCAATTCGTCAAGGTCACGCTGCGTAATCTGGTTGCTACCATTGCGCAACTCATCCTGAACATAGACATGGTCTTTGACCTGCACCGAGCGAATAAAGTCGCCCGAAAGACCTGCATAGGCCTCCGTGATGCGAATGTTGAGTTGCTTCTCGATACGCTGCTTAGCCGAGGATACAGCCTGGCCCACCAACTCGATATTGTCGATATGGCCTGCGGCGATACCCTGCACTGGCTCAGATACGATGCCACGGATGTCGACTCTGCCATCATCCTCAACAGCACCAACAGCGATAACGACATTAGACGAACCTACATCAATCGCTACAATTTGTTTACCTTTCATTGTTCTATCCGTTTTATATTTTTCTCTTTTCTTCACTTTAAAATCGGCACTCTATCGGCATACCACCTGACCATCGTAACGAAGGCTGATATGGCGATACTTGCTCCAACCGATGTTGTCAAGACCATCGTCATAGAAGCGACTAAGTGTCGATAACTTCTTGTCAAGGCGGTCGGTAAAGCCCACATCGACCATAAACCTACCCGAACGA
Source organism: Alistipes sp. (assembly GCA_017628735.1). GTDB lineage: Bacteria > Bacteroidota > Bacteroidia > Bacteroidales > Rikenellaceae > Alistipes. Next base: position 28,173 of record JAGBYO010000015.1, on the reverse strand, counting down.
GGCACAAAGGCTATCTCCATAGGCTTGCGGCCACCACCATCAAGGACAATCTGCACTACCTCGGAGCTCCAAAACTCGTCATTACGAATCTTCTCAACAAAATATAGAAGGCGTGCAAAGTCGGAATCTATCACCTCCAACTGTTTTTGCTGCTCACCAACACGCTCCTGCTCAACGCCAAGGGCTGCAATGGCAGCATCTATCGTCTTGTTGCGCGCCACATTCTCCTTGCGAGCTCGTGTTTTACGCTCCTTAAGTTCCTCGTTGCGCTTGTCGTACTCGTAGTCCGACATAAAGAGTGTGCGGCGAATACGCTCGTTGAGCACACGACGCAAATCCTGGCGGTACTCCTGGCGAAGCTCGTAGTGAGGTAGCTTCTGCATCTCGAGAGCAAGAATCACACTATCAAGGCTAGCGATGGAGTCGCGCACTACGGTTGTGGCATAACCCGCATAGTCTGGCTTAAAAATAGGGCGGTACGAGCCCGTGATAACTGGGACAAGTGCCGCATAGCCGTCAGCAGCGGGAAAGACATAACCATCTCCGGTAAGATACATATCATAGCCATCGACCTTGAGGCGGGCAACGGGCTCGTGTTGTACGACATTAACCACCACCTCGCCCGAAAATGTGTTGTAGGCATTGGCTTCGGCAACAGCTCCATGCTGCAACGCCACATGCTCCAACTTAGCAAGGTTAACCTCCGAAAGCGAGCGACCTACGGGACTATCGGTATGGCTCAGTAGCCAATCGTTCATAAGCGGGGCATCGACCAACTGGTGCTCCGAGCTATGCTCCACGCTGATATTTAGCTCCGTGACGAGCTGTGCCTTGCGGTGAGCACGAGCACTCATCGAGCCCCACACCACAACAACAGCGACCAACACCCAGAGTAGCGTGTAGCCAACATAGCGACCAGCATTTCGAAACCACTCCTTCATACTAAGCCTTAGCTCTTAAAGTCTCGGCAACAGCCGAACATACAACATCAATATTTCCTGCACCGAAGGTAACCACGACATCGGTAGCCATACCCTTCAACAACTCAGCCAGCTCCTCACGCTCGGCCAACTGCCAATCAACCGTGAGCCTTTCGCCAATCATCTCGGAGCAGACGCCCTCGATAGGCTCCTCACGCGCGGGATAGATGGGCACCATAACAACCTCGTCGCACAACGACAGCACCTCAGCAAAACCGCGGTAATGGTCGCGCGTGCGAGTGTAGAGGTGGGGCTGGAACACAGCCGTAAGCTTACGGCCAGGAAATACACCTCGCAACGACTCAATCGTAGCACGCAACTCCTCGGGATGGTGAGCATAGTCGTCGATATAGACCTGCTTGGGGGTGTTGATATAGACCTCCATACGGCGCTTAACACCCGAAAAATCTCGCAACGCACGGCGCACAGCCTCCTTATCCAAAGTCTTACCCTCACGCTGAGCGGCGCACCAGAGCATAGCCACAGCAGCTACCGAGTTCTCGATATGCACCTTGCCCAAGATGCCGAGCGAGCAACCCTCGATACGGCCATCGGGCAAGACGATATCATAGCGATAATGACCGCCCTCAATTAAGGAGATATTCTCGGCGTAAAAGTCGCCACCATCGTCGCACGAGTAGCGATAGAGGTTGCGACCCTTGGTATCGAAGTGGAAGGGCACGCCCTGCTTCAAGATAAGCGAGCCACCCTCCTTAATCTGCGAGGCAAACTGCTCGAAGGCCTCAACCATCGCCTCCGCCGTGCCGTAGATGTCGAGGTGGTCGGCATCCGTAGCCGTAATCACCGCCACATCGGGCCACAGGCGCAAGAACGAACGGTCGTACTCGTCGGCCTCAACAACCAAACGACGACCCTCGCCAAGCACAAGGTTAGAGGCAAAGTTCGTCGAGATACCACCCAAGAAGGCACTACCCTCGCCCGCTGCAGCATAGTTGAGCCAAGCGGCGAGTGTCGATGTCGTTGTCTTGCCGTGCGTACCTGCAACGGCCATCACCATCTTGCCCTCAGAGAGGTGGCCAAGCATCTGTGAGCGCTTCTCGATGTGGAAGCCATTCTCCCTAAACCAAGCCCACTCCTTATGGTCCGAGGGAATAGCAGGCGTAAGCACCACAAGGGTATCATCTGCCGAGCGCATCGTCTCGGGGATAAGCTCTACATCATCTTCGTAGTGAATCAAAGCTCCCTCGGCCTCCAAGGCGCGTGTTAGGGGTGTTGCTGTGCGGTCGTAGCCCGCAACGAGACAACCCTCATGCAAAAAATAGCGAGCGATGGCACTCATACCGATGCCACCGATGCCGAGGAAGTATATCTTCTTTGTTTCTCGTTCCATGCTCCAACCTACTTCTTGTTCAACACACTCTCAATCTCTCGGACTACCCTATCTGCCGAGTCGCTGATAGCCAACTTTGCGATATTTTGACTTAGGCTCTCCAAGCGCTTCTCGTCCTTGGCCAACGCCACAGCCTCAGCCATACCGCGCTCAACAGCCTCCGAGTCGGGGATAATCTCCGCAGCACCCTTTTCGACCAAGGCCATAGCATTCTTGGTCTGGTGGTCCTCAGCAACATTTGGCGAGGGGATAAAAATCGTAGGCTTAGCCACAAGGCAAAGCTCCGAGACGGTGCAAGCACCACTACGCGAGATAACGACATCGGCAGCGGCGTAGGCATAATCCATACGGTCAATAAATGCACCCTGCCAAATATTCTTCGTGGGGTGAGCCTTGAGGAACTCAACCATCTCCCTCTCGTAGAACTTACCAGTCTGCCAGATAACCTGCACCGGTGCCTCGCCATCGAGCGATGCTATCCAGCGCTTCATCATCTCGTTCTGAGTGCGTGTGCCGAGTGAGCCACCGACAACAAAGATGGTGGGCATATCGGCCGTGAAGCCATAATAGGCCAAAGCCTCCTCGCGGTCTACGCCCGCAGCCGAGAAACGACCACGAAGTGGATTGCCCGTAAGCACGATGCGGTCGGCAGGGAAGAAGCGCTCCATATTGTCGTACGACACGCAGATGCACTTAGCACGCTTAGCCAAAATCTTATTCGTGAGACCTGCATAGGAGTTCTGCTCCTGAATGAGCGTAGGCACGCCCAAGCGCTGTGCCGCCCACAACACGGGGGCAGATGCGTAGCCACCAAAGCCTACGACCATATCGGCACCAAACTCCTTGATGATGCGACGAGCGCGACGAACACTTGACATCACCTTGAACGGCAATGCCAAGTTCGAGAGAGTCAATCTACGCTGCAAACCTGCCACGGGAAGACCCTCAATGCGATAGCCCAAAGCGGGAACCTTCTCCATCTCCATCTTGCCCTCGGCTCCCACGAAGAGCAACTCTACATCTTCGCCCCATTTACGCTTCAAAGCCTCAGCCACCGCAACTGCGGGATATATGTGTCCTCCGGTACCTCCACCCGAAAGTATAATCTTCTTCATATCAACTCCTAGTTTTTCCAATATGGCGACTATCCGAAAAATAGATAACTCAATGGCTATCAAGATAATACCCTCCCGATATTATATATCGGGAAACAAAGTCGCAATTTGACCCTACAAAATTATAAATTCCACAGCGAAAATACAAATTGAAAAACATAGTTTTTTAGGATTTTTTTGCGTATGTTTGTGCAGATTTTTGAGGGCGATAATTTCAAGCCCAACAACAACACAACCTAAAATAATGAGAAGAGTATTTTATTCTATCGTGGCCCTTGTCCTAATGTTTGTCGCAATGGGCTGCACAACAACCCCCGAAAGTAAGATTATCACCATTGAGAATGGCCAGTTTATGCGCAACGGCCAACCCTACTACTTCGTAGGCACCAACTTCTGGTATGGCGCAATCCTTGGCTCTGAGGGCGAGGGTGGCGACCGCGAGCGTCTGGCAAAGGAGCTCGACTTTATGAAGGCTCACGGCATCGACAACCTCCGCGTCTTGATTGGTGGCGAGGGCGAGAATGGCCTACTCGGCAAAATTGAACCCAACCTCCAGCCCAAGCCCGGCGAGTATAACGACGAGGTGTTGGCAGGTCTCGACTATCTGCTTATGGAGCTTGGCAAGCGCGATATGACTGCCGTACTCTACTTCAATAACGCTTGGGAGTGGAGCGGTGGCTACACCCAATATGTGGCGTGGGCAAACGATGAGCCTGTGCTTGTTCCGCGTGTCGACGGCTGGTTCTCGTACAACACCTTTGCAGGTGAGTTTGTACGCAACGAACGCGCTAAGGAGCTATATTACAACCATGTACGCTACATCGTAACGCGCACCAACCGCTATACCGGCATCAAGTATATCGACGACCCAGCAATCTTCTCTTGGCAGATTTCGAACGAGCCTCGCGCATTTAGCTCTAAGGAGCAGGACAACAAGGAGGCATTTGCAGAGTGGATTACCGCCTCGGCAAAGCTTATCCGCGAGCTCGACCCCAACCATATGATTTCGACTGGCTCAGAGGGCTACTACGGCTGTGAGTGGGATATGGCGCTCTGCGAGCGAATTCACGCCATCGACGAGATTTCGTATATCAACTGCCATGTATGGCCCTACAACTGGAAGTGGATGCGAGGCGATAAGATGAAAGAGGATTTGCAGCAGTCGTGCGAGAATACCGAGGAGTATATCAATATGCATATCGAGCTTGCCGATAAAATCAACAAACCCCTTGTGGTTGAGGAGTTTGGTATGCCTCGCGACAATATGGACTTCCGTAAGGAGAGTGGCGTTGAGTGCCGTGATGCCTACTACACATTTGTCTTTGCAATGATTGAGAAGGCTTATGAGATGGGAGGCAAGTTTGCAGGCTGTAACTTCTGGAGCTGGGGCGGCTATGCCGTGACAAATGTCGAGGACCATGAGTATTGGGCCAAGGGTGACGACTACACGGGCGATCCCGCACAGGAGCAGCAGGGTCTCAACTCAATTTTCGTGGAGGATAAGTCAACCATCGACATCATCCACAAGACCAACGAGCGTTTGGGCAACATCCGCTAAAACGCTGCATCTCAGGGTGCTTGACACAAAAAAATGACTACTTCGGTGGTCATTTTTTTGTATGCTGTCGTGTAGGGGATGTAGGGAGGTTAGGGGATTTAAGGAGATTAGGGAATTTAGGGAATACTAATGACCGAAGAGACCAAAGAGACAGAAAGACCGAAGAGACGATGCGGACAAAGGTCCTCAGTGATACCTTACCTCTCTCTGGTCCCTATGGTCTCTCTGGTCAAATAGCCACACCTTCCAGCTACCACGACCAATTTACCGAGAAATAGGGGTTAGGCTTGGCTCATCGCAAAAGTGAGTGCCTCGGGATAGTACAAAGAAGTACAGCCCGAGGCACTCAACTTTTTTGGATGGGTCGAGAATGACCCCTTTTCACAACAAATTACTTCTCGAATTTGAAGGGAATGATATCATCTAACTCTGCTAACTCCTCGGTGGTGAGCTCGGCTACGGGGCGACCAAAGTGCTGATTAGCAATGCGGTCGCGGTACATATCGAAGCCAGCCTGCACCTCGGTCATAAGGCTCTCGCGGGTAGCCTCAGGAAGTTTCTCAGCAGCGATAAAGCCTGCGGCATCAATCTTCTCGCCATCCTGAACCTCAACGGTCTCGTGGTTAGAGAGAAGCACACCCTCGATCACGCGAGCGAGTGAGCCCTCCTCCTCGGGAGTGTCACCAGCCTCGTCGGTGAAGACGCGGTCGCCAACCTTAACCTGGTTCTCGCTAACGAACTCGATGATAACAGGAGCGTTGCTTACGGTGCTATAGCGGTCGGCACCACCCTCGAAGGTTGCGGGAGTACCGAATGCCAAGGTGTAGAGCACAAACATCCAGTGTGCAGCGATAGCGGCAACAAGACCACCGATGGTATGCGCAAGGATAGCCTTTGAGGTGAGCTTGCGGTAGCCAAGAGCATCAAGCATAGCGGTGTGGGTGCTAAGGTAACCACTCCAGCACATACCGATAGCGGTGAACACGGCGATAGCGTTACCATCAACCCAGCCCTCCTGGATAAAGCCAGGGATAAGACCGAGGGCAGCGCCCACAGCACCAAGAGCGGTGATGGGGAATGCCATAAGTGCGGGATGCTCAAAGCCGAAGAGCCAGTCGAAGATGATGTTAATCTTGCCAAAGAGCCAAGGCAAGAAGCCAACACCCTCATATGCAGCGCCATCGTAGATGCCGTTGTCGCCTGTGGTGAAGGTAAGAATCATCACAAAGGTAGAGATAATCAAAACGCCAGGGATAATTGACATACCGACATCGACACCACTCTTACCACCATCGAGCAGAGCGTTGAGGATACGAGTAAACATCGAGGACTCCTTAACTGCCTCATCGTCCTTCATGTCCTTCTCGTCGAGAACTGCTGCGGGCTCATCCTTGTACTCGGGGTATGACTTAAGGATAAAGCGTTGCATAAGGCGTGTAGATACCACACAACCAATCATCGCGCCAAGCAGACCGATAAAGGGCTCAACAAAGAAACCCTGAGAAATCATAAAGACGATCACCAAAAGACCCATACCGAAGGCGGTACCGAAGTTGGTGAGCGAGATAAACTGGTACTTCTTGAAGTAGGTACTGAAGCGCTTATCCTTTGCCAACGAGATGATTGCGGGGTTGTCCGAGAGGAAAGTCATCACGGCACCCAACGATGCAACGCCAGGAAGGTTGAACAAGGGCTTCATCAAGGGGCGCAAGATACGCTCCAAAAGGCTAACAACGCCAAACTCAACAAAGATAGCACCCAAAGCACCTGTGATAACGCAGATTGCCATAAGGTAGAATACGGTGTTGAGCAACAGGTCGTGCGCCGTCTTCATGATGGTATTCAGCATGTTAGGCAAGCCCATAACAGAGCCGATGCCACCGAAGATGCCCACAACAATAAGTAGGCAGAAGATACCAGCATAGTACTTCTTAAATCTGTTTTGCTTCTCCATATTGATTTAATAATTTTAGGTTATCCAATGTGAGATAGATTTATTTCTTAATTTTCTCGATTAGCTTGCTTGCTGCCGACAGAACATCGATGCGCCAAGTAAGACCCACAGTGAGGAACGAGCCCTTATTGAGAGCTGTGCCTGCAGGGTTGGTGTTGTTGCCAATGTTGTAGGCATATACGGCATGAAGGCGGATATCGCGGTTGCCCTTGCCACCCAAAGGATAGTACTCAACACCACCACCAAGGCGGGTCATCTCGGTACCAGGGAAGAGGAAAAGACCTGTGGGATAATCATTACCTACCTTGTCGTAAGTAGCTTTAGCAATGACATTTACGCGGTCAGCAATCATATACGAGAACTCGCCCATAATCGAGAAGTTCTTAAACAAAAGCTCCTTACCGCTAACACCACGGTTCATCAAGTCGAGCTGGATGGTGGCATCGCCAAACTTAAACTGGTTGCCCAACACAACATATACATCGTACTTGCCAGGGGCATACTGCGAGAAATTCAACGAGTGAAGCGCAGTGTAGAAGCCATGCGAGCCCATCCAGAAGAGGTTGTAGGCGTAGTAGTCGGTAGCCTCGCTCTTGTAGTCGTAGGGGCTCTGGCAAGCCTGGAAGGTGATGGTGTCGTTGCCCTTGTTGGTGGTGTAGGCAACGCTTGCGCCGAGCTGGAAACAGTTTACATTGTTCCAATACTCCGAGCAGAAGTAGATGTCGATAGGTGCACGATCGTACTCCCAGCCACCAATCATCACCACCTGCTTACCTGCCGAGATTGCCCAATTCTTCGAGGGGCGGAAGGTAAGGTGTAGCCAGTCGGTGTTGTTAGCAAAGCTCGAGAACGAGTTTACATTGTTGAAGCGCTGACGCCACGAGTAGGTAAACTTAGGGGTAATCTGACCATCCATACGGAGGTTGAAGTAACGCACATTGAAGCCCGACGAACCAGCAATCTTGTCACCAGCAAGTGCCTGATTTAGATAGTCGAAACGCGCCTCAACGCCAAGGCGAAATACTTCGTTGCACTTCTCATAACCCTGTTGTGCACTCGCCACTGAAACCGCAAAAACAGCCACAGCAAGGCACAAAATCTTTGTAATAGTCTTCTTCATATATTTAAGTTTTCGTTTGTTCTTTGGAAACAATTATACAAAGATACGAAAAACTATTAAATAAGCAACACACCTTGCTGACTATTTGCCGAGTGCATCAAGAAGCATAGGGCGAAGCACCGATGCCCAAACGGCATAACCCTTGCGGTTTACATGGAGAAGGTCATCCTCGAAGTAGCCGTTATCGACACCGCCGTCAGCAGCTAAAATCGGGGTGTTTACATCGACAAATGTTACGCCCTCGGTGTGTGCGGCATAGTCGGCCATAATGGCGTTGAAAAGACGATGCTCCTCGCGCTTGGCAGCACGATTTTCGTTAAACTTAATCGAGAGAATAAAGATTGGCTTGTCTGGATAGTCAGTCTTAAGTCGCTCAACTAAAAGGCGATAGAGATCGAATAGCTCCGTTGGATAGAGGTCGTGGCCAAAGCCACCGAGGTCGTTGTCGCAGTAGAAAGCAAACGCCTTGGGGTTGTAGTCGGCAAGCACGGTCTCATAGTTGTAGTGCATATCGCGCATCATCGCACCGCCATAGCCACGATTAACAACCTTGAGGGGCGCCATATCTTCGGCTAATGTCTTCCAAAGTCGTATCGACGAGCTACCGAAGAAGAGCACATCGCACTCCTTCTCCTCGGTCTTGGCACGCTCGCGCAACTCCTCGACATCGCTCCTATCGTAGCGCAACACCCACTCCATATCGTCGGCATACTCTATCGGAAGCGACGATGTTATCTTGAATTGCTCCTTGCCATCAATATTTACCACAGCGCCAATATCGGCACTGCACTTCTCGTCTACGCACTTGCACTGCTCGCCACAGCAACCCCATGCCAGAGCCACCGCAACCATAAGAGAGAATACTCGCTTCATAATATTTTCGGTTTTTGGATTAATAATGCTCAAAGATAGCAATTTTTCTCTAAATAAAAGGGGGGTTTTGGTTATTAGTTGTTAGTTGCAAGTGTATATCATCCTGAGAGGAGCGAAGAATGGGGCTTTAGCCCGTAGGCAGAATGCCTACAACAAACCCCTCCTTTGAAAGGAGGGGTTTGGGGAGGAATCCCTGCCCTCCATTCTTTTTATATGTAGCCGTGGGCTACATATAAAAAGAATGGAGGGCAGCGTCTTCACAGATAGCCCCCTCCCAGGTTAGTTAGGTTAATGAGAATTTAGAGATCGATGAGCAATTGGTGTGTCCATGAGAATTATTCGAGATGTGCGCTCATCGCCTCCTGTTTGCAATTACAAAGGTACAACAAAAAAGTTAACCTCCAAATATTTTCTCGGAAATTTTGCAACTTTTTTCACAATACATGCATAACTACGCATAAAATAGGGCTATAATGCACATATTTATGCATTATAGAGATTATCCTATTTTTCGCATATTATAGCGTCCAGAGCGCCAGAGCCACGATTGTGAGATATGTTGTGATGCTTATTGCGTTATTCATTTTGAGGAAGAACAACGGCATCATCGTCGAGGCAATCATTGCCACCGTAATAAACGATGCGGGCGACGACGAGGGCAAAAGGATAAATACAGGCGTTAGGATTAGCAGTGCTGCCTGCATAACTGACCATATATTGCGTGCCGTACGGCTTAGCGTAAGACGCTCGCTACGATAGAGAAACACGGTACACAGCTCGACAAACAACACCACGGCAAGCAGAGCAAGTCGAGGAATGGTGAGGTATGTATCGATATTAAATGCCGACGGGGTGAGCATATCGTGCCAGATGTCGAGGAAGCTTGCGGTAAAGCTACCACCCATGCACCATAATATATAATTATAGGTAAGCGTGGGGAGCGTTATGCCGACAATCGTAACAATCATCTCGCGGGGGTTGCTACGCATCGAGAGCATCAACACAAGGGCGAGAACGACGACGGCGAGCATCGAGCTATCGACAAGGGGTGTTGCACCGAGCGCCAGCATCGCCGTAAAGAGGTGATGCAGTCGCGTGTTAGGGCCAAGGCAACAGAACAAACGGCCTATGCCCTCGGCAACGAGCAGTGCCACAAGCATCGTCGAGAGGCATGGCGAATTGATGGTGAGTGCCGTAAAGAGGAGTGCCGTAAGCGATATTGCAGCCATCGAAGAGGTGCCGTAGATATTGTAGCGCACCGTGGCACGCGCCAAGCGTAGGGCACTCTGCACACAGAAGAGGGCGGCGAGGAGCGCTGTAAGCACGGGGTAGGCGCTCTCGAAGCGGGCAAGAGGTGCGACAAGGGGTGCGCCACCCTCGACAATGGTGTCGACGGTGATGGTAGGGAGCAACGCCACACGCACCGCAACAATAGTTGCGATAAGGAGGAGTGTCGCCACACCCTCGTAGAACTTATGTCTTGCTACATCGAGTATCATAATCGCCACAAAGGTAGTGAAAAAATAAAAAATAGCCACTTTTACGCCTACACTTTTCGCAATTCGCAAATTTTTATTACCTTTGCGCGAATTTACGCCTATATATAGGTGAAAGCAAGCAATTTGCAAATAACAATAAACTAAAAATATAGCAATGAACATTACAAGAGAACAGCGTGATGGCGGCATTTCGGTATTGAAGGTCGTTGTTGGCGAGGCAGACTACGGCAAGGCTGTAGAGAACCAGTTGCGCGAGTACAAGCGTAAGGCTCAGATTCCCGGTTTCCGTCCTGGTATGGTACCTATGGGTATCGTTAAGAAGATGTATGGCAAGCATGTCTTAGCAGAGCAGTCATACCACATCGCATCTAACTCGGTATTCGAGTACTTGCAGAAGGAGAACATCGACTATGTAGGCGATGTAATCCCCTCAGAGGAGCAGGGCGAGTTCGACTTTGAGAACGGCACCGAGTTCGAGTTTATGTTCGAGATTGGTGAGGCTCCCAAGATTGATATCAACTTCACCGCCAAGGACAAGGTTGTCTACAACAAGATTAAGGTAGACAAGAAGATGCACACCGAGTACCGCACCAACTACTTGCGCCGCTATGGCCGTTTGGTAGAGGTAGACAAGGTGGCTAACGACGAGGCACTCAATGTAACTCTCGACAATGGCGATATGCGCATCGAGGAGGCTTATGTAGGTCTTATCTCGATGAGCGACGAGGAGCGCAAGGCATGGAAGAACAAGAAGGTTGGTTACAAGACCAAGGTAAACATCAACGAGCTCTACAAGAAGCCCGAGCAGCGTGCTGCAGTTCTCTCGGTTAAGCAGGAGGAGTTGGAGGGTATCAACCCCGAGTTCGAGTTGGAGATTACCAAGATTCGTCGTTTCGCTGATCCCGAGCTCAACGAGGAGTTCTTCAAGATGGCATTCCCCGCAGGTAATGTAACATCTGAGGAGGAGCTCGACAAGTTCATCGACGAGGAGATCGAGAAGGAGCTTAAGCGTGAGTGCGACTTTATGTTCGTAAACGCAGTTCGCAACTTCGTTATCGAGAAGGCTAACATCCAGATGCCCGAGGAGTTCTTGAAGCGTTGGTTGTATGTTATCAATGAGGGTAAGTTCTCTCGCGAGGAGATTGAGAAGGACTTCGGCGCATTCATCAAGATGTTCACTTGGAACTACCTCCAGAAGCACTTCATCACCGAGGGTGAGTTGAAGGTATCGCAGGAGGAGGCTAAGGCCGAGGCTATGCAGTTTGCCGCTATGCAGTTTGCACAGTACGGTATGCCCTCAGCACCCCAGGATATGCTCGAGAACTTCTCGAAGCAGATTATGGACAACAAGGAGCAGTTGCAGAAGATCTACGAGAAGCTCTACGAGGAGAAGGTTGTAGAGTACATTCGTGGCAAGGTGAAGGTTACCGAGAAGGCTATCTCGGCTGACGAGTTCGCTAAGATTGCTTCGGAGTTGGCATAATGAGCTATTGCTAAACGAAACGAGGGTGTCTGCAATGGTTGCGGCACCCTCGTTTTGCAATTACCACACATAGAATAGACCTATTATGAACGAATTTGATAAGTTTGCCCGCCTACACTGTGGCATCAACTCGATGACGCTCCACGACTTCCGTGCCGAGGCTTCGGGCTATGTGTCGCCCACCATCATCGAGGAGCGACAGTTGAATGTTGCACAGATGGATGTATTCTCGCGCTTGATGATGGACCGCATCATCTTCCTCGGTGCGCCCATCTACGATACCGCAGCCAATATCATTCAGGCGCAGTTGCTCTTCTTGGAGTCTACCAACCCCGATAAGGATATTATGCTCTATATCAACTCGCCCGGTGGCTCTGTCTCTGCCGGATTGGGTATCTACGACACTATGCAGCTTATCAGCTGCAATGTTGCGACCTGCTGTACCGGCATGGCGGCTTCGATGGGTGCTGTGTTGCTCACAGCAGGTGCTCAGGGCAAGCGCTCGGCACTCCCCCACTCGCGTGTGATGATTCACCAGCCACTTGGTGGCGTGCAGGGTCAGGCCTCGGATATCGAGATTACTGCCCGCGAGATTGCCAAGACCAAGCGTGAGTTGTATGAGATATTGTCGGCACATTCGGGTGTCGCTATCGAGAAGATTGAGAAGGATGCCGACCGCGACTATTGGCTCTCGGCAGCCGAGGCTAAGGAGTACGGCCTCGTAGACACCGTGCTCGCACGCCGTAAGTAATAATTAGGCTATGTCACAGAAAACACGCAAAGGTACAGACCGCCGTGGTGGCTGTTGCTCGTTCTGCGGTGTCTCGGCCGATGAGGCGCCCTTGATGTTCAACGGTGCCGATGGCGCTATGATATGTTCGTCGTGCATCGAGCACGGCTACGGCTTGCTTGTCGAGCATAAGATTGTCGATGGCAAGGCCTCGAAGAGCAACGCCGCAAATAAGTTTAAGCCCCTCACACGCGAGGACCTTATGACCCCCGACCGCATCAAGGCATTCCTCGATGACTATGTCATCGGTCAGGATGCTGCCAAGCGCTATATGTCGGTGGCGGTCTACAACCACTACAAAAGACTCTTGCACCGTGGCAAGACCGAGGATGTAGAGCTTGATAAGTCAAATATCGTGCTTGTCGGCCCTACGGGTACGGGTAAAACACTCCTTGCGCGCACCATCGCCAAGCTCCTCTCGGTGCCCTTCACCATCGTCGATGCTACGGCACTCACCGAGGCGGGCTATGTCGGCGAGGATGTCGAGAGCATCCTCTCGCGCCTCTTGCAGGCTGCGGACTACGATGTTGCGGCAGCGGAGCGAGGCATCATCTTTATTGATGAGGTCGACAAGATTGCCCGCAAGGGCGACAACCCCTCTATTACGCGCGATGTCTCGGGCGAGGGCGTGCAGCAGGCACTGCTCAAAATCCTTGAGGGCACGGTGGTGAATGTTCCTCCCCAGGGTGGCCGTAAGCACCCCGACCAGAAGTATATCCAGGTCAACACCTCGAATATCTTGTTTATCTGCGGTGGTGCTTTCGACGGCATCGACAAGAAGATTGCCCAGCGACTCAACACCCACGCCATAGGCTACGGCACAGGCGCTCAAAAGCGTATCGACGAGAAGAACATTATGCGCTATATCCTGCCTCAGGACTTGCGTTCGTATGGTCTTATCCCCGAGCTTATCGGTCGTCTGCCTGTCTTGACCTATATGGAGCCTCTCACGCGCGATGCCCTGCGCTCGATACTCACCGAGCCTAAGAACTCTATCATTCGTCAGTATGAGTGCCTACTCGGTCTCGATGGCGTGGAGCTTAAGTTCGAGGATGCCGTGCTCGACTATATCGTCGACAAGGCGTTGGAGTATAAGCTCGGTGCTCGTGGCCTAAGGTCGATTTGCGAGTCTATAATGCTCGACCTTATGTTCGACCTGCCCTCGACTCAAGAGAAGTGTTTCACCGTAACCCTCGACTACGCCCGACAGAAGGTCGATAGAGCAATTACCGAGTAACTATGAAGAGAGTATTTCGCTATATCGTTTCGGTTGCGGTGGCAATGGCTGCCACGGCTTGCGTGTCGGAGAATCTGCCCTCGAAGGAGGAGAGCTCGAAGGTCTATGAGGGCGATATGGCGCCTAAGTTTTCGACCACGCTCCTCGATGGTACGGAGGTGTCGCTCGATGACTACCGTGGCGCACCCCTGTTGCTTATAATGTTCGACTGTGGCTGCCCCGACTGCAAGATGCTCCTTGATGACCTACACTCGGCCATCGAGCGTGGCGAGAGCGTGCCCGCGATATTGGCTATCGGCCGTGATAGCGATGCTGCGCTTATCGAGCAGTACCGCGCCGACAATGGCTACACCATCGCCATGGCACCCGACCCCGACCGCACGGTCTATGGGCTGTATGCCTCGACCTATGTACCTCGCGCCTACCTCGTCGACCGCACGGGTCGCATCGCGATGATGACCATCGAGTATGCCGAGTGGTATATGCCCGAACTGCTCAAACGCGCACGGGCGATAATGTAAAGAGGAAAGTTCAAAGAGCAAAGAGCAAAGAGAGAGCAGAAAGAGACAAAGAGCAAAGATATAAAACAACCACGGGTAGGGAAAAACCTACCCGTGTTTGTTTTTAGTTTTTAGTTGTTAGTTTTTAGAGAGACGATAGGAAAATCCTAAGGTCTTAATGTCTTATGGTCTTAATGGTCGTAAGAGAGGCGCAGTCAATAGTGAATTTAGGGAAATAGAGAATTTAGAGAGGTTAGGGATAGCGCAAACGACATTTATCCCTAACCTCCTTACTTTCACTAAATTCCTTAATCTCCCTAACAACTCTCTTTGCTCTTTGAACTTTGCTCTCGTTTTGCTCTTTGCTCTCCGCTTGCCCCACAATCAAAAAAAGAGCGACCCGAAGGCCGCTCTAAGTGTAATATTACTGGTAACTATTTGAACTAGAGTTTTTAGTTTTTTGTATGTTCGACGGACTTGATAAAATATCCGAAGCCAACGATATAGTGAAACTACTAGATTGACGCGAATTAGTTGCCGTTGCTGTGATTGGCACACTAATAGTTTTGCTTCCATCGTAAGCATCCTTTGATACATCAATAGTTACGCTACTATTTGCACCCAAGTTGCCACTATTGTTAATATACAAATTTGTTCTCGACTTAGCAGTTACCGTAATTGTTAACCTTAGCGGGAATAAAGAATCATCCAACTCGGTCGGTAGACTGATTAATATATTACCAGATGTTCCACTTGTAAGAGTGCCTAAAGTCCAACCCATACCACTATACTTCGATGTTGTCGTCTGAGCACTTGCCTCCTCCAAGTAGTCATAGGGGTGCGATACGGTTATAGTGCGAGTAGCAGCCGTATTACCCGCGGTTGTTGTAAAGTCAAATGAGTAGGTAGAGCCAGTGGCATTGTCATACTCACTCTTCTGCACAACTACCTTGAAGATTGTACCGCTACCGCTAATCGAAGCGCGGGTTTCGGGATTCTCAAGGTAAGCTGCACTTGTGGTAAGTGTAAGCTCAAGCTTGTCGTTCTCGAATGCTGCCTCAGCACCAGCAGGAACAGTAACCTCTACAGCAACGGTCTGACCAGCACCGGGAAGGAGCGTATCACCCTCGGTAACCTCGATACCAAGCGTACCTAAGCCCGTATTGGTCAAGGTAGCCGAAGCCTGTGTGAAGTTATCGTTCGAAGCGGTGATAGTCGTTGCACTTCTAAACTTCGTAGTATTGAATGTAAGCGGGAATACACGGGTACCGCCATCGAATGTCGACTTAAGAACACGAACATAGGTAACACCATCAATAGTAACCATCTGTGCGCCATTCTCAACATTGATAAGCTTCAAAGTAGAGTTGCTATCTTTAATTGCAAAGTCGAGATACTGACCATTGGTCCAATCAGCACCGGCAATGCTCTCAGGCAGACGAAGAGTAGCCTTAATCTCCCTATTTAGACCATACTGCACGCTCGTAGATGCAAGCTCCAAGCTGAGCGCATACAAGTCGCCATTATAGAACTCATCGGTAGCGATATTATGGTACTGGTTGTAAGCATAACAGTCGGTACCATCAGCAGAGCCAACCTCGGGAGCCGAATCAGCCATATTGGTCTTGAAATAGAGCGGAATAATGGTATTGTAGCTCTCAACGCTACCCGAAACGGAATAATACTGATCCCACTCGTAGGTAACCTTATAGCCAAAGTGCTGACCGCCGGGTGTGCCATCAACATTCAAACCTGTAACAACAGGAAGAGTATTGAGCGTTGCATCGGGTGAGAGCGAGTTGTTCTCAGCCACCACAACAAACTCCAACGGGAAAATACCCATAGGCAGGCGCTCCTCAAGCTCAAGCGTAGCTGCCACAGGAGAGCCAAGCTCGGCAGCCACCTTTTTGGGAACATCCAACTTAAACGTGTAGGGACGAGTGAGGATAAACTCAACATTACGGGCAAATGAGCCTGCGGTGAGGGTTACAATCTGAGTCTTTGCAGACTCACCCTCGGCAGGGATTGTGCCCGCAGTAAACGACATAGTATTCCAGCCATAGCCATCGGTGGTGTTGTCGCCATCAGCAATATCGCCACTGATAACCTCGCCCTCGCCCTTGGTGATAACCACAGCATCGGTGTTATTGGCACTTGTGCTAAGGTTGGTGATGTAGCGATAACGAAGAGTCACGGTAGCGCCACTCTGGTTGATAACCTTTTGGGTATACTCAACATAGAATGCCGACTCGCCATCCGAGAGGTTAAGCAGGTTCTTGGTCTCAACCGAGAAGTTAAGGTTGTTGGTAGGACCTGCGTTGTATGCCTCCTCGGCGGTAGCAAAGCCTGAGCCGATGACATTGGTAATATTTACGGTATACTGGATATTACGCAAGAGGTTGTACGATACTCCCTTATCGTTGATAATATCAATCTTGTAGTATGTGGGCGTAGTATCGGTACCGTAAATACCACGCACAATAACATAGGCGGGCTCCAATTTCTGATTGCGCTCATAGAGGTAGTGGTAGCCACTATTTGCATTGGCAGCAGTCGCAGTAACCCAAGCCGTGCTATTCTCGCAATTGAGATCGCCACCAGTAAAGGTGTTGTTAATCAAATCGCGGTTAGCGGGCTCAAAACCATCATAGTTGGCAGCATCGAGCTCGGCATAGTCGGTGTCAGCAGTAAAGTTCACAAACTCGCCACTATTGTTGTTGAAGGGGACAACAGTGCCGCTTGCAGGGATATTTACAAGCACAAACGCCAATTCGCGCAACTGCGTCTTATCGCTGGTCAAGGCATTGACAACCTTAACGCGCGAGTTGTTGCGCACCAAAGGCACATTGGTAAGGGCTTCCTTAACCTCATCGGTAGGCACATAGATAACATTGCCGTTAGCATCCTCGCCCTGAGTACCTGTAATACCGTGAGGCAATACCACGCGCTGCCAGTAGGCATCCTGCTCGCCACTAACAACCAACGAGGTGAGGATATTGCCCTCGGTAGACATAGGGTAGTCCATAACATTGGCGATAGGCGAGTTTGCCACAAAATGGATTGTACGCTTATAGTCGGTACGAGCAAGCTTAACCTTGAAGTAGGTAGGCTCTGAGGTCTCGCCCCACTCAGTGTTCTGTGCGGTATCCAACTCGGCATTTACAGCCTCGCTAAGCAAGCCGTTATCGTCGAAGACAAGGAGGTGAAGGCGCTCGATAGCGGGCGCAGCCATAGTACGGGTAGCCTCCTTCATATCGGGCAATACCACGCCTACGCTAAGCTCCACATAGCCGCCCTCGCCATTGCCTACAGTGTTGCCACCCGCAGGTAGCTCCTCCTGCACACACGACCAAAGGCCAAATATTGCAACTAAAGCAAAAAATATCTTTTTCATAGTTACCATTTTTTCACTTATTCAATAGGAACTAAATCGCCGTCCTTACGCTTCTGCTCAAGATTATCGCCATCAGCACCCCAAATAAATTCTGTTACATCAGCACACTTGTCCTTCCAGTACCAGGTATCGTAGACGCAACGAATAGAATTACCAGCTACATCTACACCACCTGCAGATGTAAATGTACCATTATCCGTATTATAGTTATATGCTCCGTTTGAACTCATATAAGTATAACTATTAACAAATATACCATCGATCTTACGCTCTGCACACAATTTTCCGATAACCTGAAGCTCAGCAGGAGTAGGCACGCGCCATCTTCCTGCAGGGTAACCAGCCTCCTGGTAACCTGCACAGCGATACTTTGCACTACTATTTGCATACATATTTCTCCAACTTACCTGATAATAACCATATCCTGTGGCTATAATGAACTCAGGTGCCACGAGATTCTTTGAAGCGTCACCAGAAATCGTTGCTCTGTAGCCCGTAAGGTCGCTGTCACCAGAGGCATCGGGACGAGTATCAACATCGGTATTACCATCTATACTCGTGAACTTAAATACATTATTATTAGCAGGCTCACGAGGGTCGCATATCAAATAGTTTGAAGTGGTGGCATCAAATGCCGACACGGCAATTGTGTAGAGTTTTGTCGATCCCTGTGAACCACTACCCACATAGGCCCAACTATCCGAGGCAGACGACGAGTAACTAGATGACTTGCTATTATTAACAAATACACTACCGCTTACACTCGAGCCTGTTATAACATACATCGCGGGGGACTGCACAAAGGTAATATCCTCGTACATACCTGTAGCGGTATTGGTAACGCGCACAACGAAGGTTTGAACAAGGTAGTCATAAGTCTTGTCATCGTCGCCTCGAGTGTTATCCAACTTATGTTTGAGGACAATATTACCAGACTCAGCAGAAACTGTATAATCCTCATACACAGCATAGTTGCTGCCGATGGTAGACGAGATCTCAACAGTAACGGGGTCAGAAGAGTGATAGCCTACGCTTGCCTCTTCAACATTTTTCATCTCCACATAGTTGGTGTCAACAGTGAGGTATGAGGGGCGTGAGAGCTCGGCATTCATCGAGACATCCTCCCAGTCGAGAACAACATATGAGTAGACAGCGGGGTCGAGATAGTCCAAATCACCCAAAGCACCTACATTAAGACGAATAAGGTAGAGCTTGTTGCGCACAAGCTGATTGGTCTTAAGGCTGATAGGCACGGTATAGTCGTAGGTAACCCACGCAGCATTATCGTCCTGACCATCAACAACCTTACGCCAAGGAATAGAGAGCTTGAAATAGGGTGCATCCTCCTCATCATCACCCCAAGACGAAGTGTAAGAGTAGAGACCTGCGTCATGAGTAAAGGCCTTTGAAGAGGCGCGAGTTACAGAACTTGTAGCGGGATCTGTAATGTCAGTAGAGATACCACCAGGGATCAACTCCATATTCTCGGCATGGTAGTAAGGAGTAGATGATGCGCTATCTGCGATGTCCTTACCATCAGGGTCGGTATCGCTGTCGTCATCAATAACACCCTCCTTAACGCCATTATAGAACGAGACACGCGCAAAATACTGGTTGGCATCGGGCACCTCGGTAACAGGTTGCCATTGTACACCCGAGACATCTACGGTAGTCTGCAAATTAACCTCAAGCATAATCTTAGCAGCTGCACGAGTTACATAGATGGTCTCGCTGACAAGTTTATTAGAGTCGTCGCCAGTACCACGAGTAACGCTGAAGACCTCAGAGTCCATAACGAACGACTCGGGACCCACGGGAAGGTCGATATCAAGATAGTAAAACTCAGTAGTAAGAGGCAAACTCTTAAGTGTTGCACGAGAGGTGTCGGCATCATCAGTAAGATCCTCGCCTTCCTGATTAAGATAATTGACGATAACATAGATGTCGCACTTGTCGCCAGGGTTGGGGCAGAGCTTGCTTATAACATCAGCAGGAACAGTTACAGTCTGCTCAGTCTTATCGGTGGCGGTAACATCGATTATGCCTGCGAATGAAGCATTCACAGTGTCCGCCGAGCCTTTAGGATACAAGAAGAACTGAATGTCCTTAATCGCTGACTCCGTAGGGATTTGATTATCATTATCGCCTTCGCCTACACCATTATTGGGTGTGTCGGTACGGGTGGTGGCGCCAGTCGACAGATTGAGTGAGAGGACACCATCGCGACATAGGGTGTTCTCTATATGGTCGTTGATACAGCCCGCAAAGAGTGTTGCGAGAAGCACAAACGCTATGTTCTGAATCTTTCTCATAAGTTTATCCTTTCCTAAACTACTAATCTATGAGTAAACAACGCACTACTGAGTAGGCTGAACGATTGTATAGTCGGTAAATACCGTTACACCTGCGGGAAGAGTACCGATAATACCATCAACACGGTATGAGCGCAATACATCGCCCCAATACGCCTTGGCGTAGATATGCAATGTCACCCTGTTCTCGACACCACCCGACTGCGCAAGGTTGTCCGAGAGGTTCTTGATGGTAATCACATTTGCGATATTGTCGATGTCGCCCTCCATAACTGTCGAGCCATCGGCAAATACTATATCTCCAGCATCACCCTTCACGGTGCGCAACTCAGCAATCCAACGACCCGTAACAGGCGTTGCAAGCGTGAAGGTAAATGTTGCGGTACGGCCACTAGCAGCGGTAAGGTTGATAACACCAGACTCTACCTGACCGCTTGCATTAATAATATTTTGACCAGCCACAGAGGGAAGATTGCTCCACTTGATATGGCCGTCAGTAGTTACAGTGGCGATATCCTGATAGTTGAGCACCTGCTCCTCAACCAACCACTCGTTAACTACGATATTGAAAATCATCTCGCCACCGGCATTAACGGTAGCCTTGACCTGATAGTCGTGGTTGCGGACAACAGCGGGAAGTGCTACATATTTTGTATATACTGCATCATCTTCAGAAACAGTATAGCTAATCTGCATGTAGTAACCAGCATTGCCAGTGGGCTCAGCGTCGTATTTTTCAGTATCTTTAGGAAGAGCCTCTTCATTCTCGTATATAAATGTTGAGCCTACCCATGTGTAGTCAGTAGCGCTTGCAGTTATCGGACTAAATGCCAAAGCGCTATTCTCGCCATAGTCATTGTGCAAAGGCTTAGCAGCAGCACCTGCTGTATAGGTAATGTTAGGCACAACATCGGGGACTGATACATCGTCACCAGCATTACCCTCCTGGCTGTAAACAACTCCCGATTTGATAGTGTTGTTGGTCAAACCACTCTTTACATTACTTGTAAGGATAGCACCATTAGTTGGCATCGCCGAAGAGCAAATACTAGCACTATTAACAGTAACCGTAAAATTGTCACTCGCAGGCTTAACAAAAAGCTGAGACTTTGCAACAGCACGATAAACGGGAAGATTGAGCTCATAACAGTTGCTCGGGTGAGTATTATCATTAGTCACCGTAAATGTCTTCCAGTTAGAGATAGGCATCTTCCAAGGGTCGGGGGCCGCTACAGTATCTCCGTCAGAGGGATATCTCTTCCAGAATTCAGCACTTGATGCATCGAACAAAGCCTGCTGCAACTCACTAAAAGTAGTATTCTTATCAAGGGTAATAGTCGAACCAAATGCTTCGGTATTGAGCACGGCCACAAGGATATAGTTCTGATAGTCCTCATCACACAAAGGTAGCTCCATGTGTACACGCTCAACCTTACCAACAAGGTTTAGATTGTCCTCAAAACGCCAAGAAATAGCATTGTCAGATACAGATGTAGGCTTACCGTTAGAATCCAACTCGCCACACTCAAATACCCAAAACTTGGCATTACCAATACCATCACCTTGCTTCTCCGAATCTGACGCATCTGCACGAGTAACCGCAACCTCAAGCTGAGCGATATTGAGCTCGTAGGGCTGCTCCTTGATACATGAACTAAGGAGTGCGGCGGCGCAGATCGCAAATGCGAAAATATGTTTTACGAAATTCTTCATCGTCGTAGTCCTTAATTAATTGTTATCAGTTGAATCTTCTTCATCCTGATCCTCGTCAAAATCAGGAGTAATATAATGAATATACCATTCAGGAATCTGAACCGTAATCGCGGCATTCTTAAAGACAACCTCAATAGGAATCAACACCTCCTGCTTGTTGATGTTAATCATGGGATACTGCTGTAAGAATCTAGCTAACTCAAGAGTATGTATTACTTCACCTGTTGTGGTATCAACTAACTCGAATACGACATCATTATCAAAACCATGTCGCATAATATTGAAATACACCTGATGATCCCAAGTACCATCTATCTGCTTTAACTCAGGATTATATACAACCAAGTCGCCTTCCGCCAAATTCTCGGGATGAGCCTGATCGAAAGCAGTCTCTGGATGAAGATTCTTAACTCGAAGCTGAAGAGCGCTTGTCTCCGCACGAGTAGAAGACTGAGAACCAGTTACAACATAATCTTTAACAGTATAAAGCACCTTAAGATGTGATGAGTAGAAGCGTACTACATCCTTGAAGTATACCTCGTTCTCGTCAATCTCGATAAGTTTAGAGCCAAGATACAATGAGTCGTTGCCCTCTACCTCGCGGTTAAGGCAGCCGGGGTGGCGGAAGGTGATATTTGTCATCTCGCCACAGTTAGCATTGTAGACCTCGGTCTTTTCGTAGTCGTTACCCACGCCTACGAGACGATACACGCCGTCGTTAAGCGGCAATGTAATACCCTGCTCTCTTTTCAAGTCGTTCTGCTCCAATCTGATAGGATTGCTACCTCCCAAACGAGAGGGTGCAACCAACTGATTTTTGTGGTCGAAAACATACAGGCTTACGCTCGTAATGTGGTTGGGGAACACATCAGTCTCGCCGTCGGCATAGTACTCAAATACAATGCAGCGGTCGCAACCTTCCATATTCTCCTTGATGCAGCTCGCGAGCAGAACGAACGATACGAGCGGCAAGCACAAGTATAGAATAAATTTCTTCATAGTCTTTCTCTTTCCTTTTTTACGGCGCTTAGCGCCTGTTAATTATGGCTTTTGGGCGGTGCAAATGGCTCTGCCCTCTGCCTTGTTATGCTCTCTCGGGGAGCGGTAATTGTCGCAACCCATCGAGCGGTAGTTTTGTTCTTAACGAACTCTTATTTTTGCCAAACAAACTTTTAAGAAAATCTCTGCTCCCCTCCCCTATGGAAGGGGAGCAAAGATATGGTTGCTTAAATCAAATTAAGCGTGTGAGATTAGAACTCAGGAGTAATAGTGTGAACAACCCAGTCAGCAATCTCAACAGATACCTCAACGCAGATCAAAGAAGAGCTGTCATCAAGATCCTTCTCTGAGAAGGGAACAGTCATCTTGTAAACATGACCTGAGAGGAACTCAGTGATA
Source organism: Alistipes sp. (assembly GCA_017628735.1). Lineage (GTDB taxonomy): Bacteria > Bacteroidota > Bacteroidia > Bacteroidales > Rikenellaceae > Alistipes. The sequence goes on along the minus strand of JAGBYO010000015.1, from coordinate 4,896 downwards.
AAACCACCCTCTACACCCTCAAGATCAGCCTCGGTAGCAGCGTACTTCTCAGCCTTGATGCTACGCTCAGCATTAACTACGCTATAGAAGGGCTCAGCATCAACGGTTACATCGAGGTAAACAAGGTAATTAGCAACAGCTGCGGGGTCAACATTCCAAGACCAAACCTTACCAGTTTCAGGATAAAGAGCCTTAACTGCGGGATCAGCAGTCATAGTACCAAGATTAGTAAGCTCAGTAAGACCATCGTTGATACCCATCTTGGTAACAGTAGCCTTCTCATAACCTACAGTAGTGAGATCCAACTCGGTAGTATCAGTGATATAATCGCGGTTACGATCGCCGAGGTCAGCGCAGTTGATTGCAGAGATCTCGATACGAGCCTTGTAAGGAGCAACCTTTACAGAACCAGTATAGAGCAAATACTCCTCACCCTCAACCTCGCAAGTTGCACCATCGACATTAGCCCAATCCTCGCAAAGACCATAAACTACAACATCGTTCCACTGAGCACCCTGCTGGTCAGCCTTCCAAGCAGCCTCAGCAGCTGAAACGCTAGCATAATCCAAAGCCTTAGCACGGCTACCAACTACAAAGAAGCCCTTAACGCTCTCAGGAAGCTGGTGGAATGTGTAAGTCTTAGCAGTCGCGTCATAAACACCGCTGTTCAACAACACTGCGGTAACCTTGTTCTTGCTAGCATCTGTGAAGATAACATTCAAGGTAGCATCAGTTGCACAAACGAGATCCTCACCAGCATTGTTCGAAGGAGTAGTCTCATAACGAGTGTCTGATGAAAGGTTAGCAACAGAGATAGTTACTGACTTCTTTGAAGAATCCAAAACAAGATCAGCCTCCTCTTTGTTACAAGCTGCAAGAGCAGCAAGAGCCAAAACGGCTACAAATAACTTTTTCATAATAGAAAATGATTAGAAATTAGTAAAATGTTAAATAGTTTGTTTGGTATTTTTATTAGTTTTCAGTTATTAGTTTTTAGCTGTTAGTTGTTAGCAATTTTCTAAAGACTATGAACTAACAACTAACAACTTATTTAGATTGAAGCGAGGTGCTTCTCCATCTCGTCAAGGTTGTGTTTAGCATCCTCGTTGCCCTGCTCGGCAGCCTTAGAGAGGAGCTCACGAGCCTTGTCGTAGTTCTTCTCCAAGAGGTAGATATAACCCTCGGCAGCCTGGATGCGAGCATCCTCCTGGTTGCTACGGCCAAGGATCTTGAGTGCCTCGTGGTAGTCGCCCTCGGCGATGCGAAGGTTAGCAGCGTTGATAGCAGCAGCCACGACCTCAGGATACTGCATTGCCGCCACCTCCATAGCGTGGTTGTACTCCTTAGAGCCACGCTCGTAGCTACCTGCAACCTTGTAGATCTCGCCTACAGAGAGCTTCTTGGGGTTCTCGTTAACGAGTACACGGGCCTCCTCGAGGTTGAAGTTACGCACCTCATAGATAATCTTGTAGTCGTTACGACGCTGACGAGGATAGATATTCTTCAACAAGTTCTGATAGATAGTTGGAGGCACCAACGCCTTCAACGCCCAGTCCTTGCCATCGAGCGACATATTAGTCTCGTCGATGATAGCAAGAATCTGCTTCTTGCCCTCGACATTAGAGGCCTCTACCTCACGGCGCAAACCTGCCCAGTCCTCACCACGACCAACAGCCTCGATATTCTTACGCTCGATGCCGGTCTTCTTGGTTACCCAGTCAGCCAACGAGTTAGCACGATTCTCCGAAAGAGTCTGGTTGTGCTGCTCGGTATCCTCGGGAGATGCCCAACCCTCGATGGTGATACGCTTGATAGTCAAGTCCTCGTCGTCGTCAACCTTAGAGATAGACTCCAAAATACCAGCAAGCTCCTTCTCGTTGTTCTTATACTTCTCGACGATATTGTACTTATCTACATAGAAGTTGATATAAGCAGAGTGCGACTCGTCACGAACCTTGATAGGCTCGGGATCGGGCTCAACAAACGACCATACATACTCGGGCTGGTAGATTTCGTGACCAAAGCCACCGATAACCTCCTCACGCTCACGGTGAAGCTTACCACAAGCACACTCACCAGTACGCAAAGCGACCTTACAGCCACGCATCCACTCCTCGAAAGAGAAGGTGTGGGTATAGGGGATAACCTGCTTGCCACCAGCCTTCTTCTCGGCACGCTTCATAGCACGCTGAGCAGTAAAGGGGTTCTCAGACTGAGTCTCGTTGTCGTTACGCAAGTGATAGAGATATGCGCGACGACCCATAAGCTCGATGCCTGGCATCTTGAACTTCTGAACATCGTCGGTAATAACGGGAACAAGCACAATAGTGTCGTCGCCACCAACAGGCACATCTGTAACATCAATATCCATCGTTACGGTAACCTGGCCATTAGCACGGTCAACAACGAGGTTCTGAATCTCGCCACCCTCAGCATAGAAGAGCTGCTGAGCAGAGAGCGAAGACACGGCGAAAAACGCCATATATATAAATATAGGTATAAATCTTTTCATCGTGCAGAATTTTTAGAATAGATAGACAACATTTATCGCCACCTTGGTAACGCCCCAGTAAACCAAGTCGTTAGAGCCAACCTTCTCGCCACACTTGGGGCAATAGTACTTATCGTACCAAGTGTAAGCGCCACCGATACCGACCTGAGCCTCGATATTCCAGTGGTTGCCGAGCATCCAAGCATAACCATAACCGATACCTGCACCAGTAAAGAAGCCCTCGTAGCGGTAGTCGGCGAGGTTGGGGAAGTTGGTGCCCAACATTTTGGGAATGAAATCAACATTACCAACATTGTACTGACCACCCCAAAGGTGCATAGCAAGGAAATGGCCACCAAACTTCTGGCAGAACCAGTAACGAGCCTCGGGCTGCGCAAACCAGTGCTTCCACTTCATGTTAGTATCCTTCTTGATGGTGAAAGGATTGTAGTTACCCGAAAAATCGAGTGTCCACCTGTCGGCAACAGCCACCTCGAAACCGAGGTTGATAGAGGCGGTGGCATCGTAACCAAGGTTGGTCTTGATAGCCCAATCCTGCGCTGATGCCGAAGCGAGTGTAAATACGCTCAGCAATAAGATTGTTAGACGCTTATACATAGTTAAAGTTTATTGTTTCAGTTATAGTTGCAACAAATGTTCAAAGAGCAAAAAGCCCTCTGAACGCTGTTTCGTTAATATTTCGCTATTAAATCTAGGTGTGGTTAGGGGACACCAAGCACAAAAGTAGCGCGCGTAAACCTAACCAAACCAAAAAACTCAAATCAAAATAACCTTTACCGTTACGAAATCGGGCTTGATGAGGATAGATACCACGAAGACGCTTCGATTAGTAGTTTTGTGGGTGGAAAGAAGAGACAAAAGAGATCATAATTTTGACTATGATCCTCATTAGGTCGCTTTCTTTTCAAATACAAAAATAATAAAAATTATTTATCTGACAAGCGTTTCTTAACATTTTTTTAACAAATGTGAGAATTAAAAATACCCCCCCCCTACCCGCACCGCTGTAACACATTGTTTAACAATGCGTTACGAAATGAGTGCGGGGTTATTATTGGTATAAAAAAGTGGTAAAATAAATCAGCAAGTAAGCCGTTTTTATCAACAAAACAGAGTACAAAAAGGGAAAATAGTGTTCTAAAACGGGGTGGCACGAAAATCGAAAAACGAAATTTTACGCGCATGCGTGCATCAAGAGCACAAAACACGCTGGAACATTTCAAACAGTCAGAAATCCATTATTACCAGCAAAGAACACATACTCGTGCGACAACCAAATTTTTCTTAAATTTGCAGAAGGCGGGGTTGCACGACGAGTCGGTCTAAAGGTAGAGGCTCCCGTATCCCTCGGCAAATCGCTGCAACAACTGCGCAGTGTTCATATTCTTTTGCGGACCACCATCCACAATCACAATCTTTTTTATATCGCTCTGTTTTTATTTTAAGTCGTTCAAGATGTATGCCACTAATCTGCCCAAGCAATTTGCGTTTATTCAACTACTTTATCCTATCTCTCCATTTATTCTTCGTTTAACAACCGAAAAAGCCTTCTGATAGAGTGCCGAGTCGGCCATTGTCGTCAGCATCTCCATAAAACGGCTCATCGGCACGGCAAAGGTCAACTCATTTTTCGGAACAAGTGGGCGTGCCGAAGGGTCAAACATGCCAAGAAAGCACCTGCGACCGCCCTTGCGATTCTCCGTAGTAGCGAAGGCAACAACAGCAGCACAGCCCGATGCGAACTTCGTTACAACAGCATCGTCGGCATCGTTGTCGTAGAATGCCCAAGTGCATAGTCCTGACAACACATCGGGCGTAGCGAAGAATACAATAGCCTCAACATCCTCCCAACTATCTAATTTATCAACACTTACAAAGTTTAGATAGTGCTTGTCGGTAATCTCTATTTCGAGGCGCTCGACATAGTGGCGCACCTGCTCGGGAGTCTGTTTGTAATGCTCCGTTTCTGAGACAAAGAGCGGCACACGCTCGGGCATCAGACGAAAGGCAGTGTATAGCCCGCCACCGCCACACTGCACATTCTCAGCGGTGAGTGTCAGTGCATTTCCCTCACACACCTTGCGAATAGCGCCAATCATACATCGTGGCACACGGCTCTCGGCATTGACAGCTGTGTTGCCATACCAAAAGGCGATAGGCATTGGCGCAGCCGCGCCAAATGCCTTGCGAAACTTCTCGATAAATTGTTGTGGAGTCATAAGGTTCTATTTTACCCCAAAGATACGAATAATCGCGAAACAAAGAGAGAAAAAGTTTCGGCTTTTTCTCCTCACTTGTAATCTATATAGATATTATATCGCTTTTGGAAATTAGGGCTTTTTGGGCTTATTAGTCAAAATTAGTAGATAAAATCGGGGTCAATT
>JAGBYO010000126.1 GCA_017628735.1 Alistipes sp. | reverse complement strand
GTGGCGGCATTTTTGATGTCGTTCTCGTTCTTTATCCTTGTGCCGACGCTGCCGCTATATCTTAAAGATACCTTCGGTATCGGTCAGGCGATGGTGGGCATTGTGCTTTCGTGCTATGTAGTGGCGGTGTTGAGCGTAAGACCAATGGCTGGTTTTGTTGCCGATACTCTGCCTCGTAAGAGTGTCTATATCGTGGCTTATACCGTCTTCGTTTTATCGTTCCTCGGCTACTTCTTTATCACGCAGACGCTCGCCCTCTTTATCCTTTTGCGTATCTTCCACGGCTTCTCCTTCGGTATGTTGACCACGGCGGGCAACACCCTTGTTATTGATGTTATGCCCTCGTCACGCCGTGGTGAAGGTCTTGGCTACTACGGAGTTACAAATAACCTCGCTATGGCGTTTGGCCCTATGGTGGGTCTCTTTGTTATCTCCTCGGGCAACTATACATTGCTATTTTTAACCTCGCTTGTTACAGGTACAGTGGGTCTTATTTTGGGTGCGTTGGTGCGTGCTCCGAAGAAGGTAAGAGCCGACAAAGTGGACTTTAAGCTCTCTGCCGACCGCTTCTTCCTTAAGGAGGGTATTCGTGCTTGCATAGCCTTTACGCTGCTCGCTATTCCCTATGGTATGACCACCAGTTATATGGCGCTCTATGCCGCTTCTGTGGGTATTACGCACAATTCAGGATTGTTCTTTACGGTGATGGCGGCGGGTCTTATTGCATCGCGTTTGCACTCGGGCAAGCAGGTGGATAAGGGATTTATCACCGAGACCATCCGCTTGGGTATCTGCATTGCCTTTCTCGGTGCAGTTGGCGAGGCATCTTTGGTCTACGCCTCGGCACTTGGCTCGGCGGTTACCTATGCGTTATATTTCCTTACGGCATTTTTGTTTGGCTATGGCTACGGCACGATGTTCCCTGCCTACAACACACTCTTTATCAACTATGCTCCCAACTCACGCCGAGCCACGGCAAATGCAACCTATCTTACTGGTTGGGATGTAGGCATTGGTGCGGGTATGTTGTTTGGCGGCTATATCGCCGAGTATGGCTACGGCTACTGCTATATGGTGGGTGCTCTGTTGGTGCTCTTGGCATTGTTGTTCTTCGTAGTTCAGGTTACGCCACACTTCCATAAATATCGTTTGAGATAAAAGTTCTAAATATGAAGAAGTTGCTACTTATTTCGCTTGCTGCGTTTGCCTTTTTGGCTTGTATTCCGAGCTATGTTGCTACGGGTGTTGTTATCACCGAGGAGGTAGGTTACGAGGGTATTGTTGATGGTCTTGTTGTCGAAGATGGCTTCGATATTGTTGTGGATGAGACACTTCCTCTGGGCAAGGTCGTTGTGACTACACATAAAGATATTATGAAGCAACTCGATGTATATGTCGAGGATAACTCGTTGCATATCAGCCTTAAGGGTATGCGTAAGTGTATTACGAAGAGCTTGGAGGCTCGCGTTCCGGCAGAGGTGTTCAACAACTTCGTTGCATCTGGAGGAAGCAATATCTCTGGTGTTAATGTCTATGCCGAAGGCGATGTTGCTATCGTCGCCTCGGGCGGTAGCGAGGTAGAGATCTCGGGTTGTTGCAAGGCCCTTGCTCTGGTTGTCTCGGGCGGCTCAACGGCAGACCTCGAAGAGCTTGAGGCAGAGGTTGTTGCTGCTGTTATTTCGGGCGGTAGCGAGGCAGACCTTTGGGCAACGAAGGCTTTAGAGCTTACCGCCACGGGTGGTGCAGATGTTGAGTATAAGGGCTCGCCAATGATTTTGGAGGTGAGTGCAACGGGAGGCTCGGAGGTAAGTAGAGCAGAGTAATTTTAGAGGCGACACCATCTGGTGCCGCCTCTATTGTTACATCTTGATATATTCGCGGAGTGTCTCGACATACTCCTTGAATGCCTCACGCCCCTTTGCGGTTATTCGGCAGGCGGTGCGTGGCATCTTGCCCTTGAAGCCCTTCTCCACCTCGATATATCCCGCCTTTTGGAGCTTGTCTATCTGCACGCTGAGGTTGCCCGCCGTAGCTCCTGTCTCTGTGCGGATATAGACAAAATCCGCCTCCTCGACACCGATAAGTATCGAAACAACTGCAAGTCGCAGTTCGGAGTGTAGTAATGGGTCAAGTGGCTTAAGCATTCTTCGTCTGTTTTGCTCGGGCATAGAGTATATGTCCGGGGATAACCATCATAATGAGGAATATCAGCGCAAAGATAACAATTTCTATGTAAAGTATCGCCTCGACATTGGCAATTCCGCTATCTCGGAGTGCTACGCCGTACTCGCGCATAACGAGGTGGAATGCGGGGAAGAGTAGCGACAATATTACGCCCGCCTTACCTGCCCACGCCAAGACATCGTGGCGACAAATCTTGCCCGTAATCACCGTGCCCATACCCATCATCAAGGCTGTGAGGAAGAGGATGCTTGTGTGGTAGACGATGGCGGCAACGAATACCATACCAAACGATAGACCGAAGACTGTCCATACGATGCTGATGCTACGGTCGACATAGGATTTGGGTCGTGCAACACTCGCACTGCGGTTAAGGATTAGTGTGCCTATGCCACCTACCACGGGAATAAGCCACCACGCCCAGAGGCAGAGGGGGATAGGCAGGTGGAATACCTGTGCAAAGTACTCAAAAAGCGATACGATAACGGTGGTGTAGCCCCAGAGGAGGAAGTATTTGCCACTCTCGCTGTCGATATGCGCTGTGGTGTCGGCAATCATCTTTGAGATAATCTCGATGCTGCGATGCTCGTCAATTTGCTGTTCTTTCATAAGTCGTGTTCTGTAAATTAGTTGTTTTTATTCAAAGGGTAAACCGCGCGTTGTTTCCCTTTCGTCGATACAAAAATAAACAAGTTAACAAAATAAACCAAATATTTTCGCAAGAATTTTTTTGTAGGGTAGGGGTTATGCGAAGCATAAAATTTTTGTAAGTTGTTAGAGTTTAGTTATTAGTTGTTAGATTTTTTAGGACAAGTAAGACTGTTTTATACTCGACCTCATAACGGTCTTAAAGAAGGGAGCAGGCGTTTCGCATGCGGGCTAAAGCCCAAGGGGCAAAAGTGTTCCAAGGGGTAAAAGGTGTTGTAAGGTTAGCAATAGCCTTGATAGTTTTACCCACCTTGAGGTAAGTAACCACGCTCTATCTCCCCTTTTGCCTCTTATGCCTTCTGTACCCCTTGTGACCCTCTGCTTTAGCAGAGCGCAATAAAAAAAGACGACCCAAAGGTCGTCTGCGAATTGTCCTTGCGGAGGGCACTGGATTCGAACCAGCGGATACCTTACGATATCGGCAGTTTAGCAAACTGCTGGTTTAAGCCACTCACCCAACCCTCCTTAAACCATCTTTTTGTAAAAGAGTGGTGCAAATATACGACTATTTTTCTTATCTGCAAAATTTTCGACCACGATTTCAAAGAAATAGGTTGGTTTATCTATTTTGCGGTTTCAAAATTTATGGGTTAAAATGTTTTTTAAGGAAGAAGTTTTTTAACTCATCCTCCTCTCTAACCTTTTGTACCCCTTTGATAGGGCACTCCAAAATCGAGAATTATTGCTAGCAACTACCTCACTAACAGCTTACCTCATCTGCCTAAACAGCTCCCACATAAGGATTCCTGCCGAGACCGAGACATTTAGCGAGTGCTTGATGCCCACCTGCGGAATCTCGATTGCGCCATCTACAATATCGGCTACAGCTTGGTCTACGCCATCTACCTCATTACCAAAGACAAGGGCATAGCGTTCGCCACTCTCGGCGCGGAAGTTGTTAAGCATCGTAGCACCCTCGATCTGCTCGATGGCGATGATGTGGTATCCCTCCTGGCGGAGGTTCTCGATACACTCCAAGGTGGTGGGGTGGTAGCTCCACTCCACGCTCTGCTCGGCGCCAAGGGCAGTCTTGTGTATCTCGCGATTTGGGGGCGTTGCGCTGATGCCGCAGAGGGCGATATGACCTATGCCAAAGGCATCGGCGGTGCGGAAGAATGAGCCGACATTCTGTGCCGAGCGCACATTGTCGAGCACGACTGCGACGGGTAGTTTATCCTGTGTGGCGCACTCCTCAAGGGTGGGGCGACCAAGCTCCTCGTTTAGTAGCTTACGCATATATATAGTCGATATATTAAGTTTTTTTAAATATTACGCTACAAAATTAAGCAAATAAAAATATTTTCCGTAAATTTGTGCCAAATGTTTTTATATCGTAACCGTATGCCGAGAGTTTTGAGACATATCGTAGCCGTTTTGGCACTTGTTGTTGGGGGGGGGTACGCCTCTTCGGCACAGGAGCTAAAGCTTGGTGTCGACTTCACAACACTCTTCGACAACCGCGAATATGCCTCGATGTCGTTCGACGAGTCGGGCACACTCTTCAGCGCGCGCCTAACGCCAAATATCGGCATAAGGTGGGCGGAGCACAACCACCTGATGTTTGCTGCCGACTTTGTGCAGGACTTCGGTCACAACTCCAAGTTTCTGTCGGATGTCAATGTGCAGCTCTACTACGCCTACCGTGCGCCCCGTGTCAAGCTATTTGCAGGTATCTTTCCCCGTAGCGAGATGCGTGGCTTGCAGTCGCCCTTGTTCTTCGACCGCGACTACCGCTACTATGCCAACCGCATAGGTGGTGTCTTGGCACGCTACGAGAACCCCAACTTTGGTGGCTCGTATGTCGAGTTTGCGATGGACTACACGGGTATGCGCGACTTCGAGACACGCGAGGCGTTTATGCTGATGTCGTCGGGCTACTGGCCTATCAAGTGGTTTAATGTCGGCTACGATATTATGCTTGGTCACTACGCCAAGGACTACAACCCCGATACCGAGGATGGCGTGGTGGATAATGCGCTACTGATACCCTATATCGGATGTCAGCCCTCGGCAGGAGGCTTCGACTTCGGTGTCAGGGTCTCGTATGTTCAGGCGTTGCAGCGTGACCGCATAGCTAAGGATGGCTGGCACTTCCCTGCGGGTGGTGAGCTATATCTTGCTATTAGTCGTTGGGGTGTTACGCTTGCCAACCGTCTATATGCCGGAGGTCAGCAGATGACCTTCTGGTCGAAGTATGGCGATGCCCTCTACCACGGCTCGCCCTACTACCATACGGGCAATGGCATATATGAGCAGTTGGCGCTATCCTATGCTCAGTCGTTCTTCGACGATACGGTGCGTGTCGAGGCGGGCATCACGGTTGAGACCGATGGCTGGGGCTGGGGCACTCGACAATGGTTGCAACTTATCGTGGACCTCGACTACGGCATCAAGCTAAACAGAACAAAGGAGATGGAGTGAGTTTTTAGTTGTTAGTTTTTAGAAAGTATTGCTAATTTCTAATTGCTCATTGCTAATTATAAGGAATAATAGATAATTAAAACATAGATGATTATGGCAATTGAGACTACTACTGAGGTAAAGGAGAAGTCGTTGAACTTCGTAGAGGAGGTTATCGAAGAGGCGATAGCCAAGGGTAAAACTCGAGTTCAGACCCGCTTCCCGCCCGAGCCCAACGGCTACTTGCATATCGGTCACGCCAAGGCCATCTGCATGGACTTCGGCGTTGCGAAGCGCTATGGCGGCGTATGTAACCTCCGCTTCGACGACACAAACCCCACAAAGGAGGATGTGGAGTATGTAGAGGCTATCAAAGAGGATATCAAGTGGCTCGGCTTCGAGTGGGGTGCTGAGTACTACGCTTCGGACTACTTCCAGCAGTTGTGGGACTTCGCCGTGCGCCTTATCAAGCAGGGCAAGGCCTATATCGACGAGCAGACATCCGAGGAGATTGCTGCGCAGAAGGGCACACCCACACAAGCGGGAACCGAGAGCCCCTTCCGCAACCGCCCCATCGAGGAAAACCTCGACCTCTTTATGAAGATGACAAATGGCGAGATTGAGGAGGGTCGTATGGTGTTGCGTGCCAAGATTGATATGGCAAGCTCGAATATGCACTTCCGCGATCCTATCATCTATCGTGTTGTAAATCACCCACATCACCGCACTGGCGATAAGTGGAAGGTGTATCCTATGTACGACTTTGCCCACGGCCAGAGCGACTACTTCGAGGGCGTTACTCACTCGTTGTGTACCTTGGAGTTTGTGCCTCATCGCCCCCTCTACGATTTGTTCGTTGATTGGGTAAAGGAGGGTGTAGACCCCTCGGATGAGCGCCCCCGTCAGTATGAGTTCAACAAGCTCAACCTTAACTATACGCTGATGAGCAAGCGTAACCTGCTTATCCTCGTTAAGGAGGGCTTGGTGAATGGTTGGGACGACCCCCGTATGCCGACACTCTGCGGCTTCCGTCGTCGTGGCTACTCGCCCGAGTCTATCCGCAACTTCGTCGATAAGATTGGCTACACCACCTACGATGCGTTGAACGATATGGCGCTGTTGGAGAGTGCTGTGCGTGATGACCTTAATAAGCGCGCTACGCGCGTGAGTGCCGTTCTCGACCCCGTGAAGCTCATCATCACCAACTATCCCGAGGG
>JAGBYO010000014.1 GCA_017628735.1 Alistipes sp. | reverse complement strand
GGTATGATAAACAATACCTATATGACTCTATAAAACAAGGTGCTTCAAAAGAATATATAAGAAAACTAAGAGACTGTTTAAGAGAAGGAGAACCTTTTCCTGAGTTTGTTGCATCATTATATGGTGAGAAACGCACAAAAATACTGAAAGAAACCATCTTAAACGCAACCGATGAAGATATAGAAAAGAATAATCTAATATTCGGAATGAGTAAGAACGAGTTTTTTAATCAAATTGAAAATGTGTTCCGTGAAGCAGAATCTTATTTAAGACGTAGTACTTTTATTGCCTGTTTTAGCGAAACTGTCAACTCTGTTACAATGTGGTCTCATTATGCAAATTCTCACAAAGGTTTTGCTTTAGAGTACAACTTGAAAAACTTGAGAATCAGATGCGATAAATGTCCAAATATATCTACTTGCAAAGATAAAATTGTACACAATTTATATCCTATTGTTTATGACAATAAAAGATATGACGGAACATATTTCGTGGAGTGTTTCTTAGGTAGACATATGGGACTATTTACAAAATTAGATGACGTGATGTTCCATACTAAAACCGCATTATACAAATCGCCTCAATGGTCATATGAGAAAGAATGGCGTTTATTCCTAGATAAACAGAACTCATACGGTCTACCTTATTTATGCACAGAGATACGTCCTGTTGCAATATATTATGGTAAGGACATTTCTGCTATAAACAAGAGAATTCTTAGCAACATAGCCAAAGAAAAAGGATTAAAAGAATATCAAATGTATATAGATGTTCAATCTAAACAGTATACGATGAAATATAGAAAACAATAATAAGCAAAAAGACTATGAGAACCTTAAATTCCTATTTAGAAGCAAAATTGTTTGAGGATAAAATTGGAGATTATTTAGCTTCAATATGTTTAAATGACGAGAAAATATTAAAAGAATATACTATTTCAGAAAGAATTAGGGCTGATTTCTATTTGCCTAATGGATGTAAAAATATGAAATGGTTACCCCAAACTGCCGTAGAAGTTAAAAAAGGTATAAATTTTTCATCTATAAGTCGTATATTTCAAATATATCATGTTCTGTTCAAAGAGCAAAAGATTTCTCAACTAATTATTATACACAATAGTCCTATTAATAATGATAGTTTAAGAAATTATTTAAAAACATTAGATTCTGAATTTATCAAAATATATAATGTTAACGAACTTATACAGAAAGATGAATTTACAAATAATGATAAAGAGATAAAAGAGATTCCTAGCGAAATTGATATTATTGACAAAGCAAAGGATGCATATAACAATATGAGATATACATTCTTTCTTGGTGCAGGACTCTCGATGGATGCTCAATTACCAAGTTGGTCTGCATTATTAGAATCTTTGCTTAAATCTGAAAATAAGAAACCGTTCGAATACATTAATAATGCAAACTCAGAATCCATATCGTATGCGATGGGTTATTCTAGCATTGTTACTGGTAGATATGCGTTAGATGGCTATCTGAGAGATGACAAAAAAAACGAAGATGAAAACTATCAAGATTTCATTGAACGAATAAGAAAAGTTTTATACAAAAAAAAGAACTATAAATCAGCGCTTATTACATCAGTAGCAAAAGCTGTCAAACGTAAAAAACCAGCACAAATTATTACTTATAATTACGATGATCTTTTAGATGAGTTATTGAATAAAAAAGATTTTTATTCTGTATCAGACAATATTATACCTAGGACAAAAGAAGTCCCAATCTATCATGTTCATGGAATGATTTCAAGAGATAATAGTAGACCCTCAAATTCGGTTTTGAGTGAAAAGGATTATCATCATCTTTATAGTAACCCTCATAATTGGGCTAACGTAGTGCAATTAAATGCGTTATATACATCTATTTGTTTTTTTATAGGTTTCTCAATGACAGATCCTAATCAAAGAAGACTATTAGAGCTAGCAAGAGCCAAGGATAAACATTCAGATGAAATAGACAAACTACCTCACTTTGTATTTTTGAAAAAGGCTCCCTTAAAAGGAGAAGCCTCAGAGGAGGTTAATAAAGAGCATTGGCGCGAGATTGAATATATGATGTCTGATTTTGGATTAAATGTAATCTGGTATAACGATTTTAGCGACCTGCCTAAAATAATAGACTATATTTCGGGCTATACCAAAAATAAACCTCAAATATAGTAATACAATATTGATATATTAAATTAAAGCACTACCTTTGCATCAAAGTAGGAACTCGACTCTGCGAGACATTGCAGAATGGTGCAGAAATTAGGTGGAGCAATAGCGGGAGATTACGTTTGCAGCGATTCTTTAACGCAAAGATATAGAGCCATTTAGAAATGGAACTCATTTTCCGGTGGCACCACAGAAAGAGAGGTTAACGCCTCTCTTTTTGTTTTTATGCTGTAATTCAACGCATTATATTACAAGCCACTCGGCTGTGAATGTCGGATTTGAGCGTTTGAATGCAGTTCGGAGTGTGCAAATCGAGTACATTTTGTGTGTCCAAGAAAAATGTACTCGAATTAGCATCTAATTCACCCATTTTCACAATTTTACACTACTCTTTATCTGGTCACGAATTGGACCACATTTAATGTAAAACACTATGATAAAGAGTACATTTTCAATTCTCTTCCTTGTTCGCAAGGCTCGACAAGGCAAGAATGGCGAAGCGCCAATCTCAATGCGTATTACCATAAACGGCAGATTTACCGAAATGAGTACACTTCGCAAAGTTCCTATTGAGCAGTGGGATCAGCGTAAGGAGCGTGTTGTTGGCAAAGGCCCTGCCGCAATCGAGGTAAATCGACACCTTGAATCTCTACGCATTCGAGCTTATGAAATTCATAAAGAACTTTTGGAGCGTGATGGCTATGTTGAGCCCGTAACTATCAAGGAGCATCTGCAAGGTAAGAACGCTTTCAACAAATTGTTCTTTGAGGCATACGAGGAGCATAACGAGCGTATGGCGCAGCTCGTGGGCATTGAGTTCGATGCGGTTACATTGGGCCGTTATCGCCTTTGTCTGCGTTATTTCAAGGAGATGATGTCCCGCAAGACCAAAGTGGCGGACTTCCCTATCAAGAACCTCAACGGTGAGATGATTCGTGATTTTGAGGCATTTTTGAAGATTGAAAAGCGTGTGGCACAAAACACGATGATTCGCTATATGAAGTGCCTGAAAAAGGTGGTAAATCTCGCAATTGCTAACGGCTGGATAACGATCAATCCATTTGCTGGTATCAAGTTCTCGGAGAAGAAGGTTGTAAAGGATTTTCTGACGATTGAGGAGGTGAATACCATTCGCACCAAAGAGTTCGGCATTGAAAGGCTTGATATGGTGCGTGATATCTTTATATTCTGCTGCTATACAGGTTTAGCGTTTATCGATGTCTATAACTTGAAGTCCGAGCATATTACGGAAGATGCACACAGTCGCAAATAGATTCACAAACAACGCCAGAAGACCGAAGTTGAGTTCTTTGTGCCTCTGTTTGAGTATCCGCTGCAACTGATTGAGAAATATCGCAACCACCCGATGCGTTGGGCAAACAAAACGGTCTTTCCGGTGTACGCAAATCTGAAGATGAATTCGTACTTGAAAGAGATTGCGGACTTTTGCGGCATTAAAAAGCACCTCACGATGCATACAGCCCGATATACATTTGCTACGACAATCACGCTGGCGAATAATGTAAAATTGGAGAATGTATCGAATATGCTCGGTCATACCAATACTCGAATGACACTCCACTACGCCCACATTATGAACGAATCCCTCGCCCAGGAGATGAACAAAGTTGCTGCGATTATGGGGGAATGACAATAAAATGTAGCTCTGTTATATTAGTCCATTACCACAGCGAAAGTCACCCTACCCTCTTCGTTATGTTTTAGGCGGAGAGAGCCACCGTGGAGGCGGATGATTTGGCGCGAGACGGCAAGACCGATGCCCGAGCCGTCGGCTTTGGTGGTGAAGAATGGCGTGAAGATATTCTCTGCTACCTCGGCAGGGATTGCCGAGCCGTTGTTGGTTATCTCTATTTGTATGCGCTCCTCGGCATCAATAGTTGAGCGGATAGTGATTTTGCGCTCGTAATCCTGCAACATAAGTGCCTCGGTGGCGTTTTTCAGCAGGTTTACAAATACCTGCGACATCAGTGCACGGTCGGCATAGAGCATAGTATCCTCAGGCTCAATGCTCACCTCGACCTCGATACCCTCGTGCGGTATCAGCGACAGCGACTCCGCCACCAACTCCGAGAGGTAGAACGGTGCTTTCTGCGGTGCGGGTATGCGTGTAACAGCACGGAACGAATCGACAAAGCGGAGCAGACGATCCGAGGTCGTATGTATCGTTTCAAGTCCCTGACGCATAGTCTCTGCATCGCCCGATGACGAGAGTAGTGTGTGGCTGATAGAGGTAACGGGGGCGAGCGAGTTCATAATCTCGTGCGTGAGGATGCGGGTCAGTTTCTCCCACGACTCCACCTCCTTGCGGTCAAGCTCTTCGTGGATATTGCCGATTGATATTACCCTCAGTTGCTTGCCCTCGAATTCCATCGCCGAGCAACTCAGCACCAAATTTTGGTCGCCAATTTCGTTGGTAAATCTGGCAGTCAGCTGTGTGCCCGGCTCGATGCGATGCATAGCCTCGCAAAGCTCCTCGCTCAGTATTCGCAGTTGGTCGATATGGTTCAGTCGCTCCATACCTACGATACGAAGTGCTTTCGAATTGGTTTGCGCCACCGTACCGTTCTCCATTACGGTAACGATACCGATACCCGCGCACTCCATAATAAGCTCGAAGTATTTTTCTCGCTCACGAATCTGCATCTTGGCATTATCTAAGACCTCCTTGATACGGTTGAGCGACTGGTTTACAAAGGCGTACTGCGTGTATCGTGGATTCTCGGTAAAGCGGAAGGAGTAGTCGTTGTTCTGCACGGCATTAAAGACAAACATCAGTCGCTTTACAATCACGCCATAGAGCCTAAATAATCTAAATATGCAGAAGAGAATAATCGGCACACAGACAATCAGATAGGCGTGGTGTCCCGATGCCCACACATATCCACCGATGCCAGCCACAGCAATAATGACTGCCACATAAACGGCAATCTTGCCGTAAGGTATGTTGTGTATCAGTTTCACAATCCGTAGCGTTTAATCTTGTTGTAGAGTGTCTGGCGGGTGATGTCTAACTGCTGTGCCACCTGTGAGAGGTTGCCACCGCACTGCTCGATGGTGTTGGCTATAAGCTGTCGCTCCATCTCCTCGAGGGTCTGCGCCTCGGTCACGGGGCGTGTGGCAGCGTGTAATTCAATATGGTCGGGCACAATCATATCGCCGTCGCACATAATCACAGCCTTCTCTATGGCGTTCTGCAACTCGCGGATATTGCCCTCCCACGAGTGCGCCATCAGCTTATCGGCAGCCTCGCCCTGAAGGAGCAATCCCACTTTATTATACTTCTTGCTGTAGTGCTCAATAAAGCGTTCGGCGAGTGGCACAATATCCTCCTTGCGGGAGCGCAAAGGCGGAATATGTATCTGTATGGTGTTGATGCGGAAGAGGAGGTCTTGGCGGAACTCACCCTTTGCAACAGCATCGTGCAAATCGCGGTTTGTTGCCGAGATAAGGCGTATATCAATAGGCTGCGCCTCGTTCATACCCAGTGGCGTGATAGCCCTATTTTGCAGTGCCGAGAGCATCTTCACTTGCAGGTGTAGTGGCAGGTTACCAATCTCATCCATAAAGAGCGTCGAGCCGCTTGCCGTTAGGAACTTACCCTCACGGTCGGTATGTGCATCGGTAAATGCTCCCTTCTTATGACCAAAGAGTTCACTCTCGAAAAGCGTTTCGGGGATAGCACCCATATCGAGCGACACCATCGTCTTGCGGCAGCGTGCCGAGAGGCGGTGAATTTCACGAGCCATCATCTCTTTACCCGTGCCATTCTCGCCCGTAATAAGTATATTGGCATCTGTCGTAGCGACGTGCTCCACAACCTTGCGGATGCGCTTCATCTCTGCGCTCTCGCCCCAATACATCTCCACTTTCGATTCGGTGGCGGGAGCAGGCTTTGTAGAGCTTTTCTTCGTCTTCTCCTTGGTGGCTTTATAGGCGTTTTGGAGTGTGGCTATCAGTTTCGCATTATCCCACGGCTTAACGACAAAGTCGAAAGCACCCTCCTTCATAGCCTTAACAGCCAACTCTATATCGGCGTATGCGGTAAAGAGAACAACCTTTATTTCGGGATATTT
>JAGBYO010000125.1 GCA_017628735.1 Alistipes sp. | reverse complement strand
GTGTTGAACTTCTGCGCTAACAACTACCTCGGTCTCTCTGACAACCAGCGTCTTATCGATGCTGCAAAGAAGGCCTTGGACGACCGTGGCTTCGGTATGTCGTCAGTACGCTTCATCTGCGGCTGCCAGGATATGCACAAGGAGCTTGAGAAGGCTATCGCCGACTACTTCGGCACCGAGGATACCATCCTCTACGCTGCTTGCTTCGATGCTAATGGTGGTGTATTCGAGCCTTTGTTCACTGCCGAGGATGCTATCATCTCTGATGCTTTGAACCACGCATCTATCATCGACGGTGTTCGCCTCTGCAAGGCTCAGCGCTACCGCTATGCTAATGCCGATATGGCAGAGTTGGAGGAGTGCTTGAAGCAGGCACAGGCACAGCGCTTCCGCATCATCGTTACCGACGGTGTATTCTCTATGGACGGCAACGCTGCTCCACTCGACAAGATTTGCGAGTTGGCAGAGAAGTACGATGCTCTCGTAATGGTTGACGAGTGCCATTCAGCAGGTGTCTTGGGTAAGACTGGCCGTGGTATCACCGAGCTCTACGACCTTCGTGGCAAGGTGGATATCCTCACCGGTACTCTTGGTAAGGCATTTGGTGGCGCAGTAGGTGGCTTCACCACTGGTCGCAAGGAGATTATCGATATGCTCCGCCAGCGTTCACGCCCCTACCTTTTCTCTAACTCATTGCCCCCCGCAGTAGTTGGTGCATCTATCGAGATGTTCAAGATGTTGGAGGAGAGCGACAAGCTCCACGACCAGCTCGTAGCAAATGTTGAGCACTTCCGCTCAAAGATGATTGCTGCAGGCTTCGACATCAAGCCCACCGTATCTGCTATCTGCGCTGTTATGCTCTACGATGCTAAGCTTTCGCAGGACTTCGCAGCAGAGCTCCAGCAGGAGGGCGTATTCGTAACTGGTTTCTACTACCCCGTAGTGCCTAAGGGTCAGGCTCGTATCCGTGTTCAGGTATCTGCTGGTCACACCACCGAGCAGCTCGACCGTTGCGTTGAGGCATTTGTCAAGGTAGGTAAGAAGCTTGGTGTTCTCAAGTAATTTCTTGTGATAAGGGGTCATCTGCGACCTCTCAATCATTGCCCTGAATAGGAAATACTTCAAGTATGTCCCATCCAGGGCAATTTCTTTATCGAGGCCACATCTAACCCCTTCTAACAAGAAATTGGCTGAGTGCTGATTGGGAGGAAATGGACTGCGCTCCGAGGGAGCGCCAGCTAACGCTGAGGGGTACAAGGGGCACAAGAGGCACAGGGGATACAAGTGGCACAAGGGGAGATAGAGCGTGTGTGCTAACCTCAAGGTGGGTAGGACTATCAAGGCTTATACTAACCTTTCCACCCCTTTTACCCCTTAGACCCCTTTTGTCCCTTGGGGCTTTAGACCGCAGGCGAAACGCTTGCTTATCTTTTACTTGCTCTCCAAAAAACTCTAACAACTAACAACTAAAAACTATTATATTAAACAAAAAAATCCGAGTATCTCTACTCGGATTTTTGAGCTTGCTTAACGCTCTCGTTAGCAGTTCATTGCGCCACAGCAGTGGAGCACCTGACCGCTGACATATGACGAGAGGTCCGAAGCGAGGAACAAGGCAACATTTGCCACATCCTCGGGAGTACCACCTCGGCGCAAGGGAATCTGCGCTGCCCACTGGTCCTTAATCTCCTGCGATAGCTGGTTGGTCATCTCGGTGATGATAAAGCCGGGAGCGATGCAGTTAGCACGGATGCCACGGGGCCCCATCTCCTTAGCAATAGACTTTGCCAAGCCAATCATACCCGCCTTCGATGCCGAGTAGTTGCACTGACCAGCATTGCCCGAAACACCTACTACAGACGACATATTGATGATTGAGCCACCGCGCTGCTTTGCCATAATGGGGGTTACGGCGTGGATAAAGTTGAATGCCGACTTGAGGTTTACATTGATAACAGCATCCCACTGTGCCTCCGACATACGCATCATAAGGCCATCCTTCGTGATACCTGCGTTGTTCACCAAGACATCGATACGGCCGAAGTCCTCGACAACCTGCTTTACAACCTCGTGTGTCTCGTCGAAGTTTGCAGCATTCGAGGCATAAGCCTTAGCCTTAACGCCCATAGCCTCAAGCTCCTTTACGGTCTCCTCGACAGCCTCGTTGATAGCCAAATCGGTGAATGCCACATTGGCACCCTCCTGTGCGTAGCGCAAAGCGATAGCCTTGCCGATGCCACGACCAGCACCCGTAACGAGTGCTACCTTACCTTCCAAAAGTTTCATAGTTATCACTAATTACTATTTGCTAATTTCTCTTTTCTAATAATTGACTCTATTTGCCCTCCCACTTACGCAAAGCGACACAAGCATTGTGACCGCCGAAGCCGAGCGAGTTAGAGATAGCCACCGTGAGGGGTGCCTCCACAGCCTTCAAAGGTGTGTAGTCGAGGTCGCACTCGGGGTCGGGGTTCGTAAGACCGATTGTGGGGGTTACGATGCCGTGGTGGAGCGACAATGCCGAAGCGATAAGCTCCACAGCGCCTGTTGCGCCGAGCATATGACCTGTGATAGACTTTGTCGAGGTGATCTTCGCCTTCTTGGCATTCTCCTCACCCATAGCGAGCTTGATAGCCTTGGTCTCCGACGCATCGTTAAGGGGAGTACCTGTACCGTGAGCGTTGATATAGAGCAAGTCCTTGTCGATGTCGAACTTAGCCTCGTCCAAAGCCTGCTTAATGGCGCGTGATGCGGGAACACCATCGGGGCGAGGTGCGGTGAAGTGGTGAGCATCGCAGCTATTGCCGTAGCCCACAACCTCGGCATAAATCTTAGCACCACGCTTCAAGGCGTTCTCCAACTCCTCAAAGACCATCATACCTGCACCCTCGGCGATAACGAAGCCGTGGCGGTCAGCCGAGAAGGGCAACGATGCCTGAAGGGGATCTTCGGAGCGTGAGAGAGCCTTGCTATTTGCGAAACCGCCGATAGCCAAGGGGTGTACCGAAGCCTCGGCGCCACCAGTGATGATGGCATCGGCATAGCCGTGCTTGATGGCGCGGAATGCCTCACCTGCCGAGTGAGTACCTGTTGCACAAGCTGTTACAACGGGCAAACATACGCCCTGTGCGTTGTGCGAGATAGCCACATTGCCCGAAGCAATGTTCGAAATCATCATAGGCACGAAGAAGGGAGAGATACGGCCTACGCCCTCCTCCAACATTACCTTGGTCTGGTTTACGAAGGTATCCATACCACCGATACCCGAACCGATATATACGCCCAAGCGCTCGGGCTCTACATTCTCGCCCGCAACCAAGCCTGCATCCTTCATAGCGTCGGCTGCCGCTGCCATAGCATAGATGCAGAAGCGGTCGCTACGGCGTGCAAGGCCAGCGTTGAGCTCATACTCATCCTTGTTGAAATCCTTAATCTGACCTGCAACCTTTACGGGGAGGTTGTACTCATCGAAACCCTTGATAAAGTCGATACCGCAGTTACCCTCTACAAGGTTCTTCCAGGTCTCCTCTACATGATTACCTACTGGGGTGATAGCACCAATACCAGTG
>JAGBYO010000124.1 GCA_017628735.1 Alistipes sp. | reverse complement strand
TTCTCAATGGCGTTGAAGTACGCCCTTACTGCCTCTAAAATTCTATTCATTGTTCTTTGCCTCCTTTCTCTGCTGATACTTGATAAGTAATGTGTTCATTGACCAGCCGCACAGTGCCATAATGAGGTCATCGCAGTTCTCACTGCGGTATGCCTGGATAAGTTGGTGTGCCTTGTGGCGGTAGATCTCTTCGTCGGACTGAATCTCTTCCATTACGACCTCCATAAAGGTCTCGCAGTTCTCCTCGGAAGAGAGGATGTCGTCTAATACAGTTTCTTCGGTTTGGTAACTCATAGTGTCGTTGGGTGTTGCTGATGTGGCATCTTCTAACCAGCGTTTTACATCCTCGATGTCTTCGGCTATGGTGTCGTTGTGCATACACGAGCACATACCATCACCATCGTAGTAGACAAGCACAGGACTCTTTGTTGCCGGGCAGAAGCGCACAAGGATTTCATTTTGCTTTAATAGTTCCGTGTCCTCGCTGTTGCGCAGCGTGGCGAGGGCTTGCGATGAGCGTTCCAAGATACTCTGCTCGCCAGCTGTGAGCGACTCCTTGCCACCCAGCAGCTGCTCAATGTCTTTGAGTAGTTGATAGACCATAGGCTACTACTCGCTGTTATGCTCCTTGAATATTGCTCGCTTCTCATCGTAGGATTTCGCCTTCCACCACTTGTTGCAGGCATCAACAAAATCCTGATACCCCTCTTCGGGTGAGAAGTCATCCTGACGGTAGCCCGTAACTCTCTCCATTGTCGGGAAGTCGGCATCGCCCCACCAAGCCTCCAAACGCTCCACAAACTCCGTCTTCGTGCAGAAGTAGTTGTGAGCCTCACACTCGTTGCACCAGTTATCATCACGGTCAATGCCTGTCTCGCCGATGTACTCGTGGGTGTTGGCATCTACCCACGCTTGTGTCTGAATCTCTGTCGAGCCGCACTCCTCGCATACAATCAAATCTCTCTCCTCCATATCAATACCACGATATTAGTACATACTCATTCTGCTGGTCGCTCTCGTTGATGAGGCGGTCAAGTACCTTTGTGATGAACTCCTCGAGTGTCATCTCAATCTTTGTGAGGTATCTGGTGAGTTCCTCCTCATTCTCCCGATACTTCTCGTCCTTGTCGATAAGCATCTGGCGAAGACGCTTGAGCTCCTCGCGTTCCACCTCGTAGTCATCGGTGTAGATGTCCTCGGCATTATTCTCAATCTCGAACATCGAGAAGATATCGTATAGGGCATCCTGCCCATCGCTACCAAACATACCGCCGTAGCCGTATTGTACCTGGTAGGTTGTTCCAAAGTGTAGTTGTCTGCTCATATCTTTTGTTATTGGTTAGTCAATGTCGTAGCCGATGAAGTTCTCATCGTTGATAAGTAGGTAGTAGTAGCCGTTTCCACAGCCACGAAACTCCTTGCTGAAGCCTGCGTTAAGCACACGCTTACCCGAGGTGTCGCCCTCAATCTCGCAGGGCTCAACCCACAGCGAGCCATCATAGCCACGGAAGTCGAAGCGCAAAGAGTAAAACTTTTTACCCTCACGCAGAGCCTCACGGAACTGCTGCATAGTGAGCTCTCCGCACCATTTCTCCACGGCTTTGAGCGATAT
>JAGBYO010000123.1 GCA_017628735.1 Alistipes sp. | reverse complement strand
GCCCGGGTCTTTCTGAGCGCGAAATGCGTATTGCGTTGTATACCTACGCGGGATTCTCTAACCGAGCAATATCGCTTTTAGTGGGCGCCAATGCAGAAACACTTCCTAAAATTAAGTATAGTATCCGAGAGCGTATCAAACGTGCAAATGCTATTGACTGCGATATGTTAATCGCTCCTCTATCGCAGCGAAAGCTCTAATAATCAATCATATACATCATTATTCACCCCGCTGAAAAATCAAGCATTGTAACTACTTGATAATCAGCGGGGTGAAGATTTTTAGATTTTACCATTATTCAACTTGTTGAATATTAGCAATTTACAAAGGGGTATGGTGAAGATTATTTGACCAAAAAATTAGGTCGGTTTGAAATAGTGTCTTTAATTTTGTAGTAGAAAATTTCAAACTCGCAAAACAAATAATCTATGAGAAAGCTAATTATTCTTTTATCTGCAATTTTAATTGCATCGGTGGCAATTGCGGATAATCCGAAGCCAACGATTCCTATTGGACCGATCCCTATCAATCCGAAACCTTTGAATCCGAATCCTAAGCCTCTATCTCTCTGCTCAGATATCGAGGCAAGTTATTACAATGGTGCATTGACCATTGTTTTTAATGCTGACTTGGGCAATGCCGATATCGTAGTTAGCAACCTCGCTACTGGCGATATATGGAGCGAGAGTGTTTCGGGCGTTGGCGTAGCGACTTTACTCCTCTCAGGTGATGAAGGTTATTATGAGATTCTAATCTACACCGATTGTGGCAACTACTCGGGAGAGTTCGAGATTTAGAACACGGCTGACCACTCCGCGCTATCGCAAGCGCCATAGCGCGGGGCATCAGCCCGTAGAGCCTTTGCGAACTCGGTATTCACAAAAGCTAAGCCGAGAAAGATACTCGGTCACTTCATTATAAATTAAATGTAAACTACAATTCTAATCTTAAGGTGCTATCTTATAGAATATTGTAGTTTTTTGAAAACACTTTTACAAACTTTAAAACATTAAAACTATGAAACGGAGTATTTTATTATTAGCCGTGTTAGGCTTGGGATTCTCTGCTTGTAGTGACTTGCAGAGTAAAGAGGATCTTGGTGTAGTAGATGGTGGCGTTGTTGAAATAACAAATATAGAGGAGGTTATTACAGGCAACGACATGATCAAATTGCTCTACTCTGATAAATCTGAAATAGACATCAATAGTTTAAGTAAGTCGCTTAACAACAAGGCGTTTGAGCAGCTCTTCTATCTTGACAAGAGCGGATTGTTAGATGTGTCCGAGATTAATGACTACCTCGAAGAGGGAAAGCATGCGACAAAGGATGTAAAGTTTGTGTTTGACAAAAATGGATATGGTCGCCAATATAGAAGGGTTGCGCTGGATAATAACCATCGTAATAGTGACAAGGCATACGACTATTACCAGTCACAGAATCTAAAGTGGGACTATAATAGCAGTGACAACACAATAACGATGGAGGATGAATATGGCAATAAGAGCACAGCAATAGTTAAATATTTCGATGGCAAATATATGTGCTACGAGGGTGCTTTAGGCCGTGAGGCTCAGTCACTATACTTTAATGCGGATGTCAACGGAGGTGCGCACCGCGACTATATGTTAGGATGCTTAATGGTCGTAGACGATAGAGATTGTTGGGATTGTGAAACACCTAAGTCTATGGAGGTTCTGTTATTCAACTTCGTAGACGAGAACGACGAGTATGCTAAGCTTATAGAGAGCATCGAGAATAGTGACAACGATATCGACGATTTATGCTTCGTGGATATTATGTGCAAGAGTGCAATAAACTTAACTGCCGACGAGGAGAATATGGAGAATTGTCAGTATGGCAGAAAGTATGTCTACTCGGTAAAAGATGGCTTTATGATTTATAGCGGCGCAAATAATATATACAATAACCTAATGATATTTATGGATGACAACACTGTGCGTTGTTGTTCAACATTTGGTGAATTTAGCATTTGGGGCTCGCTGAACGAGGAGTATAAAGACTTGTACGGCAGCAATGAAAAGGTGTATGTTGTGAATGAGTGGAGCTATAAAGCAGATACCAACACCATTAATACCTACAATGATAAATTGTCTGCCGAGGTTGTATATTTTGACAGAGATATAGCAATCTTAAAAGGCTATCTATTCCATGGCGAACTAACTAATGGTATAAAGTGCGATTACAACTACTACATCTTTGACTTCAACCGCGAAGATAGAGCAAAGGTCATGGAGGAGTACCCGACAGACATCACCGAATATATCTAATATTGCTGATAAGTTTTAGCTTTTACAGCCCGACCTTTGCGGTCGGGCTGTTTTCGTTTTGTGGATGGGGGTAGTTTTTAGTTGTTAGCTTTAAGACCGTAAGACCTTAGGACCATTAGGAAATTTCCTACCGTCTTTTCGTCTTAATTGTCCTATCGTCCTAATAACTCTCCTTGCTCCGTTGTTCGCTTTTTATCAACCAATTTCAACTTTTTCCCGTCGAAACTGCTCGATTCCATTTTATTTTACTACCTTTGTACGATTATGTGCGTGTGCGTGCGTGTGATGCATATACGCACATACGCATAAACAACAAGCAAACAGCATAAAGAGACCTTAACTTTAAGACGATTATGACACTATTTACCGAACTTATATCGTTGGATACCTACAACCTATTCCTCTGGATTATGGCAGCCGTGGCGGTGGTGGTATTCGTAGCCCTCTACTTTGTCGAGGCTGGCTATGGCTACCTCTTCAACCCCAAGTTTGGCTTCCCCGTACCCAACCGTGTGGCGTGGGTGTTGATGGAGTGCCCCGTATTCTTCGCCATGGCGGCATTATGGTGGCTCTCGCCCGTTAAGTTCGAGATAGCTCCCCTACTGCTGTTTATTGTTTTCCAGACCCACTATTTCCAGCGCTCGTTTATCTTCCCGATGCTTATCCGTGGCAACTCTAAGATGCCCGTTGGCATTATGCTTATGGGTATGGTGTTCAACACGCTGAACGCCGTGATGCAGGGTGGCTGGATATTCTACTATGGCAACTACGAGGGTTGGATGTCGAAACCCTATATCTACATCGGCATCGCCATATGGCTCTTTGGCTTCGTGACCAACCTCCACTCCGACTATATCATTCGCCACCTACGCAAACCTGGTGATACGAAGCACTACATTCCCAAGGGTGGAATGTTTAAGTATGTATCATCGGCAAACTACTTTGGCGAGTTTATGGAGTGGGTAGGCTTCGCTATCGCATCGTGGTCGTGGGCAGGTGTGGTCTTTGCACTCTGGACCTTTGCAAACCTCGGACCTCGCTCGGCATCGCTCTACAAGCGTTATGAGCGAGAGTTTGGCGAGGAGTTCACCGCGTTGAAGCGCAAGCGCATTATTCCGTTTATCTACTAAACTCCCAAAATATGGAGAACGAAAAGAAATTGGCAGAGTCTAAACTCTTTACCCCCTACAAGATTGGTAGCACGACACTTCGTAACCGTGTTATCCGCTCTGCTGCGTTCGAGTCGATGGGCAAGGACTTTGCCCCTACTCAGGCACTCAAAGATTACCATGTCAGTGTGGCTAAGGGCGGCGTTGGTATGACCACCGTGGCCTACGCCTCGATAAATCGTAGCGGTATCTCGTTTAACAAGCAGCTATGGTTGCGTGACGAGATTGTACCCGCCCTGCGCGACTTGACCGATGCTGTGCACAACGAGGGTGCTGCCGTGGGTATTCAACTTGGTCACTGCGGAAATATGACCCACTGGTCGACAGCGGGTTGCTTCCCTGTATCGGCATCAAACGGCTTCAACCTCTACTCGCCCACCTTCCACCGCCGTATGCGTAAGGACGAGATTAAGCAGTTTGCCAAGGAGTTTGGCACGGCTGTCGAGACCGCCTATAATGCAGGCTTCGACTCGGTGGAGGTACACGCAGGTCACGGCTACCTTATCTCGCAGTTCCTCTCGCCCTACACCAACCATCGTTGCGACGAGTTTGGTGGCTCGTTGGAGAACCGTATGCGCTTTATGAATATGTGCTTGGAGGAGGTTATGGAGGTTGCTCGCAAGCGCGGTATGGGCGTGTTGGTTAAGCACAATATGGAGGATGGCTTCAAGAGTGGCATCCAGATTCCAGAGTCTATCGAGATTGCCAAGCAGATAGAGACCTTTGGCGTTGATGGCATCGTACTATCGTCGGGCTTTGTGTCGAAGGCGCCTATGGCCGTTATGCGTGGTCGCATCCCCACAAAGACTATGGGCTACTATATGGGCTGGAACGAGTGGCTACAGAAGATTGTCGTTTCGCTCTTTGGCCAGTGGCTGATCAAGCAGTACGACTTCGAGGAGTGCTACTTCTTGGAGAATGCCAAGAAGTTCCGTGCAGCACTCAAGGGCCCGTTGGTATATGTTGGTGGTCTGGTGTCGCGTGAGGGTATTGAGAGGGTTCTCGACGAGGGCTTCGAGCTTGTGCAGATGGCTCGTGCCTTGGTCAACGACCCCGCCTTTGTCAATAAGCTCAAGGAGGGCGATATGGCAACCCGCAGTGGCTGTGACCACCGCGACTACTGTATGGCGCGTATGTACTCGGTAGATATGCAGTGCTGCCACAACTGCAAGGAGCATATTCCTGAGCGATTGTGGCGTGAGATTAACAAGATTAAGTAGCGACTATGTGCTGTAAGAAGAATCGTGGTGAGGTAGTGCGTGGCTCAGCGTGGGCATTGGTTACGGGTGCTGCCGTGGGCATCGGCCGTCAGTATGCCGAGCGCTTGGCAGAATTGGGCTACAACCTCTACCTGGTTGATATCCGCAAGGAGATTATCGAAGAGGCTATGGCTATCGAGCATCACCACCGCATAAAGTGTGTTCCGAAGGTTCTCGACCTCTCGGAGGTGGGTGCAGCACGCCGTTTGCACGCAACGACCACGGAGGAGGGCTACGAGTTCGATGTTGTCGTTAACAACGCTGGCATCTTCTCGTTCTGCGATATACTCAACACACCGTTGGAGCGCATCGAGCATCTGTTGCAGTTGCACGATGTTACGCTAACGACAATGTGTCGTCTCTATGGCGAGGATATGGTGAAGCGTGGCAAGGGTCGCCTTTTGAATATGTCGTCGTACTCGATATGGATGCCCTTCCCCGGCTTGGCGCTATATAGCGCATCGAAGGCCTATGTCAAGGGTTTTAGCGAGGCCTTCAACCGCGAGCTCCGCAAGACGGGTGTTAGCGTTACGGCTATCTGCCCTGCAGGTATTGCAACCGACCTCTACGGACTGTCGAAGGATTTGCAGCGCTTTGGCGTTAAGACAGGTATCCTGATGTCGCCACGCAGTTGCGCTCGTCGTGCGCTAAATGCGATGTTTAAGGGGCGTTCGGTCGTTGTACCCGACTGGTGGTATCGTCTGCTGATTCCCATTTGCAAATACTTGCCTAGCTTCATTATCCGCCCATTGCGCCGATTTACGATGAAGTGGCAAAAATAGTAACCAAACAACAGAAGAAGTATGGAAAATAGTGCAAAGAAAACAAGTGAGGAGAAGCCTGCAAAGCGTAGCGTATGGCTGAATATTCTCAAGTGGTTAGGCATCTTCCTCGGTGCCATACTCTTCGTTGTAATGGTCATCATCTGCAACCTCGGAACGATTGCCGAGCATATCATCGAGAAGTATGATACGCAGTTTGTTGGTCGCCGTATTGAGGCCGAGGATGTCAGCATCAGATTGTTCAAGTCCGAGGCAGAAATCTACGATATCACACTCTACGAGGAGGACGGCGAGACACCCTTTGTGGCCTTCAACCGCCTATATGCCAAGATTGGCATTTGGGAGTTGCTTGACGAGGTGGTACATATCAAGCGTGTGGTGGCGCAGTTCCCATACGCGCGCATCGACCAGGGCGAGGAGAGCTTCAATTTCGACTCGCTTATCGACTACCTTGTGGCGAAATACTCATCTGACGAACCCGACGATGATAGCGACTCCGACTGGGAGGTCATCATCGAGAATATCGAGCTTAGCGATGGCCGTTTGGCATATACCGACACCACGATAGACCAGAGTTGGAATGTCTCGGAGTTGGATATCGCCACCGAGCGCCTATCGCTTGGCGACGAGATGAACCAGTTCGATGTTGCGCTCTTGGTTAACGACTCTGGCAGACTTGATGCCGACCTTGGGCTTAATATCTCGACTATGGACTTTAAGCTTGATGGCGTGGTCGAGGGCTTTGCGCTTGCCGACACCTACAAATATATCGTTCCCGTGGTGAATATCAGTTCGTTGGCAGGCTCGGTGGGTGCCGATGTCGAGATTGAGGGTAATATCCTCGACTTCCTTAAGATGAACATCGCGGGAGAGGTTAAGGTCGAGGAGTTGGCTTTGAATGCCCACGATGGCAGTTCACTACTTACAGCTGATACACTGAGTGCCACCATCAACCGTCTAAATCTCGATGAGCAGTACTACAACTTTGCTGCGGTTACGGCACACGGCTACGCCACTCGTTTTATCCTCGACAAGGAGCGCACCAACTTCGACGAGCTCTTCTACTCGGAGCCCGAGATTTCGGTGGAGACCACAACCGAGAGCCTTGGCGATGATATGTACGATGTCAAGGAGCAGGTTACGCTCTCGACATCTACCGAGGATAGCGCACTTAGCGGTATGACACTCACCATCGGCAACCTCCTGCTCGATGGCGGTAGCCTATATTTTGCTGACCGCACAATGCACAAACCCTTTGAGTACAACTTGCGCAACCTAAAGGTTGAGAGCCAAGGCTTTAACCTCAACGGCACAAATAAGCTCACCGTGAGTGCAAATCTTCAGAAGCAGGGCTCGGCGACTGTCGAGTGGAATGGTTCGCTCAACGACTTCTACAACCAGAATCTCTTGGCATCGCTCACGAATGTCGATATGAAGGATTTTACTCCTTACTTGGAGTACTTCACAGCCTTTCCCATCACGGCGGGTAACCTTACATTCCGTTCGCAGAATGTCATCACGAATGGCGATTTGAGCGGTATTAATATGCTCGACACCTACAAGTTCAAGGTTGGCGACAAGGATAAGTCGATGGATGCGGAGTATAACCTACCCCTCAAACTCGGTCTCTATGTCCTCACCGACAGCAAGGAGCATATCAACATCGACTTGCCCATCTCGGGTCGCATCGACTCGCCCGAGTTCTCATACCGCAAGATTATCTTCAAGGCGTTGGGCAATGTCCTCGCCAAGGTAGCCTCGGCACCCTTCAAGTGGATGTCGCCCGATAAGCAGGATGCCTTCCGCCATATAGATGTCGACCTACTCGACCCCTCATTCGACTCGGAGCACTACGCCCGCTTAGACGAGATGGCAGAGGCGTTGAAGGCAGACTCGACGGTGCGTGTACGCCTTACACAGCGTGTCAACTACGAGCGTGCTAAGCAGGGTCTTTCACAGCTCGACCTAAAGATTGCATACTACAACTCTACGCAGAGTTCGCCCGATAGGCGATTGGATATGCTCGACTTCTCGAAGATTCGTGATATGCGCCTATCACGCCAGGAGGTGGCAGCCTTTGCCGACTCTCAGCTTGTGTCAAAAGGCATCGACCCCACACACCTCTCGATTGCTGCCAAGGCCGAGGCTCTCTATGGCGACTATATTGATATTCAGCTTCGTAGCCTTATGGAGCACCGCAACACCACAATTCGTGAGTATATGGCGTTCCAGCATCAGGATTTGCCCGATAGCGCATTTGTGATTAACGATGTGGTTATCGAAAATATCCGCAACTACAAGGGCAAGGACCGCTATACCACAACGCTCATCATCGATAGCGAGGAGGTGGAGATTGTGGCTGACGACATCGTGGAGGAGAGCTTCGACGAGGAGTACTTCGATGCTTGGGCATTGGAGGAAGAGGCCGAAGGCACGGAAGTTGTAGCTACCGAGCCTGAGGCGGTCGAGGAGTCCGTAACAACAGAGATAACAAAAGATTCAAACAATCAATAACAATTAAAAACAATTAAAATCAAAGATGAAGAAGTTCTTTATGACTTTGGCAGTTGCGGCTATTGCCCTCACTGCTGTATCTTGCGATGGTGCCATCGGCAAGATGTCGAGCGACCGTGATTCGCTCTCTTATGCACTTGGTGCAAATATGGGTCTTAGCCTCAACCTTGGTATGGGCGACCTTGGTCTTAACAACGATGTAGTAGTTAAGGAACTCAAGTCGTTCTTCAAGGATGGCGATGTTGAGTCAGAGGAGTTCCAGGCAGCTAACCAGCGCTTTATGGAGTTCCAGTACACTCGCGTATACCCCTTTATGCAGGCTAAGATGCAGCGTGAGGCTATCGAGACCGACCAGCCCGACACACTTCCTGCGTTGCCCGAACTCTACGACGAGAATTTCACCGCCGAGGAGATTTCGACTATCGTAGGTCAGTCGATGGGTGCAAGCCTCAAGGATGTTAAGGAGGATGTTGATTTCAAGCGCGTTATGGCTGCTTTCAACGATGGCCTTAATGTATCTTCGGAGGAGGCTATCGACACCGAGCTTCAGATGACTCAGGAGCAGATGCGTTCGGCATTTATGAAGTTCCAGGAGATTCAGCGCCAGCGTGCCGAGGAGGAGCGCCAGCAGAAGATGACCGAGAACGCTGAGGCTTCAGCAAAGTGGCTTTCGGAGGTAGAGCAGATGGAGGGTGTCCAGAAGACCGAGTCGGGTCTCTTGTACCGCATCGACCGCGAGGGTGACGGCGCACAGGCAACTGCTGACGAGGATGTAGTATTGGTAAACTATGAGGGCAAGACCCGTGAGGGCAAGGTATTCGACTCAAGCTACGAGCGTGGCGAGCCTATCTCATTCCCCCTCAACCGCGTTATCAAGGGTTGGACCGAGGGTATGAAGCTTGTTAAGACAGGTGGTCAGATTACCCTTTGGATTCCCGCAGAGATGGCATACGGCGAGCGTGGTGCTGGTCAGGACATCGGTCCTAACGAGGCACTCGAGTTCAAGGTTGAGCTCTTGGAGGTAAACCCCGAGGAGTAAGCTATATAACTGATATACAAAGAAAAAGAGCAAAGATTTATGGTCTTTGCTCTTTTTCTTTGTATATATCCCTTTTCGTTTACTTCTTGGGAAGTAACTCGGTGAGTGAGCCGAGCGCACCTACAAGGTTGCTTGCCTCAAAGGGGAGGAATACGGTCTTTGACTGTTCGCCAGCGCCAATCTCCTTCAGCGTCTCGACATACTTCATCATCAACATATATGTTGCGGGGTCGGTCTTAGACTCCGCAATAGCCTCTGCCACCTTGCGGATAGCCTCAGCCTCGGCAGTTGCCTGCAACACCTTAGCATCAGCCTCACCCTGAGCCTTGAGAATCTGGGTCTGCTTCTCTGCCTCTGCCTGGTTGATTTGCGACTCCTTCTCACCCTCCGACTGCAAAATCATTGCCTCCTTCTGACCGCGGGCCTCCAACACCTTGGCACGGCGCTCACGCTCCGCCTGCATCTGCTGCTCCATAGCACGACGCACTGACTCGGGAGGCGTAATATCCTGCAACTCAACACGATTTACCTTAACGCCCCACTTATTCGTAGCATCGTCAAGCACAGCACGGAGCTTCGAGTTAATCGTATCGCGCGAAGTCAATGTTTCATCCAACTCCAACTCACCGATAACATTACGCAAGGTCGTCTGCGTAAGCTTCTCGATAGCGTTAGGCAGGTTGTCAATCTCATATACCGACTTTACGGGGTCGACAATCTGGAAGTAGAGCAAGGCGTTAATCGTCGTAGTAACATTATCCTTAGTAATAACGCTCTGCTTCGGGAAGTCGTAGACCTGCTCACGAAGGTCGATACGCGATGTGGCGCGGATAACGGCACTCTTCGAACCATCGCCATAGATAATCTCATCGCGCTGGCACACCTCACGCGCACGGTCGATGATGGGGAAGATAAAGTTGATACCCGACGGTAGAGTACGGTCGTAGCGACCAAGGCGCTCAACCACGCGGGTCTCCGACTGCGGAATAATCTTAAAGCCACGCAGCACATAGATAACTGCGATAAGGGCAATAATACCAAAAATCAATAAGGGCGTAACTTCCATAATTATAGCTTTTTAACGATTAGTACAATACTATCAATCTCGACGACTTCGACCTTCTCGCCGTGGGCGATATCCTCGCCATCGACGGAACGAGCCTTCCAGTCAACACCATCAATCATCACACGACCACCATCGACACCCTCGATGGCGTTGCACACCACGCCACGGCGACCGACCATAGCATTGGCGTTGGTCTTTACCTTCTCCTCCTTCGGGAAGAAGCGCAACAGCAAGGGGCGCACCAATAGCAAAGCGATGAACGAGGCGATGGCAAATGCCAAGAGTTGAATCTTAAACGAGCAGTCGCAAGCGGCTGCAATAGAGCCACCTACGGCACCCACAGCCAAGCAGATAACGGCAAAGCCCGAGGTGAAAATCTCGATGATTACAAGCACCAAGGCTGCGATAATCCATATATGCCAAACTTCCATAATAAAAGAGTATTAAAATCACAATCAAAGATATAAAATTTTATCGAGAATTGCAAATTTGAAGTGGCAAGAAGATAATAAAAATATTTAATTAAGGTATCGGTTGAAAATATGCCATGCGCGCGTACATATATATAAAAAATTATTCTTATATTTGTATGATTGAACAAAACTTAAAAACTACTACAGATATGATACGACACATCGTTATGTGGAAGTTCCGCCGAGATTTGGAGGAGACACCCCAGGAGATTGCACGCGAGATGAAGAGCCGCTTGGAGGCTTTGAGAGGTAAGATTGATGGTCTTTTGGCTATCGAGGTTGGCGTGAATATCAAGGAGACAGCATCGTCTTTCGATGCGGTACTCACCGCAGATTTCACATCGTTCGAGGCTATGGAGGCCTACAAGATTAACCCTCTACATGTCGTAATCAGCGACTACTGCAAGGGCAGAAGATTAGAGCGTGTAGATGTCGACTACGAAATTTAATTGTGATAAGAAATTATATTAAAACTAAAACTATAAAACCATGCAGAAAAGAATTATTGAGTGCGTACCCAACTTTTCGGAGGGTCGCAACCTTGAAACCATCAAGCAGATTACCGATGTTATCGACGCCGCTAAGGGCGTAAAGCTTTTGGATGTTGACCCAGGTGAGGCTACCAACCGTACGGTTGTCACTTTCGTAGGTGAGCCTGAGGCAGTATGCGATGCAGCTGTTGCAGCTATCAAGCGCGCTACCGAGCTTATCGATATGCGCGGTCACAAGGGTGCTCACCCCCGTATGGGTGCTTGCGATGTATGCCCCTTGATTCCCGTATCGGGCATCTCTTTGGAGGAGTGCGCTGAGTTGGCTCGCGCCTTGGCTAAGCGCATCTCGGAGGAGGTAAATGTGCCTACCTACTGCTACGAGGCTGCTGCCTTCACACCCGAGCGCCGCAACTTGGCTGTTTGCCGTGCTGGTGAGTATGAGGCATTGCCCGAAAAGATGATGGACGAGAAGCGTAAGCCCGACTTTGGCGCTCGCCCCTATGACGAGGGCGTAGCTAAGACTGGTGCTACGGCTGTTGGTGCTCGTGACTTCCTCGTTGCCGTAAACTACAACCTCAACACCACCTCTACCCGCCGTGCAAATGCCATTGCATTTGATGTTCGCGAGAAGGGTCGTCCTATGCGTGAGGGTAACCCCATCACCGGCAAGATTATGAAGGACGAGAATGGCAACACCATTATGAAGCCCGGTACTTTGAAGGCTTGTAAGGCTATCGGCTGGTTTATCGAGGAGTATGGCATCGCTCAGGTGTCGATGAATATGACCAACCTCTCTATTACACCTCTCCACGCCGCTTTCGACGAGGTATGCCGTGCTGCTGATGCTCGTGGTGTTCGCGTTACGGGTGCCGAGATTGTAGGTCTTGTTCCCAAGAGCGCATTGGTAGATGCTGGTCGCCACTTCTTGCGTAAGCAGAACCGTTCGACAGGTCTTCCTGAGCGTGAGCTTGTTCGCATCGCTATCGAGTCTATGGGTCTTTCGAACCTCAAGGAGTTTAAGCCCGAGGAGAAGGTTGTAGAGTATATCTTGGAGGCAGACGAGCAGAAGGGCGTTAAGAAGCTCGTTGATATGACTTGCACAGGCTTTGCCGAGGAGACTGCAAGCGAGTCGCCCGCACCCGGTGGTGGCTCTATCTCGGCTTATATGGGCGCCTTGGCTGCTGCTCTTGGCACTATGGTTGCCAACCTCTCATCGCACAAGGCTGGCTGGGACGACCGTTGGGAGTTCTTCTCTAACTGGGCTGAGAACGGCATGGGCGTAATGAACGAGCTCTTGTACTTGGTAGACGAGGATACCGCAGCGTTCAACAAGATTATGGATGTTTTCGGTATGCCTAAGGGTACCGACGAGGAGAAGGCTGCTCGCGCCGAGGCTATGGAGGCTGCTACACTCTACGCCACTCAGGTGCCCTTGCGCACTATGAAGGCTGCCTTCAAGGCCTTCGAGGTTGTTCGCGCTATGGCCGAGGAGGGTAACCCCAACTCTGTAACAGATGCTGGCGTAGGCGCTTTGGCTGCTCGCTCGGCAGTTATGGGTGCTTGCCTCAATGTCAAGATTAACGCTGCTGGCCTTAAGGACCGCGCCGTTGCCGATGCACTCGTTAAGGAGGCAGAGGAGATTCAGGCTGCTGCACAGAAGGTCGAGGCAGAGATTCTCGCTATCGTAGAGAGCAAAATTAAGTAAATAACCTTAAAAAATATAGGAACAATGACCGATTTCCAGAAAGATATTTTAGCTGGTATTCCCGATCCACTGCCCGCACCTAAGGCCTACGACCAGAATGCCAACCACGCACCCAAGCGCAAGGATATTCTCACCGATGAGGAGAAGAAGCTCGCCTTGGCAAATGCCCTTCGTTACTTCCCCGAGAAGCACCACGCCGAGCTTGCTCCTGAATTCCTTGACGAGCTTAAGCGCTACGGCCGTATCTATATGTACCGTCTCCGCCCCGACTATGAGATGTATGCTCGTTCTATTGACGACTACCCTGCTCGTTCGCGTCAGGCGGCAGCAATTATGCTGATGATTCAGAACAACCTCGACAAGGCTGTTGCTCAGCATCCCCACGAGCTTATCACCTATGGTGGTAACGGTGCGGTATTCCAGAACTGGGCACAGTATCGCTTGGCGATGAAGTACCTTGCCGAGATGACCGACGAGCAGACCCTCGTTATGTACTCGGGTCACCCCCTCGGTTTGTTCCCCTCACACAAGGATGCACCCCGTGTAATCGTTACCAACGGTATGGTTATCCCCAACCACTCATCGCAGGACGACTGGGAACGCTTCAACGCAATGGGCGTATCGCAGTATGGTCAGATGACCGCTGGTTCGTATATGTATATCGGTCCTCAGGGTATCGTACACGGCACAACCATCACCGTGATGAATGCTGCGCGCAAGCGTATGAAGCCCGGTCAGAAGGATTTGAAGGGTATGCTCTTCGTTACAGCGGGTCTTGGCGGTATGTCGGGCGCACAGCCTAAGGCGGGTAATATCTCGGGCGTTGTGAGCATCACCGCCGAGGTAAATATCGCTGCTGCCGAGAAGCGCCACAAGCAGGGCTGGGTAGATGAGCTCTACTCATCGCTCGACGAGCTTATTCCTCGCGTAAAGAAGGCAGTAGCCGATAAGGAGGTTATCTCGTTTGCCTATGTGGGCAATGTCGTAGACCTCTGGGAGCGTTTGGCAGAGGAGGATATCAATGTAGACCTTGGCTCTGACCAGACATCGTTGCACAACCCTTGGGCCGGTG
Organism: Alistipes sp.; assembly: GCA_017628735.1. Lineage (GTDB taxonomy): Bacteria > Bacteroidota > Bacteroidia > Bacteroidales > Rikenellaceae > Alistipes. The sequence goes on along the minus strand of JAGBYO010000123.1, from coordinate 5,752 downwards.
GCTACTACCCCGTTGGCTACTCATACGAGGAGTCTAACCGTATGATGGCCGAGGAGCCTGAGCGCTTCCACGAGTGCGTTCGTGAGTCGTTGCGCCGCCATGTGGCAGCCGTGAACAAGCTCACAGCTCGCGGTATGTACTTCTTCGACTATGGCAATGCCTTCCTCTTGGAGTCGTCACGCGCAGGTGCTGACATCATGGGCGAGAACGGCAAGTTCCGCTATCCTTCGTATGTTCAGGACATTATGGGTCCTATGTTCTTCGACTACGGCTTCGGCCCCTTCCGTTGGGTATGTACATCGGGCAAGGAGGAGGATCTTATCACCTCGGACCGCATCGCTGCCGAGGTATTGGAGGATATGCTCAAGGAGGCACCTGCCGAGATTCAGGGTCAGTTGGCCGACAACCTCCACTGGATTCGCGAGGCTATGGAGAACAAGCTCGTCGTAGGCTCGCAGGCGCGTATCCTCTATGCCGACTCTGAGGGTCGTACACGCATCGCCTTGGCATTTAACGAGGCAATCAAGCGTGGCGAGATTTCGGCACCTATCGTGCTTGGTCGTGACCACCACGATGTATCGGGTACCGACTCACCCTACCGTGAGACCTCGAACATCTACGATGGCTCGCAGTTCTGCGCCGATATGGCTGTTCACAATGTCATCGGCGACTCGTTCCGTGGCGCTACCTGGGTATCTATCCACAATGGTGGTGGCGTAGGCTGGGGCGAGGTTATGAACGGTGGCTTCGGTATGGTGATCGACGGCTCGGAGGACTCTGCCCGCCACATCGAGGAGATGTTGTTGTGGGATGTAAACACCGGTATCGCTCGTCGTAGCTGGGCTCGCAACGAGGGTGCTATGTTCGCTATCAAGCGTCAGATGGAGCGCACACCGCTGTTGAAGGTTACTTTGCCCAACCTTGCAGATATGGATATGATTGAGAAAGTGTATAACGAAAATAAGTAATAACGATGATTCATTATATTAGTGCTGAGCGTTTGACTATCGCTCGCGTTGAGGAGATTTTGACCAAGGGCTACAAACTGGCGTTGAGCGAGGATGCCGTAAAGCGCATCACACACTGCCGTGAGTATCTCGACCAGAAGACCAAGACCGTAGGTCGCCCCATCTATGGCGTAACCACAGGTTTCGGCTCGTTGTGCAACATCTCTGTTGAGGAGGAGGGCTTGTCGCAGTTGCAGAAGAACTTGATGATGTCGCACGCCTGCGGTACTGGTCAGCGTGTACCCTCGGAGATTGCGCGCTTGATGATTTTACTCAAGGTGCAGTCACTCTCTTACGGTCACTCGGGCGTACAGCTTGTTACCGTAGAGCGCCTTATCGAGATGTTCAACAACAACATCATTCCCGTGGTATATGAGCAGGGCTCGTTGGGTGCTTCGGGCGACCTCTCGCCTTTGGCACATATGTGCTTGCCCCTGCTTGGCTTGGGTCATGTAGAGATTGACGGCGAGGTTGTCGAGGGCAAGGCGATGATGGAGAAGATGGGCTGGGAGCCTATCACACTCTGCTCGAAGGAGGGTCTTGCGCTGTTGAACGGCACACAGTTTATGTCGGCATACGGCGTTTACTCGTTGATTAACGCACAGCGCCTTAGCCGTTGGGCTGACCACATTGGCGCTATGTCGCTCGATGCTTTCGATGGTCGTATGGAGCCTTTCGAGCACAATGTTCACGCTATCCGTCCCCACAATGGTCAGATTGAGACCGCTCGCAACTTCCGCGAGATTTTGGCTGGCTCGGAGATTGGCAAGCAGCCCAAGCAGCATGTTCAGGATCCCTACTCGTTCCGTTGTATTCCTCAGGTACACGGCGCATCGAAGGATACCATCGCCTATGTAGCATCGGTTTTGGAGACTGAGATTAACTCGGCTACCGACAACCCCACTATCTTCCCCGATTCAGACGAGGTAATCTCGGCAGGTAACTTCCACGGTCAGCCTATCGCTGTTGCTATGGACTTCTTGGCTATCGCCGTTGCGGAGTTGGGTAATATCTCGGAGCGTCGTACCTACAAGCTTATCTCGGGTGCTCGCAACTTGCCTAACTTCCTCGTTGCTAACCCCGGTCTTAACTCGGGCTTTATGATTCCGCAGTACACCGCTGCATCTATCGTTAGCCAGTCTAAGGGCTTGTGCTGGCCCGCATCGTGCGACTCTATCCCCTCGTCGCAGGGTCAGGAGGACCATGTAAGTATGGGCTCTAACGCAGCAACCAAGCTCTGGAAGGTTGTGCAGAACACCGAGCGTGTCTTGGCTATCGAGATTATGAACTCGGCACAGGCATTGGAGTTCCGCCACCAGATGACTTCGCTTCGTTCGTCGGAGTCGGTGGAGGCTATGTACGAGGCTTACCGCAAGGTTGTTCCCTTCGTGGACAACGACACTGTGATGTATCCTCATATCGCAACATCGGTAAAATTCCTCAACGACTATGAGCTTGCTCGTTAAGAATATAGGTATGCTCGTTGGTATCGACGAGAGCCACCGCCTAAAGGTCGAGGGCAAGGCAATGTCCGAAATCGAGACCTTGGAGAGTGCGTGGCTTCTGACCGATGGCGAGCGTATCAAGGATTACGGCACTATGGACTCGCTACCCTCTGCGGAGGGTTGCGAGGTCCTCGATGCCGAGGGTGGCTGGCTCTTCCCCTCGTTCTGCGACTCGCACACCCACATCGTATATGCTGGTAGCCGTGAGCAGGAGTTCTTGGACAAGATTAACGGTCTGTCGTACGAGGAGATAGCAAAGCGTGGTGGTGGCATTCTCAACTCTGCCGACCGTCTACACGACACCTCGGAGGATGAACTCTATCGTCAGGCTATGGAGCGTGTCGAGGAGATTATCCGTATGGGTACTGGCCTTGTGGAGATTAAGTCGGGCTACGGCCTTACCTTGGAGGACGAGCTTAAGATTTTGCGCGTTATCCGTCGTATCCGCGAGAGTGCGCCTATCGCTGTGCGTGCCACATTCCTTGGCGCTCACGCCGTAGGTCGTGCCTACAAGGGTCGTCAGGCGGAGTATGTCGACCATGTATGCCGTGATATGATTCCCGCCGTGGCGAAGGAGGGCTTGGCAGACTTTGTTGATGTATTCTGCGACCGTGGCTTCTTCACCGTTGAGGAGACAGCGAAGATTATGGCTACAGGTGCGAAGTATGGTCTTCGTGCCAAGATTCACGCCAACGAGCTTGCCGTATCGGGCGGCGTTGAGGTTGGCGTAGAGCATAAGGCGTTGTCGGTAGACCACCTCGAGTCGATGGGTGATGAGCAGATTGAGGCGTTGCGTGGCACGGAGACTATGCCCACAATGTTGCCCGGTTGTGCCTTCTTCCTTGGCATTACTTATCCCCCTGCACGCAAGATGATTGATGCGGGCTTGGCCGTTGCTCTTGCCTCGGACTTCAACCCCGGCACAGCGCCTTCGGGAAATATGCGCTTTGTGGTGTCGTTGGGCTCTATTAAGATGAAGATGACACCCGCCGAGGCACTCAACGCTGCAACGCTTAACTCGGCGTGCGCTATGGGTGAGAGCCGTGATTATGGCTCAATCACTCGCGGTAAGGTGGCCAACTTCTACTTAACGAAGCCTCTGCCCTCGTTGGCATATCTGCCATACGCCCACCAGACACCTATTATTAAAAAGGTAGTCTTGAAGGGTAAGGAAGTAAATATCTAAACTAAGAGAACTATGAAACTATTGAAAGGTGCATTAGCAGTAGCCCTTGCTACATTTGCCGTAGGTTGCATCACTACAAGCGAGGATGTTAATATCAATATCCAAAAGGCGAAGGATAAGGCGGTTATGGAGGTTATTATGAGCCGTCGCTCAATCCGCGACTATAAGGCTGAGGCCGTAGACCGTGAGCAGATGGCTAAGGTTATCGAGTGCGGTATCTATGCCCCCAGCGCAATGAATCAGCAGCCTTGGGCAGTGCGTGTTGTTGACGACAAGGAGTTCTTAGATGGCGTTACGGCTATCGCAGTCGAGAAGATGCCCCAGCTTAAGGAGCAGGAGAACTTCCGCAACTTCTTCCGCAACGCCCCCACCGTGGCATTTATCGCCTGCCCCGAGGAGAGTTATAGCGGCGAGTATGACTGCGGTCTGCTGTCGGAGAATATGATGCTCGCAGCGTGGTCGATGGGTATCGGCTCGTGCTGCTTGGGTAGCGTAGTACCAGTGATGAACTCCGAGGAGGCAAAGCCCTATATGGAGCGCCTCAACCTCCCCGAGGGCTACAAACTGTTGGTTGCCATCGCCTTTGGCTATCCCGAGGGTGAGCACCCCACAGCCCCCGAGCGCGACAGCTCGAAAGCCTACTACATTGAGTAAACAAAAAAGAGTCCTGCGGGACTCTTTTTTTTAGTTGTTAGAGTTGCGCTCCGTTGGAGCGCCAGCTATCGCTGAGTGTCATAAGGGGCACAAGAGGCACAAGAGGAGATAGTGCGTGGCTACAAACCTTAAGGTGTGTAAGACTAACAAGGCTATTGCTAACCTAACCGCCCCTCAGACCCCTTAGACCACTTAGACCCCTTGGGGCGTTAGCCCGCAGGCGGAACGCCTGCTCCCTCCTACTTTATCTCTTCGCCGAAGAGGGTTGCCGATGAGCAGCCAGTGATGCGGACACGGACATAGTCGCCAACCTTGTGGTCGCCACGGTCGAAGACAACCATCTTATTCTGCGAGGTGCGACCCGAGAGTTGCTCGTCGCTACGCTTCGAGGTGCACTCCACCAAAATCTCAAACTCCTTGCCTACATCGCGCTTGTTGCTCTCCTCCGAGAGGGTGTTCTGCAAGTCGATAATCTCCGTTAGGCGGCGTGTCTTGACATCCTCGGGGATATCATCGCCAAGGTTGCGCTGGGCGAAGGTGCCAGGGCGCTCCGAATACTTGAACATATAGGCGAAGTCGTAGCCCACCTCGCGCATAAGCGACAAGGTCTCGCGGTGCTCCTCCTCCGTTTCGTGAGCAAAGCCCGCGATAAGGTCGGTTGTGATGGCGCAATCGGGCATATAGCGACGAATGGCCGCCACACGCTCCAAGTACCACTCGCGCGTATACTTACGATTCATACGCTTGAGCATCTCCGTAGAGCCCGACTGTGCAGGAAGGTGGATAGCCTTGCAGATATTGGGCATCGACGCCATAGTCTCCAACAGCTTGTCGCTGATATCCTTGGGGTGCGAAGTGGCGAAGCGCACACGCAACAGGGGTGAAATCTCGGCAACCAAGCGCAACAACTCGGGGAAGTCTACATCGCCCGTGCGGTAAGAGTTGACATTCTGACCAAGGAGCGTAACCTCACGGTAGCCATTTTCGAAGAGTGTGCGAGCCTCCGACACGATAGTCTGAGCATCACGGCTACGCTCGATACCACGGGTGTAGGGCACAACGCAGTAAGAGCAGTAGTTGTTGCAACCACGCATAATGGCGATAAAGGCACTAACGCCATTCTTATCCAAGCGCACAGGGGCAATCTCGGCATAGGTCTCCTCCTTCGATAGCTCGACATTGACACCTGTAGAGCCATTATCCACTTCGCGCACCAAGCGGGGAAGGTCACGATAGGCATCAGGGCCAGCAACGATATCGACACCTGTGCCACCCTTGGTAAGCTCCTCCTTTAGGCGCTCTGCCATACAGCCGATGATGCCGACGATAAGCGATGGCTTCTGCTTACGCATACGGCGCATCTCGCTAAGGCGACCCCAGATGCGTTGCTCGGCATTATC
>JAGBYO010000013.1 GCA_017628735.1 Alistipes sp. | reverse complement strand
GGCGAGGAGCGAGCAACGATGAATAAGGAGCTGTGGTATCTGAAGCCAAGCAAGGTCTTCTCACTTACGCCCGATATAGATGAAGTAGTTTCGTATGTCGAGACACTCTTTTAATTAGTTGTCAGGTTATTACAGGCTAAAAACTATGTTGTATCCAATAAAGTTTAAGCCCCATATCAAGGAGCGTATTTGGGGCGGTAGCGTTATCCTTCAAAAGAAGGGCAAGGCAGCATCGCGCCTCCCCAAAGATAAGCTCTATGGCGAGAGTTGGGATTTGTCGTCTGTTAAGGGTGATATCTCAGTGGTTGCCAACGGTATGCTCAAGGGCAACAACCTTGAGGAGATTATCGAGGTATATATGGGCGAGTTGGTTGGAGAGAAGCACTTCGAACGCTTCGGCTTGGAGTTTCCGTTGCTTATCAAGTACCTCGATTGCAACGACAAGCTCTCGGTACAGGTACACCCCGATGATGCGCTTGCCGAGGAGCGCCACCAGAGCTACGGTAAGACCGAGGCGTGGTATGTCGCAGACTGCAAGGAGGGTGCCGCCATATATCTCGGTTTCAAGGATTTGACCATCACTCGCGAGGAGTATATCGCAGCTGTTGCGGAGTCTCGCTTGGCAGACTTGCTCAACCGTGTCGAGGTCAAGAAGGGCGATGTCTTCTTTATCCCCGCAGGTACGGTGCACGCCCTTGGCGCTGGCATTCAGGTTGTCGAGGTGCAGCAGACCTCGGATGTTACCTACCGCATCTACGATTGGGATAGGGTAGATGCCTCGGGCAAGGGTCGTGAGTTGCATACAGCCTTAGCTGTCGATGCTATCGACTTCGAGGCAGATGCAGACCTACTGCATAAGCCCTACAATTTAGCTTCAGGTGGCGAGGCTAAGGTTATTGATTCAAAGTTCTTTACGATGACCATGCACGATGTCGCTGGTCGTATGGAGTTCGACCGCTCGGCCTTAGACTCGTTTATCGTCTACATCGCCCTCGAAGGCTCGGTGCGCATCACTGCCGATGGCGCAGAGGAGAGTTTGGCGGAGGGCGAATTGGTGCTTATCCCTGCCGAGTGTTGCGATATTGCGTTCGAGGGCAACGCCAAGCTAATGGAGGTCTATATCCGCGAGTAGTATGATGCCTCAGATGCAGATGGTGATTATTATGGAGAATTCGCTGAGCGCTATGGCTCTGCGCTCTATTCTCGTGGATATCACCCCCGCATCTGTCGAGGTCGTATCGTATGGCTCGTTAGCCGAGTACCTTGCCAATAAGGGCGAGGCACAGGCTGCGCACTACTTTGTCTCGGCATCCGCTATTTTCCACAATAGCGACTACTTCCGTCAGGTTATGCGTCGCACCATAGTCTTTACGGAGGGCGAGGCATCGACATATGTTCAGTCGGGCTTCCGTACTGTCGATATTACTGCCTCGGAACAGCATATTGTGCGCTCTTTGCTCGAAATTCACCATGCGGGACACCCTCATGGCAATCACCACGCAGTAGAGATTGAGAAAATGCAGATACTATCAGCTCGTGAATGCGATGTATTATCGTTAGTAGTTAAGGGCTATATCAACAAGGAAATAGCAGATATGCTGAATATATCGTTAGCTACTGTCGTCTTTCACCGCAACAATATTTCGGAGAAGCTTAAGACTCGTTCAATAGGTCGCCTAACGATATATGCTGTACTAAACAACATTGTGTCACTTACCGAAATCTAACATGTTAATACGATAGAATATTATCCCGAAAGTCATCAGACTTTCGGGATTTTCATTGCAATCACAATAAAAAAATGATGATATACACTCTATATTATAAATATATATGGTATATTTGCAGTGTGGATTGCGCTAAGTAAAATCGAGTATTACAGGCACAAAAAAGCACCCGACATTTGTCAAGTGCCTACCAAAGAGTGACCCCGAAAGGATTCGAACCTTCATCGTAAGAACCGGAATCTTATATTCTATCCATTGAACTACGGAGCCATGGTGCAAAGATACTCATTTTTTTGCAAATATAAACTACAACTATGACAAACAAGTACGCCAATTGGGAGCGTTTGGAGAGTGTTATTCGCTGGGCAAATATGACAACCAACTACTTTGCCATCTACATAGGCCTTAATCGTGGCGAGAACCTTTACCATATAAAGCGTGGTAACTATGGCATCTCGTTCGACCTTGCCGACCGCATCGTAAGACATTTTCCTGAGATTAATCGTACATGGTTGCTCACAGGTGCAGGAACAATGCTTAAAGATGATGTGGTCGTAGGCAACGAGATAGCATATTATAACGAGGAGGTGGAGAATATCCTTCCTGAGCTGAGTCAACATAAGCCTGTTGCTAATGTATGTCTGCCATCGATTAGTGGTTGCGATATCATTGCGCGCTCCTATTCAAGGGCGATGAGCGAACCGACATGTGCCGTAACTGAGCTATTCCTTAAAAGAGTAGAACCCGACGATATTATTCAGGGCAATGAGTATGTTCTTTTGTTACAGGATAAGAGTGTCACCTGGCGCAAGGTTCGCCTTGCGACTAATAAAGATGAATGGCGACTTGTTGCTCGCAACCGTGACGACTTCGACGACATTCAAATAAACCACAAGAGCGTAGCTCAGGCTTGGCGTGTAATAGCTAAAACGGCAATTATGTCAAGCTAAACTATAAGTTGAAATAATAAAATATAAAATACTATGAATCTATTAAGTATTGTGTGGAATTTTGATCCCACATTTATCATGATTGGCGACTTGGATATTCGCTGGTACGGCCTTATGTGGGCTGTGGCAATCCTTGCTGCCGAGCGTGTCTGCTACTTCACCTTTAAGCGTGAGGGTCTACCTTCTCGCACCTTGGAGTCGGGCTTTCTGTGGATTGTTCTCGGTACCTTTATCGGTGCTCGTGTTGGCCACTGCCTCTTCTATGAACCCGAGGTATATTTGCCCGAGCCTTGGCGTATCATCACAGATATTCGTGATGGCGGTATGGCCAGCCACGGTGCGACTATCGGTATCATACTTGGTATCGTAGGCTTTGTTCGAAGCAACCATTTGCCTTTTGTATGGGGTCTTGACCGCATTGCTATCGTTGCTCCTCTGAGTGGTGGTATTATCCGTCTTGGCAACCTATTTAATTCAGAGATTGTAGGTTACGCTACCGACCTACCGTGGGGCTTTAAGTTTGTGCGCCACGATGCACGCTACGAGTGGTATCAGTATGCCGGTGATGTGCCCGATGCTATTATCGAGCAGATTCCCGCACGCCACCCGACACAGCTCTACGAGGCATTGTGTTACTTCTTGACCTTCGCTATTCTCTTGTGGTTATATTATCGCAAGGATGCTGGTCGTCGTCGCCCTGGTCTGCTCTTTGGCTTGGCGATGATTGGCATCTTCCTCACTCGCTTCTTTATCGAGTTTGTTAAGGAACGACAGGTGGATTTCGAGAGCACAATGTCGCTCGATATGGGTCAGTGGCTCAGCGTGCCCTTTATCTTGCTTGGCATCGTATTTATCATCGTGTCGCTTAAGCGCCCAGCAGTGCAGGATGTAAATGCCGTAGCTGATTACGCCAATAAGATGTTACGCGAAGAGGATAAAAAGAAGAAGAATGGTAAACGAGGTAAATAAGTTGATTTACAACGCTCTTGCAGAGCATAACGCAGTTACTCTCCCTCGCGTAGGCTCGCTTTCGGTTGTTCGCCGAGAGGCCAAGATGGAGGGAGGTAGGGTAGTTGCACCCACCTTTGCCGTAGAGTTTAAGAGTGCAGAGGATGGCGTGTCGTTGTGCGATATTATAGCATCGGTTGCCAATATCTCAGCCACCGAAGCCGAGGATATCTATCTTCGATGGTTGGATAATGTGAGAGAGGGTAACACACTTACAATTAGCGGAGTAGGCACTCTGCGCGATAAGAGCTTTATCGTAGATACAGCACTTGCCCAGGTGCTAAATCTCGCAAAGTCTACGCCTCTTAAAATCCACAGCCGCAGCCGTAAGCCCTACTTGCTAATAGCTGCCGTTGTAGCTATTCTTTTGGGCATTGGAGCATACTTGTTCGTGGCCAACGATAGGGTAGCAACCCCCGTTGTCGAGGAGCCACTAATAGTTGCAGTTGCAGAGTCTCCAGAGCCTATCGTCGAAGAGGTTATCGAGGAGGTAGTTACGCCCGAGCCTGAGCCTAAGAGATGGGTAGATAACGACGATATTCGTCACTGGGTCGTTGTCGGCAGTTATTCCACTCGCGAGAATGCAGAGCGTGCCGTGGAGGATATTCTCAGCAAGCAACAGGCCGAGTGTTGCGACATTCTAACACTTGGCAAGATGTTCGCCGTGGCTGTCTATGGCAGTGTGGATAAGGCTGAGTGCGAAAGCTTTGTTCGTGATAATCGCCATGAGTTCAAGCAGTCGTGGGTGCATACTCCAAAACGCTTTAAGTAACCAAAGCTAAACAATGATACAACAACTACTTATACGCCTTGTCAATTGTCTGTATATAGCTCCCGTCAAGCGCCTTGTAGGTAGAGATATCTTTGCCTATGGTCTTTGCGGCGGCGCTAATATGGCGCTCGATACGCTGTGGTATTTTGTGATTTATCACTATATCGTAGCTGAGCGATTTATTGACCTTGGCGTAGTTGTTGTCTCGCCGCATATTGCCTCGCTTATCGTTGTTTTCCCGATTACCTTCTTTACAGGCTTTTGGCTCAACCGCAATATTGCATTCCGTGCAACGGAGTACAAAACGAGAGGCCAACTTATCCGCTACGCCTTGTCGGTCGTCGGCTCTATTGCGCTTAACTATGTATGTATGAAACTCTTTGTCGAGCATCTTCATATCTGGCCAACACCCTCAAAGATGCTCACAACGGCTGTATCTGTCGTTTATAGCTTCCTTGCCGCAAAATACTTCACTTTCCGTCCTCGTCGCTAATTCTCATAAGATTCCTATGACTCTTTACCTTCTATGAATTCAAAGCCTCATCTATACATGATTTAACATAATGTAAATATTACGACAAGTGATAATATTAGGGTAGTACCACCCTACAAAGATAAATCAATGCTCTATTGATAAAATCATAATGATTTTATATCTTTGCAGAAGAAACTAATTTGAAATAATATTTAGATGGAAACAATACTTATCGTTGCTGCGGTCGCTTGTGGCGTTATCGGTTTCTTGGGAGCTGTACTTCCCGTGTTGCCCGGAACAATTCTTTCGTACATAGGCTTGCTATGCGCCTATTTTTTGGTTGATTCCGACATCAGCACCCAAAAGCTAATCTTTTGGGGCGTTATCTCTGCCCTTGCCGTAATACTCGACTATATCTTGCCCGGCTATATGTCGAAGAAGTTTGGTGGCACAAAGAAGGGAATTACTGGTGCTACGGTTGGCGTCTTCTTGGGCATGTTCTTTGGTCCTGCGGGCATTATCCTTGGCCCATTTATCGGAGCTTTCGTGGGCGAAATGATGAACGACCACAACTCTACGGACAAGGCATTTAAGGTGGCCATAGGCTCGCTTTTGTCATTCTTTTTGGGCACTGGTTTGAAGCTGATAATTGGTGGATTCTTGCTCTACTATATTATAGTTGCCGTAATTTAAATAACTGATATACAATGAGAAAAATTCTATCATTAGCGCTACTTTGCCTAATCGTTCTATCGTCGTGCAGCCGTGACGAAGATAGCTATGTTGTGCTTATCTCGAAGGCCGTCGAGTGTGACTCGGCTTGGATTGGTGTTGCCAACAACCTCTCGATGAAGCACAATGCCGAAATCGTGGTTTACGAGGAGTCGCCACGCGAAGTACTCGACCAACTGCGTGAGCTCTACCCTCGCTATGTGGCTATCGTCGAGAAGCCCGAGAATATCGGTCGCGACTATGTAATCGATATGCACCTTATGAGCCGTGACATCGACGAGGATATCTATGCCGACTTCTTCTGGGGCATTATCACAGGTTACGATGCCGAGGCTGCAATGCGTATGGTCGACAACTCTACCGAGCCCTTGGTTATCAAGGATGCCGTAGCTACGATTATGGAGCTTAACTCGGCAAAGTGGTTCGACAACTATGCTTGGGTCGATGACCACACCCGAGGTCTGTGGGGCGAGAAGCGTGGCCGTGATGCCGAAATTCGCACCGACACAATCACCAAGGAGCAGGTATTGCGCAAGTTTACAGATATTTACGAGGCCTACGACCCCGACTTGGTCGTTACTGCAGCACACGCCACACAGCGCAATTTGGAGATGCCCTACTCGCTTGGCAACCTCAAACCTCGCGATGGCAAGCTCTATGCCGAGGACCGCTTCACGGGCGAGGAGTGGGACTTGAAGGAGAGTGGCAAACGCCGTGTTTATGCAGTGGTTGGCAACTGCCTTATCGGCGATGTGAACAACACGAAGGAGAGTATGGCCATTGCGTGGATGAATGGCTCAAATGCCGCTACGATGCTCGGTTATGTTGTCACTACATGGCACGGCCGTAATGGCTGGGGCGCTTTGAAGTATTGGGTAACCAACCCCGAGCGCTACACCCTTGCCGAGGCTACATATATCAACCAGCAAGATTTCCTCCACCAGCAGAATGAGTGGTATCCATCACTTATCGACGAGCGCTACCCAGACTTCGAAGATTCCGAGTTTGAGGTTGCCCCTGCACGCCTTATGGAGGTGCTTGGTCGTGAGCCATCGACCGATGAGCTTGGCTTCTGGCACGACCGCGATGTTGTGGCATACTACGGTGACCCTAAGTGGGATGTACGCCTACAACCTGTTGATTCAGAGGTAGGTTACAGCGTCGAGAGCGCTATGCGTGGTGATAAATATGTCGTTACGGTCAAGACCTTTGACAACTTCAACCTCGAGCGTATGAAGGGCAACAAATTTAAGCAGGAGCATGTCCTTGACCTACCCTTCTCTTATATCTTCCCCGAGCGCCTTTCGAAGCCTTCGCTTGCTGAGGGTCAGGCGTGGGATGCAGTGGTAGACGAGAACTTCGTGTTGGTCTATAACGCCGAGTTCGAGCCTAACTCAATATATGAGATTATACTTGATGTAAAGTAGCCTAACACGCTATAAACTAAGAGAGTGTGGGTCAATAACGACTCACACTCTTTTTTGTTGTACTACCCTATTTAATAAAGGTACTCTATCGGTTGCAACGCCACCTTGTCCAATGGGAACGATTCGTATTTCACCTTCGTAAAGTCGATATCTCGAAGGTCGATACAACGAATTGTCGAGTTGTAAGCTGTCTTGTAGTATACCGTGCGTGATGATAGGTCGATGGCTGATGTCCAATGAGTTGCACTTGGCAAGTTCTTCTCGTTAGGCGCCTCTATGGCAATCGGCACATCGAAGTTGTTGAGCAGATGAAAGGCTTGCAACACCGTATCGATACCATCATCTAACTGTGGTGCAGTATTACGGAAGAATGCGGCACGCACAAAGCGCGAAGGCGAGGTAAAGTCACCCGGCAGACCACGCATAGCCGAACTACCACCCAAAGGTTTGAGCACTACCCCACCAAGGTTGTAGTTTTCGGCACTTCCGGGGCGCAGATTTACATAGTTGCTCAAATTCGCCAAGTGCCACTCAAAGCCTGGGGCATTGGTCAGCACACCCACCTTGTTTTCATAGAAATGCGCCTTTCCGCCAACAATCTCCATTACCACCTGACGACCCGATGGCTCGCCTATTCGCCAGTGCACCACCGCATTAGGTTCAAGACCTACGATGCGAACACTCTCCACACCAGCCTTTAACTCATCGATAGTCGAAAACTGCGTTAACATCCACTGCACCACCTGCAAGTCAGCAAGGGTCGTGGCATTCTGCTTGGCATCGTAACCGACATAGTCGCCATAGTCAGGAAAGAAGAACAAGCCTGCCGATAGCCCCATCTCGTTGATGCCCTCGGCGATAAACTCCTTTTCAACAACCGACAAACCTACCACGCCAAAGCGTGCCGTAAATTTCAAGCCATTGGCTCCCGTGGGCGTATAGGATTGCAACCTCTCGCCACGCGGGATAATCACATATTCGCTCTTCAGCTCGCCATACGCCCACTCAATCGTTCGCGCCTGCACATAGGAGCTGTCGGCAGCCATCAGCGATATTCCCGTACACGCCACCGATGCCTGAGCACCGCCCACCAACGCGGCAGTGCCCAAAAGAAAACTTTTCATCTTGCTAATCATAATTTATGAAGTTTAGTTCCAATCGCCCCAAACTGCATAAATCGCACCACAAAGCAAGAGCAAAGAGCAAAGATGAAAGAGCAAAGAGATTTTTCAACTTTCGATTATCAAAATCATTAGGTTTTTGAAAATTGAAAATGGAAACTCCCCTCTTGCTATTGCGCATATTTGATTTTGTCGCTAAATTTGCACTACTAATAAATAACATTTTGGATTATGAGAAGCATCATTTTGTGTCTATTTGCATTTACACTTATCTCTTGCGATAAAGAACCAATCCCCCAGCAACCCGAGGAGAAACCTATCGACTTTGGCGTTCCACACAACGAGATTTGGTATACCACATCTGATAGACAAACCATTAACCCTCTATGGGGTCCAAGCCTTGAACACGAGATTGTAAGCAACACTTATCAAGGCAATCAGGCT
>JAGBYO010000122.1 GCA_017628735.1 Alistipes sp. | reverse complement strand
TTCGAGTGTGAGGTGGTGGATGCCGATACAGGCGAGGTTGTCCTAAAGGCCGAGAATGGCTCAATGAAGAATATGTATAATCTTCAAGATAAGGTTAAAGAGTAAATTTGATAATCAATATATAACAGATGATATGCTTAATCGGTAGCTGAAATCATCAACATAAATGGCGACTGCTCAAATGTGAGCTGTCGCCATTGGTTTATACTATCTCCAATCCCACGTGGGATGTGCGGGATCTTCGGCAATGAGAGCCTCGGAGAGCGAAAGGCCTAATGCCTTTGCTACACCCTCGCCATACGATGGGTCGGCACGGTGGCAGTTGCGGATATGTCGTTGCTTGATGAATACCTCCGCATCGCCCATAGCACGAGCTGTATTCTCGCAAGTGGCTCGTTGGTCCTCGGCAGACATCAGTCGCCACAGCTTGCCCGGCTGTGTGTAATAGTCGCTATCAAGCTCTCGTTCGTCGTAGTTATAGACTTCACCATTCACAGCCAAAGGCGGCTCTTTGAGGTGTGGTTGGTCTTTCCATTCGCCATAACTATTTGGCTCGTAGCCTATCGTGCGCCCGGCGTTATCGTCCGTGCGCATCTGTCCGTCACGGTGGTATGAGTGGTATGGACAACGAGGCTTGTTTACGGGTATCAGGTGGTGATTCACGCCCAGGCGGTAGCGTTGCGCATCGCCATACGAAAACAATCGACCCTGCAACATCTTATCGGGCGAGAAGCCTATGCCATCGATGATGTTCATCGGGTTGAATGCCGCCTGCTCGACCTCGGCAAAGAAGTTTTCGGGGTTACGGTTGAGCTCCAAGATGCCGACATCGTGTAGCGGGAAATCGCCGTGATACCACACCTTTGTAAGGTCGAACGGATTGATATGGTATTTGCGTGCCTCCTCCTCCGACATCAGCTGCACCTGCATCAACCAACGAGGATAGTCGCCATGTTCAATCGCCTCAAACAAATCTCTTTGGTGCGACTCACGGTCTTTGGCAATCACAGCCTCCGCCTCGGCATCGGTCATATTCTTAATACCCTGCAATGTGCGCAGATGAAACTTTACCCAAGTGCGACGGTTGTTGGCATTGATGAAACTATATGTGTGACTACCAAAGCCGTGCATATGGCGGAACGAGGCAGGGATACCTCGTGGCGACATCGTGATAGTTACCTGATGCAGAGCCTCGGGCAAGAGTGTCCAGAAGTCCCAATTGCTGTTTGCCGAGCGCATACCGGTACGAGGGTCACGCTTGATAGCGTGGTTGAGGTCGGGGAATTTCAGAGGGTCACGCAGGAAGAATACTGGGGTATTGTTGCCCACCAAATCCCAGTTGCCTGTGTCGGTATAGAACTTCATCGCAAAGCCGCGAATGTCACGCTCTGCATCGGCTGCGCCACGCTCGCCCGCAACGGTAGAGAAGCGGACAAAGCAGTCGGTTTTCTTGCCCACTTCCGAGAATATCGAGGCGCGGGTGTAGGCGGTGATGTCGTGCATAACGGTGAATGTGCCGTATGCGCCCGAGCCTTTGGCGTGCATACGACGCTCGGGGATTACCTCTCGGTCGAAATGAGCCAATTTTTCGGTTAGCCACGGGTCTTGAAGCGTTACAGGACCTCGCACGCCTGCAGTTTGTGTGTTCTGGTTGTCAGCAATGGGGCGGCCATTCTCGGCCGTAAGATGTTTTTTGTCGTTCTGTTTCATAGTGGAAATTTGTAAGTATCTATCATTATATTCCCAAAATTGTGCCAATAATTATTAACTTTGCAGAAGATAAGCCGATAAAATGGAGATAACCGAAAGACTACATACAACCTCTCGTGAGCAGTGGCGAGAGTGGCTGGCTGAAAACCACTCCACAAAGCGTGAGATATGGATTTCGACAACCAAAAGTCCTGAC
>JAGBYO010000121.1 GCA_017628735.1 Alistipes sp. | reverse complement strand
TCTCGTAGTTGGTAGGCGAGTCGCAGAGCATCGTTAGTGGTGAATAGTAGATTATGTACATCGCCAACTGATGACAGCGTGTGCCCTGGCTCATGGGGCGTGAGTAGTCGGGGTAGTAGTGACCCTTTGCGGCATTGCGCATAGCACCCGGTGTGTAGTCCATAGGGCCTGCTGCACCACGGATAAATGGCAGGGTCACATCGTAGGTTATCTGGTCGTGCTCCGCACCGAGCCACTTCATCGTCTCAAGGCCGTGAACGCCCTCAAAATTTATGGCATTGGGGTAGGTGCGCTGTAAGCCCGTGGGTTTGTAAACACCGTGATAGTCAACAAGCATATGGTATTTGGCTGCTATCTCGGCAACATCGTAGACAAACTCCACCATCTCCTGGTCGTCGCGGTCGAGGAAGTCCACCTTCCACCCCTTAACGCCCATCTCGGAGTAGTGTTTACAAAGTCCCTCAATATCTCTGTTGAGTGCCCAGTAGCCTGCCCAGAGTATGATGCCCACATTGCGCTCGGCAGCGTAGTCAACCAACTCCTTAATATCAATTTCGGGCACTACCTTCATTAGGTCTGCTTCGCCCTTGACGCTCCATCCCTCGTCAAGAATAACATACTCGATGCCGTAGCGCGAGGCGAAGTCGATATAATACTTATATGTCTGGTTGTTGATGCCCGGCTTGAAGTCTACGCCCTCGAGACCCCAGTCGTTCCACCACTCCCAGGCTACCTTGCCAGGCTTAATCCACGAGGTGTCCTCCAAGCGGCACTCGTCGGCAAGCTCCCACACGAGGGCGTTGCTTATCAAATCTCTGTCCTCCTCGCCAATAGCCACCACTCGCCAAGGGAAGGTGCGAGGGCCGTGGCACTCGGCAATATAGTCGTGGCGCGACTTTACCATGCCTTGCAACTTGTTGTAACCACCTTGCTCCACCTCCTTGGGGCGTGGTGCAAACTCGGTGTCGAGGACTCCATCGCCATCCCTATTTGATAGGAACATGCCCGGATAATCTTCGAGGTTAGACTCTGATATCCATAATTTTAGGTCGTTGCGCTCAACAACTATTGGCGCGAATATCAAGCGTCGCCAGTCGATATCCTTGAGTGCTGTGTGGGTGTAGGTATTCTCGAACGATGTCTCAAACTGCGTTGCGTAGTCTGGTGTCGCATCGGGACGGAAATTGACATATGGAATCCACGCTTTATCATCCTCGCTGAACGAGAACTCCGCCAACTCATCTACAATTTTATAGTCGCCATCAATGTTTGAGATAAAACGGTAGGCAACACCTTTGTGATATGCACGAAGTTCTACGCTATAATCGCCAAAGTCAACAACGGTACAGCTATAATTTATGTAGTCGGTATGTTGAATGCTAGCTTGGGTGATATTCTCGCCCCACACACCTCGGTCGGTTACCATAGCAAGGCGTGAGGGTGCAACGACCTCCTTGTGGTCGTGATATGCCGACCATTGTAGTGTGCCATCGCTCCAGTCGAGGATGATGCTCTTTTCACCTCCAATATATCTTGCATTGAATTTGAGCTGCACACACTTCTCTTGGCCAAAGGCAAAACCTACGGAAAATAGTAATAGTGTAAATATGACAAAAAGTTTTCTCATAACCGATAGTGCCTTAGGTAGTTACTTCTTCTCTGCAGTCGATAGTAGTCCACAAGCTGCCTCGATATCTTCGCCACGCGATGCACGCAGGGTGGTTTGGATACCGCGCTTGGTGAGCGTATCACGAAACTCGATAATTCGCTCCAACGGCGGAGAGAAGAATGGCGAATCGGGGATACGATGGAAGCGGATAAGGTTGATACGGCACTTGATGCCATCTAAGAGGCGCGAAAGCTCCTTGATATGGCGTGCGGAGCAGTTCATATCCTCCAACACGATATACTCAAACGAGACACGGCGCTGGTGTGTAAAGTCGTAGCGGCGAAGAATATCGCATACCTCCTTAATCGAGTAGGCATTCTCTATTGGCATAATCTCACGGCGCTCTTCAGGGAAGGGGTTGTGCAACGACACTGCAATGTGCACCTTCGACTCATCGAGCAATCGGGGCAGGTTCTTCGCCACACCCGCTGTCGAGACGGTGATGCGTGTAGGCGACCACGCCAAGCCCCACTCCGAGGTGAGGATGTCAAGCGTGCGCAGAAGGTTGTCGATATTATCCAGTGGCTCGCCCATACCCATAAATACAAGATTGGTGAGCTTGTCACGCTCGGGGATAGAGATTATCTGGTTGAGAATCTCGGTGGCGGGGAGCTGATGACGAAAGCCCATACGCCCCGTAGCGCAAAACTTGCACCCCATACGGCAACCCGCCTGCGAAGATACACAGAGGGTCATACGCTCGCCATCGGGTATAAGCGCCGACTCGATATATTCTCCCTCGGAGGTACGGAAGAGGTATTTTTTGGTGCCATCAGACGATGTCGAAACCTTGAGAGGTGCCGACAGGCCGAGGTCGCAACGCTCCTTGAGTCGCTCACGCGCAACCTTCGAAAGGTTGGTCATATCGTCGATAGAGCCTACGAAGCGCTTGTAGAGCCATTGTGCGATCTGCTTGGCGGCAAATCGTGGCAATTCGAGCTCCTTGGTGAGCATCTCCAACTCACTAAGCGAGGCGCCATATAGCATAGTTCGGGGGTTGGTACTCATAAACAAATCCACTAATCGACTACAAATTTAGTGAAAAATAAATATTTTTCCACCTGATTTGATATTTTTTGAATTTTTATATGTATATTTGCATAGCAAAGTGCGCGCGTGCGTATGGTTGTGCCACACACTTTCGAGGATAAGTTACTAAAAACTAAAAAATTAACTATAAATGGAGATTAAGAAATCACCCAAAGCGGATCTTGAGAACAAGAAGTCGCTTTACCTGATGATTGGTCTGGTGATCGCTCTCGGTATCACAGGCCTTGCATTGTCTATCAGCTCTAAGCCTGAGGCAGGCGAGTACAAGCCACCCAAGAAGGAGACTACCGAGGTTGAGCAGATTGACAACACCCGTCAGGACCAGCCCGAAACACCTCCCGAGCAGCAGAAGGCACAGGCTCAGGTGGTAACCGATGTTCTCAACATCGTATCTAACGACCAGAAGATTGAGACCAACATCGTATTTGCTGACGATGCTGACGACTTCGACGACTTCGAGATTATCATCGAGGAGAAGGAGGAGGAGATCGAGGAGGAGGAGATCTTCGTTAATGCTGAGGAGATGCCCACATTCCAGGGTGGTGATCTTTCGAAGTTCCGTAACTGGGTACAGAGCAATGTTAAGTATCCCCAGATTGCGTTGGAGAACGGTATCCAGGGTAATGTAGTTATCAAGTTCGTCGTAGAGAAGGACGGTAAGCTCTCTAACATTCAGGTGCTCCAGTCGCCCGATAAGACCTTGTCGGAGGCTGCTATCGCAGTATTGCAGAAGTCACCTAAGTGGAAGCCCGGTAAGCAGCGTAACAAGCCCGTGCGTGTTACCTACACCCTTCCCGTATCGTTCCGTATCCAGAACTAATAACTCTTGGAAGAGGTTTAGGGGTTGTCCGGCGAAAAATTCGGACAGCCCCTTTTTCATCATAGAGGGAACAATATTTGCCCTCTCGTCGTCCTATACCTATATTTATATAATGAGAGAAGAACAGGAGAATAAGCAGGATAAGCCCAAGGGCGCCAAAGGTCCACAGCCCACGGTCGAGGAGCGCGAGATTCGTGCTGTGTTGGTTGCCGTAATCCGCGACAGCCAAAACCCCGCCACGGCGATGGAGCACCTCGACGAGTTGGAGTTTTTGGCCGAGACCGCCGATATCAAGACCGTGAAGCGCTTCACACAGCGCCTGCCACAGCCGATGTCGAAGATTTATGTCGGCCCAGGTAAGCTCGAGGAGATTGCGCTATGGTGCAAGGAGAACGAGATAGATGTCGCCATCTTCGACGACGAGCTATCGCCCGCCCAGACACGCAATATCGAGCAGGCTATGCCTTGCCGTGTGATGGACCGCACACGCCTGATTCTCGATATCTTTATGTCGCGCGCACAGACCGCCTATGCCAAGACACAGGTGGAGTTGGCGCACAACGAGTATATGTTGCCCCGCTTGGCAGGTCTTTGGACACACCTTGAGCGACAGCGAGGTGGCACAGGTACGCGAGGTGGCGCTGGTGAGCGCGAGATTGAGACCGATAGGCGTATTGTGCGCAACCGCATCACAAAACTTAAGGAGGACCTCAAAAAGATTGACCGCCAGATGGCCGTTCAGCGCTCCAACCGAGGCAATATGGTGCGTGTGGCGTTAGTGGGATATACCAATGTCGGTAAGTCTACGCTTATGAACCTACTCTCGAAGAGCGAGGTATTTGCCGAGAATAAGCTATTTGCAACGCTCGACACTACAGTGCGCAAGGTGGTCTTTGACAACCTCCCCTTCCTGATGTCCGACACCGTAGGTTTCATTCGCAAGCTCCCAACACAGCTTATCGAGTCGTTCAAATCGACACTCGACGAGGTGCGCGAGGCCGACCTGCTGCTGCATGTGGTGGATATCTCGCACCCCGGCTTCGAGGACCAGATAGCGGTGGTAAAGCAGACCTTGGCGGATATTGGCGCAGGCGACAAGCCTACATTCTTGGTATTCAACAAGATAGACGCCTACACCTACACCCCCAAGGAGGAGGACGACCTAACGCCCGCCACAAAAGAAAACCTCTCGCTTGACGACCTTAAGCAGAGCTGGATAGCTAAGGCCAACACGCCCTGCATCTTTATCTCGGCTATTGACAAGGTAGGTATCGAGAAGCTCCGCTCCGACCTCTACGGTATGGTGCGCGAGATTCACGCGGGTCGCTATCCGTTCAACAATTTCCTCTACTAAACGACTAATAACCAAACATATAAAGCTATGGTAACGATACTCAACAAGCAGAATACTATTCTGAATAAGTTCCTCGCCCAGATGCGCGATAAGTCTGTTCAGTGTGACTCTATGCGCTTCCGCCGTAATATGGAGCGTGTAGCCGAGATTATGGCCTACGAGATATCAAAGAGGCTAAACTACAAGACACGCATGGTCGAGACACCGCTCGGCATCGCTGCCGTAGAGGAGATCTCGGATAAGATTGTTATCGCTACAATCCTGCGTGCCGGCCTACCCTTCCATCAGGGCTTCCTCAACTACTTCGACGACGCCGACAACGGCTTTGTCTCGGCATACCGCAAGAGCCGCCCCGATGGCTCGTTTGTGGTAGATGTGGAGTATGTGTCGACCTCGTCGTTGAAGGGCAAGACCCTAATTTTGGTTGACCCTATGTTGGCTACGGGAACATCGTTGATGCTTGTATACGATGCGTTGGTGCGCCGTGCGGGTGAGCCCGAGCACACCCACTTTGCCGCAGCCTTCGCCTCGGAGCAGGGTGTCGATTATGTCTTGAAGCACACCTCACCCGAAAAGTGCACCTTGTGGTGTGCAGCCGTAGATGAGGAGCTTACCTCGAAGTCGTATATCGTGCCCGGCATCGGCGATGCTGGCGACTTGGCGTACGGCGTGAAGCTGTAAGAGAGAGCAAAGAGCAAAGATTTTTGGATCTTTGCTCTTTTAGTTTTTAGTTATTAGTTGTTAGATTAGGACGATAAGACAAGTAAGACCATAGGACGATAGGAAAATTCCTAAGGTCTTAATGGTCTTAAACTATCACCTTCCAACCAGCACAACCCAATTTGTTGTCAGAAGGGGCATAATTTGGCGCCGATAAAGAGAAAGCCCGGATGGGACATACTATGCGTATTTCCCATTCGGGCTTTGGATTGAGGCGTCGAAGGATGCCCCTTATCACAACAAATTATTATTTGCGGGCTGTTTTAGCCTCAATACACTCCGTCGCGTGGGGCACACGGAGCAAACGCTCACGCGGAATTAGCTTGCCTGTGGTCTTGCAGATGCCATAGGTCTTATTCTTGATGCGGATAAGCGCCATCTCAAGGTTACGGATAAATTTAGCCTGACGCTGTGCTAACGAGCCATACTCCTCACGAGAGAGCGTAGTGGCGCCCTCCTCCATCACCTTGAAGGTAGGCGATGAGTCTTCAGTATCGTTC
Organism: Alistipes sp.; assembly: GCA_017628735.1. GTDB lineage: Bacteria > Bacteroidota > Bacteroidia > Bacteroidales > Rikenellaceae > Alistipes. Next base: position 5,402 of record JAGBYO010000121.1, on the reverse strand, counting down.
TCGTTGCTTGTTGCCGAACGCAACATCTCATAATCGGCACGCGCCGAGGCGAGTTTCTGCTCTATCAACACGCGGAACTCCTCGAGCTCAGCATCGTTGTAACGGGTTTTCTCCTCTGCCATAGTCGTATGCGTTTTAGTAGCTGTTTGAATTTACAATTCTTAATTAAATAATTGTAAAATTAAGCAATTTTTATGACATACACAAATATATTTCAAAAAAAAGTGTGGACATCGCTGTCCACACTTCTCTATTTAGCAACCCAAAGTTGCCCTAAACACCGCTCTTAGGCCTTTGTAACGGCAATCTTGAGGGGTGCCTCGTCGATATCAGAATCTACCACGAACTGACCCGCAGGAGCTGCCACAGCCTTAACCTCAACGGCCAAGGTCTGCTGTGCGATATAGTTTGCAAAGCTCTCAACGGCAGGCGAGGTCAAATCCGTTGCCTCAATCTCAACCGAAATCTTGTCTGTTACCTCGAAGCCCGAATCCTTACGGATATTCTGGATACGATTGACAAGCTCGCGGGCGATACCCTCACGGCGCAACTCGTCGGTGATGGTGATATCGAGGGCCACGGTGAGCTTACCCTCCGACGATACCAACCAGCCGGGCATATCCTCCGAGGTAATCTCGAAGTCGGCAGCCGAAACAACAACCTCCTGACCGTTTACCTCGAGCGTTGTCGTATCGTTAGCCTCGATAGCGGCAATCTGCTCCTGAGTGAAGGTAGCAACAAGTGCCGACATAGGCTTAGCAAGCTGAGCATAGCGCTGGCAGAAAGCCTTGAAGTTGAGCTTGATACGCTTGGTGATGATGCCCGTAGTATCGGTGATAAGCTCGATATCCTTGACATTCACCTCGTTCATAACGAGCGTGCGCACCTTCTCGATATGTGCCGCCATCTCCTTATCCAAAACGGGGATGATAATCTTCTGCAAGGGCTGACGCACCTTGATGTTCACCTTACGGCGCAACGCCAAGACCATAGACGATGCACGCTGAGCAAGCGACATCATAGCCTCCAACTCAGCATCGATAAGTGCCTCGTTGCACTTGGGATACTCTGCCAAGTGTACCGACTCCTCGGTGTGGCGACCGCTTGTAGCATTAAGGTCACGGAAGATGCGGTCGGTGATGAAGGGTGCGATAGGCGCAGCCAACATAGCAACGGTCTCCAAGCAGGTATACAAGGTCTGGTAAGCAGCGAGCTTATCTTCAGTGAGCTCACCACCCCAGAAACGCTTACGGTTCAAGCGAACATACCAGTTAGAGAGGTTCTCACCAACAAACTGATCGATGCGGCGTGCTGCGGGGGTGGGGTCGTAATCCTCCAACGCAGCGGTGACATCCTTAACCAAAGAGTTGAGCTCCGAGAGAATCCAGCGGTCAATCTCGGGGCGCTTCTCAACAGGCACCTCAGCCTCCTGGCCAGTGAAGCCGTCGATATTGGCGTAGAGCGCGAAGAACGAGTAGGTGTTGTAGAGCGTACCGAAGAACTTACGGCGGCACTCGTCAACGCCATCGACATCGAATTTAAGGTTATCCCAAGGCTGCGAGTTAGAAATCATATACCAACGGGTAGCATCGGCACCATACTTCTTCAAAACATCGAAGGGGTCTACGGCATTGCCCAGACGCTTCGACATCTTGTTGCCGTTCTTATCCAAGACAAGACCGTTAGAGATGATATTCTTGAACGCCACAGAGTCGAACAACATAACCGCAATAGCGTGGAGCGTATAGAACCAACCACGGGTCTGGTCTACACCCTCGGCGATGAAGTCGGCGGGATAGATCTGGTCGAAGCCCTCCTTAGACTCGAAGGGGTAGTGAACCTGTGCATAGGGCATAGCACCCGAGTCGAACCATACATCAATAAGGTCGGGCTCACGGCGCATAGGCTCACCCTTCGATGAGAGAAGGATGATATTGTCGACATAGGGGCGGTGAAGGTCGATGTTGTCGGTAGAGTAGTTCTCCTTCGACATATCGCCAACCTTGAAGTTCTTGTAGGGGTTCTCCTTCATCACGCCAGCAGCAACGGCCTTCTCAATCTCCGAGATAAGCTCCTCGATAGAGCCGATACACTTCAACTCGGTGCGGTCCTCGGTAGCCCAGATGGGAAGAGGAGTACCCCAGAAGCGTGAACGCGAGAGGTTCCAGTCGTTGATATTCTCCAACCACTTGCCGAAACGACCTGTACCTGTTGACTCGGGCTTCCAGTAGATGGTCTTGTTGAGTTCCATCATACGCTCACGAAGCGCTGTGGTGCGGATAAACCACGAATCCAAGGGGTAGTACAAGACGGGCTTGTCAGTACGCCAGCAGTGGGGGTAGTTGTGGGTGTGCTTCTCAATCTTGAAGACCTTGTTAGACTCCTTAAGCTTGATTGAGATGTAGATATCGAGGTTCTCGGCAGCAGCAGCGGCCTTCTCGTCGTAGCGACCATCAACAGTATACTGGGGGTCGTAGGCGTTCTTAACGAAGCGACCCTCATACTCGTCGTAAGATGCTGCAACACACTCCTTAACGAACTTCTCGTCGAGCTCTGCCTTGAGGAAGAACTTACCAGTGAAGTCGACCATAGGACGGGTCTCGCCACGCTTGTTGATCATAAACAACGAGGGGATACCTGCCTGACGCGCAACGAAGGCATCATCAGCACCAAAGGTAGGTGCGATGTGTACGATACCTGTACCATCCTCAACCGTTACATAGTCACCAAGGATTACGCGGAATGCCTTTGAAGATGCCTCCTTCCAGTTGCCATTCTCGTCTGCCTCAACGGGCTTAACCCAGGGCAAGAGCTGCTCGTAGTGCATACCCTCAAGCTCCGTACCCTTCCACTTACCGACAACCTCGAAGGGGATAAGCTTGTCGCCAGCCTTGTAGTCTGCCAAAGCGATGCCCTCAGCCTTCTTGTTGAAGATAGAGTAGAGCAATGGCTCAGCAACCACGGCGGTAATCTTCTCCGAGGTGTAGGGGTTATATGAGCGAACGGCTACATAGTCGTACTTGGGACCCACGCAGAGTGCGGTGTTCGAAGGCAAGGTCCAAGGTGTGGTTGTCCAAGCCAAGAATACGGGAGTACCCCAGCCCTCCATCTCGGCCTTAGGCTCGAGGATGCGGAACTGTGCGGTACAAGTGGTATCCTTAACATCGCGGTAGCAACCGGGCTGGTTGAGCTCGTGGGTTGAAAGACCAGTACCTGCTGCGGGTGAGTAGGGCTGGATGGTGTAGCCCTTATAGAGCAAGTTCTTGTCGTAGAGCTGCTTTAGGAGCCACCACAAAGTCTCGATAAACTTATTGTCGTAGGTGATATACGGATCGTCCATATTCACCCAGTAGCCCATCTTGCGAGTGAGGTCCTCCCAGATGTCGGTGAACTCCATAACTGCCTCACGACACTGCTTGTTGTACTCCTCGATGGTAATCTTCTTGCCGATATCCTCCTTCGTGATGCCGAGCTTCTTCTCTACGCCAAGCTCAACGGGAAGACCGTGGGTATCCCAGCCCGCCTTACGGTGAACAAGGTAGCCCTGCTGGGTCTTGAAACGGCAAAATACATCTTTGATGGTACGCGCCATAACATGGTGGATACCGGGCTGACCATTTGCCGAGGGGGGACCCTCATAGAAGACAAATGTGGGGTGGCCCTCGCGTGTCGAGATACTCTTGTGGAAGGTATCCTCGGCGGTCCAGCGTGCCAACACCTCATCGGCAACACCCGCAAGGTCGAGACCTTTATACTCAGTAAACTTTTTCATACCTAACTGTTGGTGAAATATTGTGGCGCTACCCCACTACTCCTCGGCATCGTCCTCATCCGACTCGGCCATTGTGGTGTAGACATTTGTTACATCGTCGTCCTCCTCGAGGTGCTCGATAAGCTTATTGACTGCCTCACGCTCCTCCGAAGTAAGCTCCTTGGTGTCGGTGGGGATGCGTACAGACTCACCCGATACGAGCTCGTAGCCCTTCTCCTCGATCCAAGTCTGAATCTGGCCGAATGACTCGTAAGCAGCGTAAACCGTTACCTCGCCCTCCTCAGCGTAGAACTCATCAACGCCGAAGTCGATCATCTCGAGCTCCATCTCCTCAAGGTCGGCACCTGCTGTGGGCTTGAACTTGAATACGCACTTGTGCTCGAACATAAAGCCTACCGAGCCAGATGTACCGAGAGCGCCACCATACTTGTTGAAGTACATACGCACCGATGCTACGGTACGGTTGGTGTTATCGGTAGCGGTCTCAACCAAGATGGCGATACCGTGGGGGCCATAGCCCTCGTAGATCATCTCTTTGTAGTCTGCTGAGTCCTTGTCGGTAGCACGCTTGATTGCACGCTCGACATTCTCCTTGGGCATATTCTCAGCCTTGGCGTTCTGCATCAAAAGACGCAAACGAAGGTTTGTCGAGGGGTCGGGACCAGATGCCTTAACTGCCATCTCGATCTCCTTACCAATCTTCGTAAATACACGCGCCATATGTCCCCAGCGCTTCATCTTTCTCGCCTTGCGATACTCAAATGCTCTTCCCATAGTTAGAAAATTTTATATTATTTTTGATTATTATTTTGCTCTTACTCATCGTGCGCGCATACACTTATATACACACAATGGGGCAAAGGTAAGAAAAAAAGAGCAAAGTTCAAAGAGCAAAGAGCAAAGAGCGAAAAAGTTTTAGAAATGCAACTTGTTTGATAGACACTCTCGATTTTAGAAGAGAGCAAAAAGACCACAGAGACAAGAGAGACGAGAGAGTGCTGATATAATGAATTTAGGGAATTTAGCGAGATTAGAGAAGTTAGGGAGGCACTACCGACATATACCTTACCTCCCTTAATCCTTAATTTTCCTACACCTCATATCATCATTTCATTGTTATTTTACCGCCAAAACCTATGGACGCTCAAAAAAATTACAACTTTTTTGCAAAATTTTCTATTTTTTTAGATGACGAAATTGGTCTACTTTCTCACAGAAAATTACATTATAAACACCTAAATATCACAACAATATACTCAATTATCAAAATATGAGTTTTCTGGCTATTTGAATATATCCATCTATTATTGTGAAAAGATTAACACTGGTATAAGTTTTGATTATCCCGATATAAATATTTTTGATTTGCAAAATTGAAATTGTGGTTTTATATTTGCACCAGAAAATAATAAAAATAGCTAAAAAATTTAGAAAAGAGAGAGATATTTAGTAGTGTAAGAAAGGTTAATAATTGTTTGTGTCCGTGGGGGTTGTCTACTTGTGAAAGCTGACAACCCCACATCTTTTTGCCCGAGGGCAAAAAGATGTGGGGTTAAGACCCAAAACATATTTATAATCCTCCCCAAACCCCTCCTTTGATAAGGTGGGGCTTGTTGCAGACCGATGGTCT
>JAGBYO010000120.1 GCA_017628735.1 Alistipes sp. | reverse complement strand
CGCACCAACCACTACTCGTTGTATCAGCGTCACCTTATGTGCGCTATGGAGTACATCTACTTTGCTCGCCCCGATAGCGATATCGAGGGTTGCAATGTTCACTCTTTCCGTAAGCTTTCGGGTCGCTACCTCTATGAGCAGTGCCCTACAAAGGCGGATGTAGTTATCGGTGTGCCAGACTCAAGTATTAGTGCAGCTATTGGCTACTCGGAGGCGAGTGGTATCCCATACGAGATGGGCCTTATCAAGAATAAGTATATTGCACGTACCTTTATCCAGCCTTCGCAGGAGATGCGCGAGAAGGGTGTTCGTATGAAACTCTCGGCGGTGCGCTCGTTGGTTAAGGATAAGAGGGTAGTGCTCATTGACGACTCGATTGTGCGAGGTACGACCTCGTTGCGCATCGTAAGACTGCTCAAGGAGGCGGGAGCTAAGGAGGTGCATGTGCGTATTGCCAGCCCCGCAATTACGCATCCCTGCTTCTACGGTATCGATATGTCGACCCGTGCCGAGTTGCTCTGTGCGCGTATGTCGATAGAGGAGGCAGCGAAGGCTATCGAGGCTGATTCGTTGGAGTTCCTCTCGCAGGAGTCGTTGCTCAAGGCGGGTAACCGCTCGGAGTTGTGTATGGCGTGCTTCAATGGCTGCTATCCCACATCGCTCTATCAGAACAAAATTGAAGAAGATAAATAATAATAAATATATATATAGGTATGGCAAAAAGTTACGAAGCAGCCGGTGTAAACCTTGAGGCCGGCTACGAAGTTGTACGACGCATTAAGTCTCATGTAGCATCTACCAAGCGTGTAGGCTCTATGGGTAATATTGGCGCCTTTGGCGGTATGTTTGACCTTGCAGCGCTCAACATCAAGGAGCCTGTGTTGGTTAGCGGTACCGACGGCGTAGGCACAAAGCTTAAGTTGGCGTTCGAGATGGATAAGCACGACACCATCGGTATCGATGCTGTGGCAATGTGCGTAAACGATGTCTTGGCACAGGGTGCCGAGCCTCTGGTATTCCTCGACTATGTGGCTGTTGGCCACAACGAGCCCGCTAAGGTTGAGGCTATCGTGTCGGGTGTTGCCGAGGGTTGCCGTCAGGCAGGTTGTGCATTGGTTGGTGGCGAGACCGCCGAGATGCCTGGTATGTATCAGGATGGCGAGTACGATATCGCTGGCTTCACCGTGGGCGTTGTTGAGCGCTCGAAGCTTATCGACGCTGGCGAGCGTGTTAAGGTTGGTGATGTCTTGGTAGGTATCGCATCTACTGGTGTTCACTCTAACGGCTTTAGCCTTGTGCGTAAGGTTGTTAGCGACAATAACCTAAAGCTTTCGGAGAACTATCCCGAGATTCCTGGTCGTACGCTTGGCGAGGCTTTGTTGGAGCCCACACGCATCTATGTTAAGCAGGTGTTGAAGGTTATCGCAGAGTGCGATGTTCACGGCATCAGCCACATCACTGGCGGTGGTTTCGACGAGAATATTCCCCGTATCTTGAAGGATGGTCAGGGTGTCGAGGTTAAGGAGGGAACTTGGGAGATTTTGCCCGTATTCCGACTCTTGGAGAAGTACGGCAAGGTATCGCACCGCGAGATGTTCAACATCTTCAATATGGGTATCGGTATGGTTATAGCGTTGCCCGAGGCAGATGCCGAGAAGGCTATCGCTATCTTGGCAGAGTCGGGCGAGCGTGCTTCGGTTATCGGTCGTGTCATCGAGGGTGAGGGCGTAACAATCATCTAAGAGCTATGAAAAAAGCAAGATTGGCGGTCTTCGCAAGTGGCAGCGGTAGCAACTATCAGGCTATCGTCGAGGCTTGTATAGATGGCAGAATAGATGCCGATGTTGTGCTTTTGGTCTGCGACAAGCCTGGCGCAAAGGTCTTGGAGCGTGCCGAGAAGTTTGGCACAAAGGCCTTTGCCTTCAATCCCAAGGACTATGAGTCGCGCGATGCATATGAGACTATGCTTGCCACGATGCTCGACGACCATAAAGTAGACTATATCTGCTTGGCGGGCTATATGCGTATCGTGGGCAAGGTGCTACTTTCGCGTTTCGAGCAGCGCATCATCAACATCCACCCATCGTTGCTCCCCTCGTTCAAGGGTGCTCACGCCATTCAGGATGCTATGGAGTTTGGTGTTAAGGTCTTTGGCGTTACCACCCACTTCGTAGACGAGACTTTGGATGGTGGTCGCATCATCGACCAGGGCGCTGTGGCCTACGAGGGCAACGACATCGAGGAGCTTACGACGATGATTCACAACATCGAGCATAAGCTCTATGTAAAGACTATTAACAAATTGATTAACAAGAGATTTTAAGCGATTATAAGGTATATGAGAGCTTTAGTAAGTGTTAGCGATAAGACGGGTGTTGTGGATTTCTGCCACAACCTTCGCCGTCTGGGCTGGGAGATTATCGCTACGGGCGGTACCCAGAAGTTGTTGGAGGATAGCGGTGTCGAGACTATCGGCATCAGCGAGGTTACGGGCTTCCCCGAGATTTGCGACGGTCGTGTCAAGACCCTTCACCCCAAGGTGCACGGTGGTCTTTTGGCTCGTCGTGATGATGAGAGCCACCTCAAGGCGTTGAAGGATAACGCTATCGAGTTTATCGATATGGTCTGCGTAAACCTCTATCCTTTCCGCCAGACAATCTCGAAGCCCGATGTAAAGATGGAGGATGCTATCGAGAATATCGATATCGGTGGCCCTTCGATGTTGCGTTCGGCAGCCAAAAACTACCGTGATGTAACCGTTGTTTGCGACCCTCAGGACTATGAGCGTATCATCGCTGAGATTGAGGAGGGTGGCAACACCAAGCGTGAGACACGCCTTCAGCTCTCGGCAAAGGCCTATACCCATACCGCAGAGTACGATATGTGCATCGCAACCTATATGCGTAAGCAGGCAGAGTTGAACGAGAAATTGTTTGCTTCGTTCGACCTTGTGCAGTCGTTGCGCTATGGCGAGAACCCCCATCAGCAGGCTAAGTTCTATGCCTCGGCAGAGCGAGTTCCCTACTCGTTGGCTACCGCTAAGCAGTTCAATGGCAAGGAGATGTCGTACAACAACATCCAGGATGCCAACGCTGCGCTTAACATTGTTCGTGAGTTCAAGGAGCCTTTTGCTGTTGGCTTGAAGCATATGAATCCTTGTGGTGCTGCTATCGGCAAGGATATCAAGGAGGCTTGGGAGAAGGCATATGCTGCCGATACGGTAAGTATCTTCGGCGGTATCGTTGCCGTAAACCGTGAGCTAACGAAGGAGGTTGCCGAGTTGATGAAGCCCATCTTCTTGGAGATTATTATGGCGCCCTCGTTCTCGGATGAGGCTCTGGAGGTGCTCTCTACAAAGAAGAATCTTCGTCTCTTGCAGGTCGATATGTACGACACAGATGCTGTTCAGAACCAGTATGTTACCGTGAATGGCGGTTTGCTTGTTCAGCAGCTCGACACCGAGACTAAGGAGGTTGTTGCGGATATGTGCGCTACGGAGCGTAAGCCCTCGGCAGAGGAGTTGGAGGATATGAACTTCGGCTGGCGTATCGTTAAGCATGTTAAATCTAACGCTATCGTGGTGGTTAAGGATGGCCACACCGTAGGTGTTGGTGCAGGTCAGATGAACCGTGTAGGCTCGGCAGAGATTGCCCTTAAGCAGGCACATGCTGCGGGCTTCACCGAGGGTCTTGTGCTTGCATCGGATGGCTTCTTCCCCTTCGACGACACCGTAACCCTTGCAGAGCAGTATGGCGTAACAGCCCTTGTTCAGCCTGGTGGCTCGGTACGCGATGAGGACTCGGTGAAGAAGGCTAACGAGTTCGGAATGACGATGCTAATGACTGGTATGCGCCACTTCAAGCATTAATTTGTTGTGATAAGGGGCACATCTGCGGCACCAAGCTTATTGCCCCGAATGGGAAATACCTTTAGTATGTCCCATCCGTGTCAATCTCACTTGGCACCACATCTGACCCCTTCTAACAACAAATTGTACGCAAATCGTTAATCATATATAGACAAAACTATTGCTAATTACTAATTGCTAATTCCTCATTACTAATTAATAATGAATGTTTTAGTTATAGGCTCGGGTGGTCGTGAACACGCTATTGTTGAGGCGTTGTCGCGTTCATCGAAGGCCACAAAGATTTATGCTGCACCTGGCAATGCTGGTATCGCCGAGTTAGCCGAGTGTGTGGCAATCAAGGATACCGAGGTCGAGAAACTTGTGGAGTTTGCCAAGAGTCACGATGTAGAGCTTACGGTCGTAGGCCCCGAGGCGGCACTCGCTGTGGGCGTTGTAGACCGCTTCCGCGAGGAGGGTCTCAAGATTTTTGGCCCTACCAAGGCAGCTGCAGAGATTGAGGCGAGCAAGGACTTTGCCAAGCGCCTTATGGTTAAGTATGATGTTCCCACAGCAGCATACGCCACCTTCACCGACTTCGAGGAGGCTATGGCATATGTTCGCAAGGGCTCGTTGCCTACGGTGCTTAAGTACGACGGTCTTGCAGCGGGCAAGGGCGTAGTTATCGCCGAGACAATGGAGGAGGCCGAAGCAACGCTTCGTGATATGCTCCTTGACACCAAGTTTGGCGAGGGTAGGGTGGTTATCGAGGAGTTCCTCACTGGTGAGGAGTTCTCGTTGATGTGCTTCGTTGCGGGCAACAAGATTTGCCCTATGCCCGTGGCACAGGACCACAAGCGTGCCTACGACAACGACGAGGGTCCCAACACAGGTGGTATGGGAGCATATACCGAGCTTCCGTTTATCACGCCTGAGGACCACGCCTACGCAATGGAGAATATTATGCAGCGTGTGGCAGATGCTATGGTTGCGGAGGGTGTGCCCTTCACGGGTGTCCTCTATGGTGGTCTTATGAAGACCCCCAACGGCATCAAGGTTATCGAGTTTAATGCTCGCTTTGGTGACCCCGAGACCGAGGTTGTATTGCCCCGCTTGAAGAGCGATGCTGTCGATGTATTTATGGCGGTTGCTAACAACGAGCAGCCCACAACAGAGTGGACCGATGAGGCAACGCTCGGCATTGTACTTGCATCGAAGGGCTATCCTGGTAGCTACGACAAGGGCTTCGTAATTCGTGGCACGGAGCGTGTAGATGCCAAGATTTACCATATGGGTACAGCGCGTAAGGATGGCGAGTTGGTTACGGCAGGTGGTCGTGTGATGATTGTCGTGGCATCGGCACCCTCGTTGGAGGAGGCGCTCAATAAGGCACGCAAGGAGATAGCGAATATCGAGTGTGACAACCTCTTCCACCGTACCGATATCGGAGCAAAGGCGTTCCGCTAATAGATTAAAAATTAGAGAATTATGATAATTAAAGGTAAAGATTTATCAACATCAATCAAAGAGGCGCTCAAGGTGCGTGTCGAGGTGCTGAAGAATCAGTATGGCCGCACCCCCAACCTTGTGGTTGTCCTCGTTGGCGAGGACCCCGGTAGCGTCTCGTATGTTACAGGTAAGGCGAAGGCTGCCACCGAGGTGGGCATCGCCAACAACACTATTCGCTTGGCTGACACAATCGCCGAAGCAGACCTCTTGGCACTTGTCGACCAGCTCAACAATGATGACTCGGTAGATGGCATCCTCGTGCAGTTGCCTCTGCCCAAGCATATCGACGAGAACAAGGTTATCGCAGCCATCTCGCCCGAGAAGGATGTAGATGCCTTCCACCCTATGAATGTGGCGAAGTTGTGGCTTAAGCAGCCCTGCGTACTGCCCTGCACACCCAAGGGTATCATCAAGTTGCTGCACTTTGCGGGCGTAGATATCGCTGGTAAGGAGGCTGTGGTTGTTGGTCGTAGCAATATCGTGGGTCAGCCCGTGGCAAAGTTGCTGTTGGATGCCAATGCTACGGTAACTGTCGCTCACTCAAAAACTAAGAATCTTGCCGAGGTTACTCGCCGTGCCGATATCCTTGTTGCGGCGGTTGGTCGTGAGCGCTTCATTACGGCCGATATGATTAAGCCAGGTGCTGTGGTTATCGATGTAGGTGTCAACCGCGATACCCGCAACGGCAAACTCTGTGGCGATGTCGACTTCGAGGAGGCACAGAATGTAGCAGCCGCTATCACCCCCGTGCCTGGTGGTGTAGGTCCTATGACCATCGCCTGCCTTATGGAGAATACCGTGGAGGCATTTGTAAATAGAATGACAAAATAATAAACCTAAAATACTAACCTGCCTTATGATTGAAAGATATAGCAGAGAGACTATGCGCAAAGTGTGGACCGAGCAGAACAAGTTCGATGCCTACCTTCGCGTTGAGATTTTGGCTTCGGAGGCTTGGAGCCAGCTTGGCGTAGTGCCCAAGGAGGATGTCGAGAAGTTGTGGAAGAACGCATCGTTCGATATCAACCGCATCTACGAGATTGAGCAGCAGACACGCCACGATATCGTAGCCTTCACCCGTGCCGTGAGCGAGACCCTTGGCGACGAGCGCAAGTGGGTGCATTATGGCCTCACCAGCACCGATGTTGTTGATACTGCCAACGGCTACCTCCTCAGCCAGGCAAACGCTATCCTCTTGGAGGATTTGGAGAAGATGCTTGAGGTGTTGCGCCAGCGCGCCATTGAGTTTAAGGATACCCCCGCCATTGGCCGTACCCACGGTATCCATGCTGACATCACCAGCTTCGGCCTTAAGTGGGCATTGTGGTACGAGGCTATGAAGCGCAATTTGGAGCGTTTCAAGAGCGCAGCTCGTGGTGTTGAGGTAGGTAAGATTTCGGGTGCTGTGGGCAACTTCGCAAATATCCCTCCCTTCATTCAGGACTATGTATGCGAGAAGCTCGGCATCGAGAGCGCAAATATCTCGACACAGGTAATCCAGCGTGACCGCCACGCCTACTATATGGCAACTCTCGCGGTTATAGCATCGACTATCGAGCAGATGTCTATGGAGATTCGCAACCTCCAGCGCACCGAGGTACACGAGGTTGAGGAGTCGTTTGGCAAGGGTCAGAAGGGCTCAAGTGCAATGCCCCACAAGCGTAACCCCATCTCGTCGGAGAATATGTGTGGTTGTGCCCGTGTTATGCGTGGCTATATGGCATCGTTCTACGAGAATGTGGCACTCTGGCACGAGCGCGATATCTCGCACTCATCGACCGAGCGTATCATTCTCCCCGATGCTACAATGCTATTGGACTATATGCTCAACCGCTTCCGTGGCATCCTCGAGAACCTCGTGGTATTCAAGGATGTTATGATGGAGAATATCTACCGCACACGCAAGGTTATCTTCGCACAGCGTGTGATGAACGCCCTTATCGAGAAGGGCTTCTCTCGCGAGAAGGCGTACGACACCGTGCAGCCCGTGGCTATGCGTGCTATGAGCGAGCGTGCTGACTATCAGGAACTTCTTGCCGAGACCCCCGAGGTTATGGCAGTGCTTTCGCGTGAGGAGCTTGATAGCTGCTTCACTTTGGAGTACTACCTCAAGAATGTAGACTTTATCTTTGATAGAGTAGGTATCAAGTAATTTCTTGTTATAAGGGGCATCCTTCGAACTATCCCAAAAGTAATCCCCCAAGGGCTGTACCTTTTTTGTACTATCCCTTGGGGAATTCTTTTGCGATAGTCCAAATTATACCCCTTCTGACAAGAAATTGGGTAGTACTGACTGGGAGGTGTTGTTATTTGACCAGAGAGACCAGAGAGACCATAGGGATCAGAGAGAGCGGGTATAACTGAGGACCTTTGTCCGCATCGTCTCTTCGGTCTTTTGGCCTATTTGGTCACTTCGGTCATTAAAATTCCCTATCTTGGCTCTCTTTGTTCTATCCTCTCCGTTTTTGCTCCTTTGGTCGGTTACTCTCTCTTTATATTGTTCCGAAAGTCGAAAAAATAGGTATATATACTACTGAGCCGTTTGGGATATTATTCGTATCTTTGTAGCCATTATTACACTACTAACTATGCACTTGGATATTCGCGAGATTTTGAGCAAGCGCATCGGTCGTCGTTTGCCTAAGTTTATCTCTCGCCCTCTTGAAAAGTTGATTCATCAGGATGAGCTCAACGGATTTTTTGCCACCTGCGAGGGTGCAACGCCCGAAGAGTTCCTAAAGAAGGCCTTTGAGTTTCTGAATGTCACCCACACGGTGGAGTACACAGCTCCTCTTGCCGATGATGAGCGATATATCTTTGCATCGAATCACCCCTTTGGCGGTCTCGATGGTATGTTGCTTGTCGATGCCCTCGTTGAGCGCTTTGGCGATGCTGGTGCTGTCGTTAATGACCTTCTGATGAATATCTCGTATCTTGAACCGCTATGGATTCCTATCAACAAATATGGCAAGCAGAGTGTCGAGAAGGGTCGCCGCTACGATGAGGCCTTTAGCTCTCCTACAAAGCAGATCTTGACCTTCCCTGCGGGCTTCTGTTCGCGCTATATCGATGGTCGTGTTCAGGATATCGAGTGGCGTAGCCACTTTGTAAAAGATGCTTTGCGCTACAACCGTAAGGTAGTACCCGTATTTGTCGAGGGTACGCTCTCGAAGCGCTTCTATCGCATCTACCGCCTGCGCCGTTTCCTACACCTAAATGTCAACTTGGAGCTTGTATTGCTCGTCGATGAGATGTTCCGCCAGCGTGGCAACCATATCCATATCCGCGTAGGTGCACCTGTTGATGTTGCAACCCTTGAGGGCAGCCGTGGCGATATCTGCAAGGAGATTCGCCGCCGTGCCTACGCCTTGGAGTGCTAACCAACCCAAACTTAATGAAGAACTAACCCCCCCGATTTTATGAAGGAGATTATCCCCGCTATTGACCGTGCCGTTATTCTTGATGAGCTTTCGAAGCTCGAAATGTTGCGTACAACGCGCCACGGTGCCAACGAGATATATGTTTTTAATGCCCAGTCGTCGCCCAACCTTATGCGTGAGGTAGGTCGTCTGCGTGAACTGTCGTTCCGTGGTGGCGGTGGCGGTTCGGGCAATGAACTCGATGTCGATGCCGATGATATGGCACAAGATGGCTATGAGCAGCTTATAGCCTGGGACCCTGTGGCTCAGGAGATTATCGGTGGCTACCGCTTTATCATCTGTCGTGACTCACAGCCCGCACACCTCTCTACCGAGCACTACTTCAACTTTAGCCAGCAGTTCCGCGAGGAGTATCTGCCTCATACTTTGGAACTTGGCCGTGCCTTTGTAAGTGGTTCGGGCGATGCTATGAAGAGCATCTATGCTCTCGATAACCTCTGGGATGGTATCGGTGCACTGCTCAAGACCCACCCCGAGGTGAAGTACCTCTTGGGCAAGGTTACGATGTACTCATCGTATAATATCGAGGCACGCAATATGTTCTTCTACTTCTTGCGCAAATACTACCCCGATACCGACAAGCTGGTCGAGGGTATCCACCCCTTGAAGATGGATATCAACACAGAGCTCTACGATGCTCTCTTCACAGGTGCCTCTTTCGATGAGGACTACAAAATCCTGCGTAGCAGCATACGCGACCACGAGGAGATTATCCCTCCTATGTTCAACGCCTATATCAATATCACCGCCTCGATGCGTGTCTTCGACTCGGTATACAACCCCGAGCTTGGCGATGTCTACGAAACAGGCATCCTTGTCCCAGTAGAGTCTATCTATCCCGCCAAGTATGAACGATACACGACCTGGTAGCAGGGTAGGCGAAAAAGAAAAAATAACTGAAAAGGAAGGGTATATTTTGTGCTTTTCCTTTTTTTTCGTATCTTTGTGGCAACACTGACAAGGTTTTATGCAGAAGCTCTATATCATAGCAGGCTGTAACGGCGCAGGCAAGACCACGGCATCATATACTATGTTGCCCGAGTTGTTGCACTGCCACGAGTTTGTCAATGCCGATGAGATAGCGCGCGGTCTTTCGCCCTTCAACCCCGATAGTATGGCTATCGAGGCGGGTCGCCTGATGCTTAAGCGTATCAACGACCTTCTGGAGGAGGGTGCCGATTTTGCCTTCGAGACTACACTTTCAACACGCACATACCAAAAATTTGTTCATCGTGCCCACGAACGCGGCTACTTTGTGTCGCTTCTCTACTTCTGGCTGCCCACCCCTGAGCAGGCAATCGAGCGTGTGGCAAAGCGCGTGAGCCTCGGAGGTCATAATATCCCCACCAACACCATACGCCGCCGTTATGAGAGCAGTATGCGTAACCTCACCTCGCTCTATGTGCCTATCTGCGACTATTGGGTAATCTACGACAACAGCACCGCCGAGGGCGTGCGCAAGATTGCCTATGGCTCGAAGAGCGAGATTAAGGAGATTGTCGATCCCACGGCTTATAATAAGATTTTGGAGTATGAGTGATTTTGAGTTAAGAGAGCTGCAGGAGCGTATAGATGCGGGAATATTGTTGGCACAACGCCGACTAATCGAGCGTACACGCCGCGACAATGGCGACTTGGTTGTTGTTCGCGACGGAGAGGTTGTGCGGTTAACGCCTGACGAACTACTTACAAAGTAAGTTTAATTTCTTGTGAAAAGCCGCAATCTGCGACACATCCTAAAGTTAACCACCGAGGGCTGTACTTCTTGTACTATCCCTCGGTGCTTCCTTTTTACGATGTGCCACATCTCACGACTTTTGACAAGAAATTAATTTGCCGTGATAGTGGCGCATCAGCAACGCTTCAATCAAAGCCCTGAATGGAATGTACGCCAAATACTATCCATCCAGGGCTTTTTCATGTCAGCGCCACTGCTACACCACTCTGACGACAAATTGGCTGATTGCTGACTGGAAGGAGGTAGGCTGCGCTCGTTCCGAGCGCCAGCTAAAGCTGAGGGGTACATGTGGCACGAGTGGCACAAGGGGAGATAGAGCGTGGCGACTAACCTTAAGGTGGGTAAGACTATCAATGTTTGTGCTAACCTTACCACCCCTCAGATCCCTAAGACCCCTTTTGTCCCATGGGGCGTTAGCCCGCAGGCGAAACGCCTGCTCTCTAATAACTAACAACTAACATTTATTTTGCTTTTTTAGCTTTTTTTTGTAACTTTGTGAAGTATGAGGATTGCACTGAAAATATTCACTCTTTGTGTTGCGTTGGTGATTGTGGGTTGCTCGACAGATAGAGCAACCAAGGAGGCTATTCGCCGTGCCGAGACTATTGCACGCGAGATGTCTGATTCGGCACTTATGCTAATTGAGAGTGTTGACCCTCAGAATGTTAGGGGCGAAGATGACAAGGCGCACTACCGCTTGGTGGAGGCTGAGGTGTTATACTACAACCGCATCTTGCCCGATAGG
>JAGBYO010000119.1 GCA_017628735.1 Alistipes sp. | reverse complement strand
CTAATTTGGTCTCGACACGAAGAAGCCCGGATGGGCTGTACTTGGCGTACTGCTCATTCGGGCTTCTGACTGAGAGGCCGAAGTAGACCCCTTATCACAAGAAATTCAATTTGTTGTCAGAGTGGTGCTAATGTGGCGCTGACACGAAAAATGGCGGATGGGACATACCGAGCGTATTTCCCATTCGCCATTTTGACTAACGCGTCGCAGTAGCGCCGCTATCACAACAAATTATAGGTTGAGCTCGATTTTAAGGTCCGCAATCTTCTTGTCAAGAGCAGCCTCTACCTCAGCAAACTTATCTACCGAAGGAAGCTCAGCCTTGACGCCGAAGTAGAACTTAATCTTAGGCTCGGTACCTGAGGGACGAACAGATACCTTTGTGCCATCCTCTGTGAGCCACTGGAGAACATTACTCTTCTCGTCGATACCCTCGATAGGTCTCTTTTCGCCAGTTCTAACATCGAGCTCCTCAAGAGTCTTGTAGTCGAGAACCTTAACCACGGGTGAGCCAAGCAACGACTTGGGAGGATTCTGGCGGTAGTCTACCATCATCTGCTGAATCTCGGCAGCGCCATCCTTACCCTTGCGAACAACATTCACCAAGCCCTCGCGGAAGAAGCCATACTTAACATATAGCTGCTGCAACCACTCATAAAGGGTGATGCCCATAGTCTCGCGTGCCCAAGCAGCAGCCTCGGCAACAAGTGTGATAGCCGATACACCATCCTTATCGCGTACATAGTCGCCAGGAAGATAGCCGAATGACTCCTCACCACCACCGATATACTTGGTCTTACCCTCCTGCTCACGGATAATCTTCGCGATATACTTGAAGCCAGTGAGGCAGTTGTAGCACTTAACACCATAGTGCTCGGCGATAGCATCGGGCATCATAGATGTTACGATGGTCTTAACCACGAACTCCTTGCCGGTAATCTTGCCAAGCTCCGCCCAGCGAGTAAGCTGGTAGCTCATCAAGAGCACCAATGTCTGGTTGCCGTTAAGCAATACATAGTCGCCAGAGCCTGTGCGCAACGCTACACCCAAGCGGTCGGCATCGGGGTCGGTAGCCATAGCGAAGTCTGCACCCTCCTTCTCGGCACGCTCGATGGCCATAGCCATAGTCTTGCGCTCCTCAGGGTTGGGAGATGCCACTGTGGGGAAGTTGCCGTCGAGCACCATCTGCTCATCGACACATATAATATTATTAAAGCCGTAGTTGCGCAACGACTGAGGCACGAGCTTTACGCCAGCACCGTGCAACGGGGTGTAGACAATCTTCATATCGTTGTGCTTGGCAACAGCCTCAGGCGATAGAGAGAGCGCCTTGATAGCTGCCAAATACTTCTGGTCGAACTCCTCGCCAAGGATGTTGATATTCTCAGCATTCTTACCCGTGAGCACCTGCTCAAGGTCGGTAACCTTCAAAACCTCCTCAATGATGTTGACATCGTGGGGCGAGGTAACCTGTGAGCCATCGTTCCAGTATGCCTTGTAGCCGTTGTACTCCTTAGGGTTGTGCGACGCTGTAACCATAACACCCGAGTGGCAACCAAGCTCACGGATAGCGAACGAGAGCTCGGGAGTGGGGCGCAAAGCGTCGAAGAGGTAGACGATAAAGCCGTTAGATGCGAAGATGTCGGCAACACGCTCAGCGAACATACGCGAATTGTTGCGGCTATCGTGCGAGATAGCAACCTTGATCTGCTCGCCCTCGAAGTTCTTCTTAAGATAGTTTGCCAAGCCCTGTGTTGCTGAGCCCACGGTGTAGATGTTCATACGGTTGGTGCCAGCACCCATAATACCGCGCAAACCGCCGGTACCAAACTCGAGGTCCTTGTAGAAGCTCTCAACGAGTTCGTTGGGGTTGTTCTCCATCATAAGACGAATTTCGGCCTTTGTAGCCTCGTCGTAATTGCCATCGAGCCAAGCCTGAGCTCTTGACAAAACCTGCTTGTCCAATTCGTTTGCCATAGTATCAGTTATTTTTATAGTTT
>JAGBYO010000118.1 GCA_017628735.1 Alistipes sp. | reverse complement strand
CTTAGGTCGGTCTCGCCCTGTGGTGCAAGCGACGACACATAGCGCAAATCGGGCATAGCGACACCATCGGCGAAGAGTGTGCCGAGCGTAGAGAAGCTGTTAGAGTTCGAGCGCAAGGTGTTGCGAATCGAGTAGCGACCATCGACCGTAATTGTACGGCCATCCTTGCCCAACTTCACACGATACTGCAAGAACTCCGAGAAGCGCAGTGCTCGCGACGACGACTGAGAGCCGTTGTACAAAATCTCATAAGGCAGACCCTTGCCCTCTGCTGTCTCGCCCCACTGCTCGCCATACGACTGGCTGAAGGGATCGTTGCCCTGAAGGCTGAAGTTGGTACGCGACATCAACGACATATTCTTGTTGATGGTCCAGTCGAAGCGAAGGTTGAAGCGGTGGTTGTAGTTACTTGTCTCCGACTCGCCCTCCTGAATAAGGGTATCCTCGGGCGATGGTGCCTCGTACCACTTCTCGATTACACTCTTATTGCGTGTGTGTGTCTTGTTAAAGAAGTATGAGCCGTTGAGCTTGATCTTATCATCTTTACCAAATGTACCCGAATACTGCGTACCTATCGAGCCGACATTCGCAACACCACTCTGCGGGCGTACCATATACTGACCTACACCACGGCCACGGCCCATACCGCCACCGCCACCACCATTCACGCCGAGGATATCCTCAAACGAGAAGTTCTGCTGGTTGACATTGTTCAATAGGCCGATAACCGATACTCGGTGGTTGCCCTGGAAGATATTGACATTACCGCCGATATTGTACTTATGGTGCGAGGTAACATCACCCACCTGCGGGTCGTAGGTTGACTGATTGTTAAAGTTGAGGTCTGTGGGTGCGCCACCATCAATATCGGGCTGGTAGCCATAGCCACCATATACCTTACCAAAGACACCCTGACGCATATTTGCGTGGGTCACGATGTTGATTGCCTTGTAGCCCTCGCCATCGTCCATACCTGAGAACTCGGCATTATCCGAGAGCTTGTTGAACACCTCGATACGGTCGACAGCCTGAGCCGGCAGTGAGTTAAGCGCCGTAGATACATCCTCGCCAAAGAACTCCTTGCCATCGACAAAAATCTTCTTCACCTGCTCGCCCTGAGCCTCTACCGAGCCATTCGAGATGGTGATACCGGGCATTTTCTTCAAAAGGCCCTCGACATCGGCATCCGAGGCAACCTTAAAGGCTGCGGCGTTGTAGGCCACCGTATCGCCATTCTGCGATGTACGCAACGCCTGCACCTCCTTAACGACGGTCTCGATAGCCACACCCTCGACAAGCTCGATGGTGCCGAGTGCCGTAGCGCCCTTCACCGTGATATCCTGCGTATGGGTAGTGTAGCCCACAAACTGAACGGTCATTGTGTAGTCGCCAGCCACAAGTGATGTGATCGCCACATCGCCATTAACGCCTGTTGTAGAGTGCTTGCGGTAGTCGGCATTTGTCTTCGACACCACCTCGACGATAGCGCCGATAACTCCATCTTTTGTCTCGGAGTCTACGACCTTTGCCGTAATCTTCGATGACTGTGCCATTGCGGGAAGCGCAATAAGCAACATTACGAAAATTGATAAAATCCTCTTCATATCTTTTGTTTAGTTTTTGTTCGTTTTCGCTCTGCGAAAATAATACTTATTTTTTAAAATAAGTACGCTAGAGGGGTGAAACGACCGAATTGGCGGGTGAACCGACCAAACACCTCAAAAAAGAGAGGTCAAGCCCGTAGGCTCAACCTCCCTAATGGGGGATAACAAACATCTATTATTGGTTAGTGACGACCACCAGGACGGCTGTAGAAGCCATTGCCAGGCTCACCGTAGTAGCGACCAGGGCGCTTGCCATCGTGACCATGCTTGTGGCCACCCTTGCCGTGATGCTTAGGCTCGCATACGGGGCAACCCAACTTCGGCCCCTTAACAGCCTTATGGTTGACCTTGAAGTGATTGCCATGCTTGTGGTGCTTGGGTGTATCGAAGTGATGGTCACCATGATTACCACAGCAGTTGTGGTGGATTTCAATCTTCACCTTATTGGGCTTGTAGCTCTTGTCCATCATCGAGTCATTAGCCATTGCACTACCCATTGCCATCACCGACAGCGCGAGGGTCAAAAACATCATCTTTTTCATACCTTATATATATTAAGAGGTTAATAAATTTTCTATCTTAAGAGAGGAGTTTGTTCCTTTTCTTGATACAAAGGTACGGCAAGAAATAACGAAAACAGCCCACCCCCTCGGTCAAACGACCATACACAGGGGTGAGCCGACATTTTGGCGGGGTGAAGTGAAAAGAGGGAAAAGAGCAAAGAGCAAAGTTCAAAGAGCAAAGAGAGTTGTTAGTTAATGACCGAGACCCAATTTGTTGTCAGAAGGTAGCAGATACAACGCTCGGCAAAAAAAATGGCGATGGGCTGTACTTGGCGTACTGCTCATTGCCATTTTCTTTTGTTAGCGGCAGTAGATGCTGCCTTATCACAACAAATTACCTGCTAGCCACGCTTTAAATTCAGGCACTCTCGCTTTGGAGATGATAATTCGTTCGGGAGTCTCGATGGTGAGATTGAGCGCAAGACGGCTACCAAACCAAACGGCGATATCCTTTACGGCATTGCGTGACACGATAAACTGACGGTTAGCACGGAAGAATCTCTCCGACAATAACTGACCACCGAGTGCCTCAAGGGTCTTGTCTACGGGGTAGGTTGTGCCATCAAGGGTAGTGAGTGTTACTCGCTCGGCAAAGGTGTAGAAGAAGGCTACATCCTCCATCTTCACGGGGATAATCTTATCCTTATATCTAACGAGCAGGGTCTCGACACTCGGCTGTGCCTCCGCCACCATCTTATCACGACGCTCACGCTCCTCGGCACGCTCCGTACCCGTTAGGCGGTCGAGCTTCTCGAGGGCTCGGCGCAAATCCTCCTCCTTGAAGGGTTTTAGCAAGTAGTCCACGCTATTGACCTTAAATGCCTGCAAGGCGTACTCGTCGTATGCTGTGGTGAAGATAATAGGCACCTTGATATCTACGCTCTGGAAGATGCGGAACGAGTCGCCATCTGCGAGGTGGATATCCATAAAGACCACATCGGCATCGAAGGGCTGGGTAAAGAACTCAACACCCTCCTCGACCGACTCTATGGTTGCCACGACCTCCGTTGCGGGGTCAATAGCCGAGAGCATACTACGCAGGTTTACGGCAGCAGCGGTCTCATCTTCAACGATAACTACTCTTCTCATTGCTTATCGGGGTTTTCGAGTGGTAGGCGCACCATAAAGCGCTCCGCCTCATCGATGATTTCTATATCGCGGCCAGTGATAATCTGCCAACGCTTATTGAGGTTGTCGAGACCGATGCCTGTCGATGGCTCGACATCGAGTTTCGGGTTCTTCGGGTTCTCAATTTCGAGAACGCCATCTACAACACGAATCGAGATATGCAGTGGTCGCTTGGTCGTTATGCTATTGTGCTTCACAGCATTACCGATAAGGGGCTGTAACGACAGAGCGGGGAGCAACCAACCCTTATACTTCTCCTCTATCGCGATATCGAAGAAGAGCTTGTCGGCATAGCGAATCTTGAAGAGGTAGGCGTAGGCATCGGCAAACTCCATCTCCTCCTTAAGCGTGGTCTTGCCCGACTGACCATTCTGGAGGATATAGCGGAAGGTGTACGAGAGCTGGTCGATATACTTCAATGCTCGCTCATCATCCTTCTCGCGCACAAGCATCGCAAGCGAGTTAAGCGAGTTGAAGAAGAAGTGGGGATTAATCTGACCCACAAGCATATTGTAGCGTGTTGCAAGGTTCTCGGTTTTTAGTCGCTCGTTCTCCACCACGATAGCCTCACGCTGACGGATAAGGCGGTAGATATGCGCATAGAGCGCCGTTACAACAAGCATAAAGAGGCACTTGGTAAGCACCACAAGGTTGGCGTTGTTGTGCAACTCACTCTGGAAGAAGAATACGATGCCCATAGAGCCGTCCTTGAACGACATCACGGGCGAGAAGAAGAACAGCACCACAGCAACGGCGATAGCGAGCATGAAACGGCGGAAGAATGCCATCGTAAAGCTCTTATTCTCAATGGGTGCCGAGGCAAGGATAAGAATCAAAATGAAAGAGACTATGGCGTAGTAGGCAATCTGCCATATAAACTCCACGGTACGGCTAGGGCGGTCGTAGAGGTTGTCGAAGTCGAACTTCTCGCCATTGCGCATCAATATCTTATCTACGCGAGGGTGCGCATTCGCAATCTGCTCGTCGCTATATGTGTCGCCCTGCACAGGTCGCGACAAGAACTGCAGGTGGTCGCCATCGGTCAGGCGATGCGAGTGTACCTGCCAAGCCGAGATATAGATGCTATCGCGCTCCTCGCAGTCGCAGATGATATAGCCGTGGAGGTCCTGCGCGATATGCAGAACACCCGAGTTATGCTCGCCAGCACTATCATCGTCGCTACCACGCTCGGTCATACCACGCTCGGTGATAATCGGCAACAGCAGGTACGAAAAGTTGATAACAAGGCTCAATGCCACCGCCACCAACAGATGCAGTCCTATATTGGTTTTAAGTCGCTTCAACATTTGTTAAGTTTTTAGTTTTTAGTTGTTAGTTGTTAGTAAATTACTAACTCCCTAAATTCCTTAAATTCCCTCCTCCTCGTACCAAGAGGCGTACACTCTATAGTCACGGGCAGTGCGCTTGATAATCTCATCGCGCTGCTCAGGCGTAACATCCTTTACCTTCTTGGCAGGTACACCGGCATATACCGAGTATGGCTCAAGCTTCTGATTTGAGAGTACAAGGGCATTGGCCGCAACGATACAGCCTGTGCCGACAACAGCGTTATCGAGGATGGTTGCACCCATACCGATAAGGCAGTCGTTCTCGATGGTTGCACCGTGAATAATAGCATTATGACCTACCGATACAAAGTCGCCGATATGAGTCTGCGAGGGGTTCTTCGAGCCATCGTAGAGGGTGTGGATAACCACGCCATCCTGAATGTTGGTGTTGTTGCCGATGGTGATAGCATTAACATCGCCACGCAACACAGCGTTATACCAAATCGAGCAGTCCTCGCCAATCTTCACATTACCAAGAATTGTGGCATTCTCTGCCAACCAAGTCTTCTCGCCAATCTCGGGCACATAGCCACGAACTTTTCTAATCAAAGCCATATAGAATCTATTTTGAATTTTATTACTTATTCTCCAACTCCTTCGCCTCGTTCCAGTAAGAGTCCATCTCCGAGAGGGTCATATCGTGCAACGACACACCCTTCTCCTCGGCACGCTTCTCGAGGTGGTTGAAGCGACGGATAAACTTCTTGTTGGTGCGCTCCAACGCTGCCTCGGGGTCGATGCCATAGAGACGGCAGGCATTGACCAACGCAAAGAAGAGGTCGCCCATCTCATCTGTGAGGTGCTCCTTATCCTCGGCACGCAACTCAGCATCCACCTCCATAAGTTCCTCCTTGACCTTTGCCCATACATCCTCCTTCTGCTCCCAGTCGAAGCCCGTTGCTGCCGCCTTCTCGCCAATGCGGAATGCCTTGACCATCGAGGGCAACGAGACGGGAACACCGCCCAAAGTGCCACTCTTGCGGTTCTTCTTGCGGAGCTTCAGCGCCTCCCAATTCTGCTTTACGGCCTCGGGGGTATCGGCATGGATATCGCCATAGACATGAGGGTGGCGGTAGATAAGCTTATCGCAAACGGCGTTCGCAACATCGGTATAGTCGAAGGCGTTCTGCTCATCGGCAAGTTTCGAGTAGAAGACGATATGGAGCAAGAGGTCGCCAAGCTCCTCCTTGATGCCCTCCATATTCTTGTCGGTTATGGCATCTGCAAGCTCGTAGGTCTCCTCTATGGTGTTGTTGCGCAACGAGTCGAATGTCTGCTCCCTATCCCAAGGGCACTCGGCACGCAATTTATCCATTACATCTAAAAGTCGGGTTGTTGCCTTCTCGGCATCGTGTCTGTTCATATCTAATTTTTGCGTTTAATTTTTCTAAAAGGTAGTTTCAATACACCAAAGAATGCCTCGCCAAAGATTCCCGATGACATCTTCGATGTGCCCTCCACGCGGTCTACAAAGATGATTGACACCTCACCCACCGAGAAGCCAAGGCGCCACGCCGAGTACTTCATCTCGATTTGGAAGCCGTAGCCATTCATCGCCACCCTATCGAGGTCTATCGCCTCCAACACCTCACGACGATAGCCCACAAAGCCTGCCGTAGCATCCGCTACGGGCATACGGGTAACAAGGCGCACATACTTCGACGCAAAGTATGACATCAGCAGACGACCCAAGGGCCAGTTTACGACATTGACACCCACAGAGTAGCGTGAACCGATAGCTACATCCCGCTCCTCAAGCATCGCATCTAAGCGCACAAGGTCATCGGGGTTGTGCGAGAAATCGCAATCCATCTCGAAGATGCGGTCGTAGCCATGCTCCAAGGCGAACTTAAAGCCAGCGATATAGGCGCTACCGAGACCCAGCTTGCCGCTACGCTCCAAGAGGTGGAGTCTGTCGCCAAAGCGCTGCTGCTCCTCGCGCACAAGGGTGGCGGTGCCATCGGGCGAGCCATCATCGACAATGAGCAAGTCGAACTCCTCGGGCTTCGCCATAAGGCAACGAATCATCTTTACGACATTCTCCTTCTCGTTATATGTAGGGATAATAATGAGTCGTTTCATCACATTATCTTTAAGAAATAAGAAATCTAAGCAAAATTATCTCCAAAATCGCCTCGACCTAATTTATAGAACCTACCTTATTAAAAGTCCTCTTTCCAAAAAGGTAGCTGAGAACAATCGAGCGAGGATAGATACCCCGAATCTCGACACCCTCCATTCTTGCTACCTCACGGCGCTTACGCCCAAGCATCTTATGCCACTTAACAAACGCCCACCAAGCACGCAAAATTGCCCAAGCATTACGCGGTCGGAGCATCAAAAGGTGCGCCAGTGCCTCAGCAATATCGGTAAATGGTCGAAGCACGGCAACCACCATACGCTGCTTCGGTGACGAGCACTTAAAGAGCATAGCGAGGTTGTTACGGTGATTAAGGTATATCTTATTGGGAGATGCTGGGAGGGTTCCGCCACCAAGGTGGTAGACCACCGAGCGAGGCTCAACGGCTATGCGCCAACCGTCCAACTGCATACGCCACTGGAGGTCAATCTCCTCCATATGGGCGAAGAAATCCTCATCGAAGCCTCCCATAGCAACAAATACCTCGCGACGACAACACATCGCAGCACCACTTGCCCAAAATATATTGCGCCTATCATCATACTGACCACGATCCTCCTCCACCGTAGAGAGTATTCTACCACGACAGAAGGGGTAGCCAAGGTAGTCGATAAAGCCACCCGCAGCACCCGCATACTCAAAGCGCTGAGGCTCCGTTACAGAGCGTAGTTTGGGTGCAACAACGGCGATATCGGCACTCTTGTCGAGCACCTCAACCAAAGGCTCTAACCACCCATCTGTTACCTCGACATCGGAGTTAAGCAGAACAACATAGTCGGCATCAACATCGCGCAAAGCACGGTTATAACCACCTGCAAAGCCATAATTCTTATCAAGCGTAATCGTCTTAACCTCGGGATAGTGCATCCTCAACCACACCAACGAGTCGTCCGTAGAGCCATTATCTGCCACGATGACCTCAGCATTGGGTGTGCGCTCCACAACGCTCGGAAGATATCGTTCCAAGAGTTTGCGACCATTCCAGTTGAGTATGACGACCGCCGTCTTCATCCGTTACTCCTCCTCTTCCTCCTCTATCGGCTGTTCGCTACGGGGCTGATAACCAGCACCAGCAACTACGATAACAAACTCACCCTTAGGCTCGTGCGCACGGAAGTGTGCCAACACCTCCTTGACGCTACCACGCACGGTCTGCTCAAACTTCTTGGTAATCTCTCTAACGACCGCTACACGCCTATCCTCACCCATAGTCTCGGCAATCTGCTCCAAACACTTGACAACACGATATGGCGATTCGTAGAGCACCACGGTGCGCTCCTCCTGGGCCAACTCCTGCAAGCGCTTCATACGACCCTTCTTCTGAGGCAAGAAGCCCTCGAACGCAAATCTGTCGCACGGAAAACCACTCTGCACCACAGCAGGTATAAGTGCCGTAGCACCGGGCAGGGTCTCGACATCAATACCCTCCTCGACACACTTGCGAACAAGCAAAAAGCCAGGGTCGGAGATACCCGGAGTGCCAGCATCCGAGACCAACGCCACATCACGACCCGCCGCGATAGACTCCGCAACACGGCCCACGGTGGCGTGCTCGTTGAACTTATGGTGTGAGTACATCGGCTTCTCTATGCCCAAGTGGCGCATAAGATGCGACGATGTGCGGGTATCCTCGGCAAGGATAAAATCTACACTTTTGAGCACATTGATAGCACGAAGCGTGATATCCTCGAGGTTGCCAATAGGCGTTGGAACAACATACAACTTTGCCATAGTTTACACCAGTTTATGCCAATTTACGCTCAATAAGCGATACCAACAATTTAGCACCCTCCGAGTCGGGATTCCACACAAAGTTCTCGACGATATAAATCATACACTCGTCAAGGTCGTCGAACTCGTTGAGCGTCGTAATCGTATCCTCATATCGTGCCGCATCGCCATCAAATAGGTCACGAATCATCAAGAACTTATCGTTAAGACCAATCGCCTTGCGAAGGTCGGTAATGCGGTTAAAGGCAGCCGTGGGGGCAGAGTCATCTGCCATCTTATCTGCCAAAGTGGTGGTATTGCCACCCAAAATATCACCCAAGCGAACAGGCTCGGCCGTGGGCTGAGGTGCAGGCGCAGGGGTAGGTGCAGGGGCTGGTTCGGCGATAGGCTCGGGCTTAACCTCAACCTTTGGCTCGGCGATAGGCTCGGACTTAACCTCGACCTTTGGCTCGGGTTTTGGCTCTGTCTTGGGCTCATCGGCCTTGGGCTTTGTCTCCGCAGCAAAGGGCGAGGTATAGAGCGAAATCATCTTGCGCGATGAGCGAGTACGCACGGGGATATCCTCCATATCAAACAGACCGCCACTCGTCTTGGGCTCGGGAGTAGGTGCAGGCTCAACAACTGGCTCGGACTCGGGAGTGGGTTCGGGTTCCGATACAGGCTCAGGTTCGGGCATTGGTTCAGGCTCAGCGATAACCTCCAAAATAGGCTCCTCAACCACAATCTCTTCCTCAACCTCAGGCTCAGCCACAACCTCCTCTCTCATAGGCTCATCGTGCTCGATATCGTTAAGGCCAAGCAGCGCATCAATATCAAGTACATCGT
The DNA here is from genome assembly GCA_017628735.1 of Alistipes sp. Lineage (GTDB taxonomy): Bacteria > Bacteroidota > Bacteroidia > Bacteroidales > Rikenellaceae > Alistipes. The sequence continues at coordinate 11,407 of JAGBYO010000118.1, read as the reverse complement.
CGAAGATAGGCTCGGCAGCACTCTCGGCAAAGAGAGCAGCACCAACACGCTCAGCAACGCCCTCATCGCCCTTGAAGTCGAGCAACTCATCGTAGAAGCCACGCAACTCCTCAAGCATCAAATCGCGCTCAATGGCGGGCAATGACTCGCTCTTCTGCCACCCTTCGGCCAAGGCTGTCATACGCGACAACCTATCGACAAACTTCTGAAAATCCATAATCGAAAATATTGATTAGAGGCTCTTCTTAACCTCCATAAAACTTAAATCATCAATGCAGATATACAACGGCGTATTAGCACCCCACTCGCCAGTGTCGGTGGTCTCAATCGTAACACGCACGCTGTCGTAGTTGTCGCCAAGTGCCGTAAGGTCGAAAGTGTTCCACTCGGTAGCCGTAAGGCTCTTACCATCGCGGAAATCCGCAACATAGCACTCCACCTTGTTACCCTCATTGTCGCCCAACATAGCGGTAAAGACAACCTTCAGATAGTCGCCATCGGCAAAGGCACAGGCAAACGAGTTGATATCCTCATCGGTAATCGAGGCGTAGGTATATGTCGAGAGATTAAGACGAACACTTACCAAGGCGAAGTTCTTCTTAATCTCGATATCGCAAGGCTCGTTGTAGCTGTCGTAGTAGTAGACAAGGAAGCCATTGCCCGTAGCAGCCTTCTCGTTATAAACGGCATACTGATTCTCATAGAGACCATTCTTAGCATCGTTATCCTTGACTACCGAGTGAGCAAAACCACCCCAGTAGCCGAACTCCGTGTTCTGGAAATACTCAAATTCAAACTGCTCGGTCTCATAGCCATAAGAGTAGGCATAGCTCTCATCAACGCCCTCTTTCTCGAAGCTCTCAACTAACACCTTGGGGCGAGCATCCTCAACCCAACCTTCGCCACAGCCAACAAAGGCCAACATAGCGAACAAAAATGCAATCTTCTTCATCTATCTTAAACTTTTTTATTTACAAAAACGAAACAATATCGTAGGCACGATATGCCGTCTTATCCCACTTGCGCAGAGCTAAATCCGAGGCATCGAGCATCGTGAGTGTGATGGTTACAAGGTCGCCATCGTAGTCGTAGCTGAGCTTCGAGGGCACAACCTTCGAGCCCTTGCGTTCGAGGTTCAACAAGATTGCCGTGATACCCAAATCGTCGCTCTTGGGAACAAGGCTCACGACCGCCCCAGTGCTCGACGACTTTAGAACCTTTGCCGAAAACTCCTCAGGCAGGAAACTGAAGGCGCGTGTAGGGTTAGAGAGCAAGTCCACCGATTCGAGGTTTACCCTATCTTCAACGACCTCTTTACGCTCGTTGTTAATCTCGTAGCGTAGCTTGCCATCACTATATACCTCCATCACGCCAAGCGAGATATAGTAGCCATCGCCCTCGACCATAAAGTAGCCCGAGAGTTGGTCGTCGACACTATCCACCGCACCAACCTCGACAAACAAATCCATAGCATAGCGCTCGCCAAGCGACTCGTTTAGGTCTGTGAGCCACTCCTCGGCGCTCTGTGCCGAGAGGTTACCCACAGCAAATAACGCCACAATCGATAAAAATATCTTTCTCATCACTAAAAACTAATAACTAACAACTAAAAAATTCCCAGCTCTTGAAGTCTTGCCTCCAACGAGGGCAAATCGTAGTATTTAATCTCACGGGGCTTTGAGCCAATCTGCGGGCCTACAATGCCGGCACGCTCCAACTGCAACATAATACGACCTGCACGGTTGAAGCCCACCTCGAAGTTACGCTGAATCATCGAGGTAGAGATTATGCCACTTGTAACCGCCTCGCGGGCAATCTCGCCAAACTTGGGGTCGTACTTCTGAGGTGCTGAGCTCTCCTCCGAGCCAAACGAGGGCATACCCTCGCCACCGCCCGCCTCGGGGGTGTAGTCGGGAAGGTTATATGCCGAGGTGTAGCCCTGCTGTGCTGCGATATGCTCAACGATATTCTCCACCTCGGGAGTATCGACAAAGGCGCACTGGATACGGGTAATCTCGCCACCATTCGAGAGCAACATATCGCCACGACCGATAAGTTGGTTAGCACCCGGCTGGTCGATAATCGTACGCGAGTCGGTCATCTGCATAACGCGGAAGGCGATACGCGCAGGGAAGTTTGCCTTGATACCACCCGTGATAACACGCACATCGGGGCGCTGTGTAGCCACGATAAGGTGGATACCGATAGCTCGTGCCTTCTGTGCCAAGCGCATAACAGGCGCCTCAACCTCCTTGGCAGTCATAATCAAGTCGGCAAACTCGTCGATAACGACCACGATATAGGGCAAGAAACGGTGGCCATTCTCGGGGTTAAGACGGCGCTTGAGGAACTTATCGTTATACTCCACGATATTCTTCGCAGCAGCCTTCTTACACAACTCCAAGCGGTTGGCCATCTCGGTGCAGAGGGCGTTGAGCGTATATACCGCCTTCTTAGGGTCGGTGACGATAGCCTCATCCTCCGACTCCATCTTTGCCAAGAAGTGCTTCTCCAACTTCGAGTACAACGAGAACTCAACCATCTTGGGGTCGACCAAGACAAACTTCAACTCAGCGGGATGCTTGCGGTAGAGCAACGAGGTGATGATGGCGTTCAGACCTACCGACTTACCCTGACCCGTAGCACCTGCAACCAACAAGTGCGGCATCTTGGCAAGGTCGAATGTGAAATTCTCATTTTGGATAGTACGACCAATAACCACAGGCAACTCAGCCTTAGAGTTCTGGAACTCCTCACTACATATTGCCGAGTGCATCGACACAATCTGCTTCGTAAGGTTCGGAACCTCGATACCCACCGTACCACGACCAGGGATAGGGGCAATAATACGCACCGCCATAGCCTTCAAACTCTGGGCGATATCGTTTTCCAAGCCCTGAATCTTCGATATCTTAACGCCCTGCTCCTGGACAATCTCATAGAGCGTAACGGTAGGACCTACCGTAGCGTGCATACTGCGAATGGGAATACCGAAGTTGAGCAAGGTTTCGCGGATGCGCTCCTTGTTCTGGTATATCTCCTCGTCGTCGATAACGGCCTTAGACTTATGGTCGACCAATAGCGAGGGCGACGGTGCTTCGTAGCTATGCAAATCACGCATAGGGTCATAAAGTTCGCTTACGATATCGTCAGCATCCATCTCGTGGCTCACACCCTGCTCAACGGTAACGACCAAGCCATCTTCCTCCTCCGTTTTATTCATACCAAGCACCGAGGCAACCTCCATAGGTGCCATAACGGCCTCTGCGGGCATATCCTCAAGCGGAGCATCGGGGTCTTTGAATGGGTAATCGTCGATGGGCTGAGCGGGAGCGTTCTCCTTGACGATGATACGGCCACCCTCGCCTACCGTAACCTCGGCATCGCGGCCGACGGTCATAATGCGGGGCTGCTCCTGCTCCTCGTCGCTATCCTCATCGTCGCTATCGTCGCCACCAAAAGCAGCAAAATCCTCGTCGGAAGTAAACTCCTCATCGGTGTGCTCCTCCGAAACAACCTCCTCGGAAGGGTGCGCCTCAGCACGCTCCTCAACGACAATCTCAAACTCCTTAGGCACCTCGTTTACTACGGGCTCAGCCTTCTCGGCTGGCACATCTACATCACTCTTCTCCTCCTTGGGTGTACGCACCTTGCCCCATACCCACTTAGCAGCACCCGACACGCCATCAGCGACATGCTCACCAGCGTTATCGACAACCTGCAAAAAGTTGCGGTTGATAAACAGACCCGTAAGAATCCAGCCCGCAACGATGATGATGAAGATGCCAAGGTTACCCACATAACCCTTCAAACTTGCGCACATAGCCAAGCCGTAGCTACCACCAAGGCCCGAGCCAAAGATATCCCACGCTGTGCCGAAAGTAGCCGCAAGGGTAAGCGAACCTAGCAACAGCACAAGCAGAAGGCTCAATGCAAAATGGTTGAGTTTCAAAGGCTTGTAGCGGAATAAGCGCCAGCCGATAATCGTGATGATAATGGGGATAACGATAGCGAAGATACCGAAACCACCGCCCACCAACGCATTAGCCACCGAGGCTCCCATCTCGCCACACATATTGCTAAAACGGGGTTTAGCCATAGGGTTGTCGCGCTCCATAAGTGCGCTCATATCGCTCTGCCAATAAAAGAGATACGAGAAAATAGAGCAAAGGATAAAGACGCCTGCTGCAAGCATCACAAAGCCTGCAATCCATCGGATATTTTCGCGCGTTGTGGTGCTAACGGCCGTAGCCTTATCACCCTTCGCTGTCTTAGATTTTGAATTATTTTGTGCCATAGTCGTGTCGTTTCTGCTTAACGCTTGATAAAATCAAGCGAAGTTAAGAAAAAAAATCGAGATATGAAACCTTTTTTTCCATATCTCGACTAATTATTTGCGATATTTTCGTTAGAGCTCCGCAAAGGCCTTATGCTCCAACCTCTGGCGATACTCCTCCGAGGCGAATGTTATAAACCTAAAATCGGGCTTATGTCCCCTCTCGGCAAAGAGTTCGTAGCGCTCCAAAAGCCACTCTACACGGCGGGCAACAGCCTCGCCAGAGTCGACGATTTCGATATCGCGCCCCGCTATAACTCGCTCAATCTGAGGCACAAGGAAAGGATAGTGAGTACAGCCCAAGACGATGCGGTCGATGCCCTTATCGAGCAATGGCTCGATAACCTCCTTAACCAGTTTCTCTGCCTTTGGGCTATCCTCTTCAGATGCTTCGACTAGCTCTACAAAGCCTCGGCCCTCAACTTTCAGCACCTCGACATCCGCAGCATAGCGACGAGCGGTATTTAGGAACATATCGCTCTGCAAGCTATGCGCTGTTGCAAGCACCGCAATACGGCGAGTCTTAGACGATAGGCAGGCGGGCTTAACAGCCGGTTCAAGACCAACAATCGGGATATCGGGCCATTCGGCACGCAGGGCATCAACAGCAGCGGTAGTGGCGGTATTGCACCCCACAACAACCATCTTGACACCCTCCGAAACAAGGCGCTCGACAGCCTCACGGGCAAAGGCGGTAATCTCCTCACGCGAACGACCACCATAGGGGCAATTTTTGCCATCACCAAGGTACAACAACGACTCCTCGGGCAAGCGACGATGTATCTCGCGCCAGACCGACAGACCACCAAAGCCTGAGTCGTAAACACCTATTGGGCTATTGTTCATTACAACCTTGCAATTAACTCTTTTACAATAACTTCGACCGCCTCGTCGTCGCTAATAGGAGTGCAATCAACCGAGATATGCGCCTTGGCATAGAAGTTCTCACGCTCCGTCATCTGCGCCCTCATAAACGCCAATAGTTCCTCGTCGCTCTTGCCACGAAACATCGGGCGCTTCTCACGGCCATAAGCCGACATACGCGACAAAATCTGCTCTGGCGAGCGCCGCAGATATATGGTCAAGCCGTGGTCGTTCAGCCATTCCATATTATCGCCCCAGGTGGGCAATCCGCCACCCGTGGCAACAACCATATTCTCGCCCTCCGAGTAGAGGCTCTCAACGGCATTGCGCTCCGTACGGCGGAAATACTCCTCGCCACCATAGTGGAAGATATCGGCAACCGAAGCACCCTCGCTTAGCTCAACGAACTTGTCGGTATCGACAAAGCGAAGACGAAGGCGGCGTGCAAGGCGCTTGCCCAACGAGCTCTTACCCGAGCCTGCGTATCCCACCAAATAGAGCGTCATAGGCGTTGTTAGAATAGGTCCAACTGAGCAGCAGAGAAGCCAACATCATCAACTTCGGGACGCTTAGAGTAGTCTACATTGGGGTCAATCTTAACATCATCGCCAACAAGGTCATCCAAATCAATAACCTCCTCGTCGTCAACAACATCTGCACCAACTGCTTCATCACTCATATCGGGCATCTCCTCGTCTAACTCTTCTGGCTCCTCTTCGGGTTCCTCGGGCTCGATAAAGGTTAACTTTGCCACCTCGTAGGTGGTCAAGCGCTTACCCTTAGCACGGTGGCTCTTAATGGCGATAAACTCATCGACATCCAACACCTCCAAGGGGCGCTGGGCGTGTGCACCACCAAACTCGATAGCGAGCTTAGCACCCTTGCGGTCGGTGATTGTAACGAAACGCATAGGAGCATCTGCATCCAAGAAGTATTGAATCTTGTCGCTCGACTCCAACTGGAAGCGCTTCATATAGTAGTATTTCTGTTCACCATCGTAGTAGCAGAGTGAATATACCCTATCGCTACGATAGCGCTCAACACGGATAGTGTCGTCGGGGAAGTGCTGCTGGACATCGAAGTTGGTGATATAATATTGATTCTTCGCTGTCCACACCACGATGCGGTCCTCGCCCTTGAACTCGCCAAGAAGCTGACCACGACCATCGGTATTGAGGCGACGAACATCGTCGTCGTACCATATATTCTGACCTCCGAGTGTCGATGTACCCTTCTCTTTAAGTACAATCTTGCTTATCGAGTAGCGCGTAACAAGGTTACCAACGCTCTGGCGACCCTTGATAGCGAGGGTCGAGAGGTCGAGGTCGATAATGCACTTCTTCAATCGGGCACGGGGGCGGAGGTAGATTTTCAGTACCTCGGCCTCGCCATTGGGATTTACCGACAAGTACAACAGCTCACTCTTGGGCGTACCCTTTGTCAAGTCGTACTCCTTATCGCGCGTAACGGACTTAATGGCGCAACGCTTCATCATTATCGCACCACCACGGCCATCGCGATAGAGCATATTGTAGATTGTGCGCTCGTCGTTGCGCTTGTAGATGCCGATATAGTAGATACCCTTGTCGAAGAAGGCCTTATCCGCAATCTTCGTAATCTTGTAGCGGCCATCCTTTAAGATGATAATCACATCATCGAGGTTAGAGCAGTCGCAGACAAACTCCGAATCCTTCATACTCTTGCCATAGCCGAAGAAGCCCTCTTCACGGTCTACATAGAGCTTAGCATTCGATGATGCCACCTTCCACGCCTCGATGGTGTCGAACTCACGAATCTCGGTGCGGCGCTCACGACCCTCGCCATACTTGGACTTGATACGCTCGAAGTAGGCAATGGCGTAGTCGGTGAGGTGATCAAGGTCATACTTCGTCTGCTTGATATCCTTCTCTATCTGCTTAATCTCGTTGTCTGCCTTGTCGGAATCGTAGCGCGAGATACGAATGAACTTTAGCTCCGTAAGGCGCTGCACATCCTCCAAGGTAACCTCTCGCTTTAGCTTCGACTTAAACGGCTCAAGACCCTTATCTACAGCCTCGTATGCAGCCTCGCGGGTACGGCAGCCCTCGATAAGCTGATAGAGCTTATTCTCGATAAAGATACGCTCCAACGATGCCGAATGCCAAGCCTCGTTAAGCTCGTCAAGCTTGATTTGCAGCTCCTTGCCAAGCAAACCCTTGGTGTGGTCTGCCGAGTAGCGCAAAATATCGCTAACACCCATAAATACGGGCTTATCATCTACAATAACGCAGGCATTAGGCGAAATAGAGACCTCGCAATCGGTGAAGGCGTAGAGTGCATCAATGGTCTTATCCGAAGACTCATCGGCAGCCACCTGAATAACAATCTCGACCTTCTCGGCGGTATTGTCATCTACCTTCTTAATCTTAATCTTACCCTTCTCGTTAGCCTTGATAATCGACTCCTTGATGCTCTCCGAGGTGGTTGTATAGGGTATCTCGGTGATTGCCAAGGTGCGCTTGTCAATCTTCGAGATGCGGGCACGAACACGCACCGAGCCACCACGCAAGCCGTCGTTGTAGTTGCTGGCATCCATAATACCGCCAGTCTGGAAGTCGGGAACTAACTGAAACTCCTCGCCACGCAGATAGGCAATCGAGGCGTTGATAAGCTCCACAAAGTTGTGGGGCAGAATCTTCGAGGCAAGACCTACAGCGATACCATCGGCACCCTGAGCCAAGAGCAACGGGAACTTAACGGGAAGCGTTACAGGCTCCTCCTTACGGCCATCATAGGCCAACATCCACTCCGTAGTCTTCTTGTTGTAGACAACATCGAGGGCGAATTTCGACAAGCGAGCCTCGATATATCGTGCTGCCGCAGCCTCATCACCCGTAAGGATATTACCCCAGTTACCCTGCATATCGATAAGCAGGCCCTTCTGGCCAAGCTGCACCAGTGCATCCTTGATTGAGGCATCACCGTGAGGGTGGTACTGCATAGCCTGACCCACGACATTTGCCACCTTGTTGTAGCGACCATCCTCCACACACTTCATAGCGTGCAGGATACGGCGCTGAACGGGCTTAAGGCCATCCTCCAAATGGGGTACGGCACGCTCGAGGATAACATACGAGGCGTAGTCCAAGAACCAGTTCTTGTACATACCTGTAAGACGGCGCACACTATCCTCTGCCGAGGTTAGCGCACCATACTTACCCTTTGGCACATCCTGAGTATCGACATCGTTTTCCACAACATCCTGAGCCGATACCTCACTCTCCAAAATATCTTTTGTCTCCTCCATTAGCTAAGCATTTTCAGGTTTTCGATAATATCCTCCTCTACACGCAAATTGCTTACGATAAAGTCCTTACGGTCGGGAGTATTCTTGCCCATATAGAAGTCCAAGAGGTCGTTGATGGGGTCCTCCTTCGTTAGGCGAACACGGTCCAAGCGCATATTCTCGCCGATAAACTCCTTGAACTCGGCAGCCGAAATCTCACCAAGACCCTTAAAGCGGGTAATCTCGGACTGAGCACCACACTTCTTAACTGCGGCCTGACGCTCCTCGTCGGTGTAGCAGTAGAAGGTATCCTTCTTGTTACGCACATGGAACAGAGGTGTCTGCAAAATATAGAGGTGGCCCAAGCGGATAACATCGGGGAAGAACTGCAAGAAGAACGAGGTGAGCAACAGGCGAATGTGCATACCATCGACATCGGCATCGGTTGCAATAATCACCTTGTTGTAGCGCAAGTTATCCATATCCTCCTCGATATTGAGTGCCGCCTGCAAGAGGTTGAACTCCTCGTTCTCGTATACCACACGCTTAGTAAGACCATAGCAGTTGAGCGGCTTACCACGCAACGAGAATACAGCCTGTGTGCGGGGGTCACGACTTGAGGTGATAGAGCCCGACGCAGAGTTACCCTCGGTAATGAAAATCATCGTATCCTCGGCCAAGTCGCTCTTGTCGGTATAGTGAATCTTGCAATCGCGTAGCTTCTTATTGTTTAGCGACACCTTCTTTGCCGCCTCGCGTGCCTTCTTCTGAACACCCGATATCGCCTTGCGCTCCTTCTCGTTCTCTACAATCTTCTTCTGCAAGGTCTGCGCAGCATCGGGGTGTTTGTGCAGATAGTTATCGAGATTTACGGCCAAGAAGTCGCCCACAAACTGTCGCATCGTAACGCCCTCCTCCTTATCCTTCGAGCCGAGCTTTGTCTTGGTCTGCGACTCGAAGATGGGGTCGTTCACACGCACCGATATAGCAGCAATTATCGAGGTACGAATATCCGAAGGGTCGTAATCCTTATGGTAGAACTCCTTGATAGTCTTGGCAATAGCCTCGCGGAATGCCGCCTGATGCGTACCACCCTGCGGCGTATACTGGCCATTTACGAACGAGTAGTACGACTCGCCATAGCCGTTGCCGTGGGTGATAACCACCTCGATATCTTCGCCCGAAAGGTGGATTGGGGCATACAAGGGCTCTGCCGAGAGGTTGTCGTTTACCAAGTCCAACAAACCATTCTTCGACACATAGTTTTTGCCGTTAAGCACAACCGTAAGGCCGAGGTTCAGATAGGTGTAGTTCTTGACCATCTGCTCGACATACTCAAGGTTGTAGGCGTAGTCGCCAAAGACTTCGCGGTCTACGATGAACTCAACATATGTACCGTTAGCCTCCTCAACACCACTCTCCGAGCGGTCGGTAAGCTCCAGACCCTTTGAGAAGGTTACGGTTCGTGCCTCGCCATTACGCACCGAGCGGGCAAGGAAGTGGCTCGACAGCATATTTACGGCCTTGACACCGACACCATTAAGACCTACGGTCTTCTTGAAGGCATCACCACCATACTTACCACCCGTATTCATCTTGCTCACAGCATCCGACAACGCCTCCAAGGGGATACCACGGCCATAGTCGCGCACCGAGACCTTATCCTCCTCGATAGTGATTTCGATACGCTTACCTGCACCCATAATAAACTCGTCGATAGAGTTATCAACGACCTCCTTGATAAGCACATAGATACCATCGTCGGACTGTGTACCATCGCCAAGCTTACCGATATACATACCGGGGCGCAGACGGATGTGCTCCCTCGGCGTCAGCGTAACGATAGCATCTTTGCCATACTCGGCAACGGGGTTATTTAAGTTGAGTTCTGACATACCTTTTATACTAATGAGCAATGAGGAATTAGCAATTAGAAATGATTAATAATTAGTAGAGAGGGATATTACTACCATTTTCTATCAGCCAATTACACCTTTTACTCTCTCCTTATCTTTGCTCTTTGAACTTTGCTCTTTTATCTTTTTCTAATACCAGCCAATGCCTCGGTCATCGAGCTATGAACATCGGCCATTACCTCCTTTACGGAACGCTCTGCAACCTCCTCGGCCGAGATAGGGGGCAGAATCTTGATCGTTATGTGGTTGCGCCAGTTCATCAACCAGCCCTTACGAATCATCTTGTTGGTATTATTCAGCACGATGGGCAAGATAGGAGCACCGGCATCCTTAGCGAGGAGGAATGCACCCGCCTTGAAGTTGTGAATCTCGCCATCCTTAGAGCGTGTGCCCTCGGGGAAGATAGCCACCGAAGCACCCTTTGCCAACCACTCCTTACCGCGCTCGTGGACAAGCTGCATAGCCTCTTTGGCGCTGGCACGATTGATAACGATATCGCCGTGGGCATAGAGCAGACGACCGACGATGGGGATGCGATATACCTCCTTCTTCGACACCCACTTAAAGACCAGAGGCAGGTTGTAGATGGTGATGATATCTGCCATAGAGTTGTGGTTGAGGGTCATCACATAGGCCTTCTTGGGGTCGATATTCTCGATACCGATTACCTCGCGCTTCATAAATGGGGGCAAGCCGAAGATGGTGTCGGTAATCCACTTCGAGAGAGTGTGCACAACAACCCTCTTACGGTCAAAGGGATAGCATACAACAAGGGCGATAAACGATGCCACATAGAGCACCAACGCCACCGCGATAACTACGAGATAATAGAGTAAACTTAACATAATAAACGCGCTTTAATTCTGTTATTCATTCAATTTTGCAAAGATACGAATTTTTTATTTAAAATATCGCAAATTTTCGGAACAAAAATTTTCAACAAAAAGGGAATAATTTGGAGGGGAAAGGAGAGAGCAAGGAGTGAAGAGAATATATAAGACGAAAAGACGATATAAGAAAAATCCT
>JAGBYO010000117.1 GCA_017628735.1 Alistipes sp. | reverse complement strand
GGGCAACGATTGAGGTGCGGCAGATATCTGCCTTATAACAACAAATTATGCGTTGGTTACGCGCTCAAGCCACTTAACCATACCCAACATGATGCCCATCGAAACAAGGCACACGCTTAGGAATACGGTCCAACATACCCAGATAGGTGCTGCGTTGTAGATAAGAGGACCAATCCAAAGGAGAAGGTTACCTACCGCAGTAGCACCAAGCCACAAGCCCTGGCAGAGACCAAGCATATGCTTGGGTGCAACCTTCGATACGAACGAAAGACCGAGAGGCGAGATGAATAGCTCGGCAACGGTGAGGAAGAAGTAGAGTACGAAGAGTACCCAAGGACCAGAGAGCACTACGCCCTCGGCACGAGCCTCAGTTGCTGAAGGATAGCCCATAACGAACGAGTAGATGGCGAGGAAGATATACGCAGTAGCTGCGATAGCCATACCGATAGCAATCTTACGGGGTGTAGAGATATACTTACCACGACGGCCAAGTGCGCCAAATACCCACATTACAACGGGGGTAAGGATAATCACATAGAAGGGGTTGAGTGCCTGCCATACCTCGGGAGCTACGCTATCCGACTTCACGAAGTCACGCGCGAACATCGAGAGTGATGTGCCGTTCTGGTGGAATGCAAACCAGAAGAAGATGGCAATAGCGAGCACTGCGAAGAGAGCATACATACGCTGCTTAATCTCCTTGGCTGCTGCCTGACGCTCCTCGGGAGTGTAGTCCACAGATGCAGTCTGCTCCTTCTTTGCGGGAGTGGGGAAGCGCTTGCGTGTAGCGATGAAGATGGTAAGCGAGATAAGCATAGCGGCTACCGATGCGATGAACGAGTAGTGGATACCCTCGTTGAAGATCTGAAGGTAATCGCCACAGAATGTCGCCATATCTGCAATAGGCTCGGCGCTCGCCTTCTCTGCCAATGCTGCGAGGTTCTCGGTAACGATGCCATCCTCCTGATACTGGTGGCAGAGTGCGGGAAGCTGTGCCTCATAGAACATATTGTGAGCCTTCAACCACCACTCGCGGAGCAAGGGTGCTACGAAGGGAGCGATAACACCACCCACATTGATAAATACATAGAAAATCTGGAAGCCCGAGTCGCGCTTGTCCTTAGCGGCCTTCAACGCCTCCTCGCCCTCCTTTGCTGCCTCAATCTCAAGGTTGTCGTACATCTGACCTACGATAGCCTGCAAGTTACCCTTGAACAGACCATTACCGAAGGCGATGATGAAGAGTGCCAAGCAAGTAAGGGGCAAGAGCCAGCTGATGTTGTTAGATGTAGCAAGGATAGGAATAGAGAGCAACACATAACCTGTTGCCATCACCATCAAACCTGCCATAATGGTACCCTTGTAGTTCTGGGTGCGGTCGGCGATAAGACCACCTACCAACGCCAAGATGTAGATACCAGCATAGAAGAATGAGTAAATCAGCGAGCTGGTCTCCTCGCTCAAACCAAACTTCGAGCAGAGGAACAACACGAGCACAGCGTTCATGATGTAGTAACCGAAACGCTCACCCATATTGCTGAGTGCCGCTGCTAAAAGACCTTTAGGATGTCCTTTGAACATAGTAAATAGTTTTAGTTAATATTAATAAAAATAGTTTTGCTCGTTAAATAACATTGTGCAATGGACAAATATACAAAATATTTTCGTATCTTTGCTAAAAATCAAGCTAAAAAGTATGAAAAGCACGAACGAGAGACTTGCGATGGTTGCTGCTGACGAGTGGTTGCAGCCCGTGGAGGAGGAGATTAACCGCCGTTATGCAATGTACGAGGAGCGCCTTAAGGCTATCGAGGGCGCTGCTGGCTCGTTGGTAGACTATGCCAATGGCTACCGCTACTATGGCTGGCAGCATGATGATGTTTTGCAGGGCTGGTGGTTCAGAGAGTGGCTGCCTGAGGCTAAGGATGTCTATATCTTTGGCGACTTCAACTCTTGGCAGCGTACCCAGCTACGCCTCGACCGCAACCGTGATGGCGTCTGGAGCATCTTCCTCCCCGATGCTATGTATGGCGAAAGGCTTACCTCAGGCTCTCTCTATAAGCTACATATTCATGGCGAGAATGGTTGGCGCGACCGTATCCCTGCCTACGCCAAGCGTGTTGTGCAGGACGAGGAGACAAAGAACTACACCGCCCAGTTTGTCGTAGACAAGCCTTTCGACTGGAAGCACGATGACTTCCGCGCCCCTAAGGTGGGCGACCTGCTTATCTACGAGGCACATGTGGGTATGGCGCAGGAGAAGGAGGGTGTAGGCACATATACCGAGTTCCGCGACGAGGTCTTGCCTCGCATCAAGGCTGCGGGCTACAATGCTGTGCAGCTTATGGCTATCGCCGAGCACCCCTATTATGGCTCGTTTGGCTACCATGTGTCGAGCTTCTTTGCTCCATCCTCTCGTTTTGGTACGGCAGATGAGCTACGCTCGATGATTGACCGAGCGCACGAACTCGGCATTGCGGTTATTATGGACCTCGTTCACGCCCACTATGTCAAGAACTTCGATGAGGGCATCAACGAGCTTGATGGCTCGAAGCACCACTACTCTAAGGAGGGCGATGCTGGTTATCAGCAGTATTGGGATTCGATGATTTTCGACTACGGCAAGCGCGAGGTCGAGCACTTCCTTTTGTCGAATGTCAAGTATTGGCTCGATGAGTTCCACTTCGATGGCTACCGCTTCGATGGCGTTACCTCGATGCTCTATCACCACCATGGCTATGTCGATTTCGACTGCCGTGAGCGCTTCTTCGACGAGGGTGTCAATCGTGATGCTATCGTCTACCTTACGCTTGCCAATAAGCTTATCCACGACCTCCGCGCGGATGCTATCACCATTGCTGAGGATGTCAGCGGTATGCCCGGCTCGTGCGTAAAGCCTGAAGAGGGTGGTATGGGCTTCGACTACCGCTTGGGTATGGCAATTCCGGACTACTGGATTAAGATTCTAAAGGAGAAGAGCGACGAGGAGTGGAATATCTGGGAGATATGGACGGTTATGACCAATCGTCTGCCCTCGGTTAAGACCGTGGCATATGCCGAGTCGCACGACCAGGCGTTGGTGGGTGATAAAACCCTCGCTTTCCGCCTTATGGACAAGGAGATGTACTTCTCGATGGACCGTGCTTCGGAGAGCCTCGTTATCGACCGAGGTATGGCTCTGCATAAGCTTATTCGTCTGATGACCATCACCACAGGTGGTGAGGCATACCTTAACTTTATGGGTAATGAGTTTGGTCACCCCGAGTGGATTGACTTCCCGCGCGAGGGCAATGGCTGGTCGTATAAGCACGCACGCCGTCAGTGGTCGCTCGCGGAGAATGGCTTCTTGCGCTATTCGTTCCTTGCCGAGTTCGACAAGGCTATGGTTAAGATGGTCAAGGAGTATGGCGTTATGGGCGATGGCTACCCCTACAACCACCTTATGGATGAGCAGAACAAGACAATGGTCTACTCGCATAGCGGCCTCGTGTTTGTTCTTAACTGGCATCCTACGGCATCTATTCCCGACTATGAGCTTCCTGTGCCATGGCCAGGCAAGTATAGCGTACTCTTCTCGTCTGACGAGAAACGCTTTGGTGGCCACGACCGTGCCGATGTTGCAGGCGAGCACTTCACCACCACGCACAAGAGGGAGGATGGCTCGGAGTATTACACAATAAATATCTACAACACCTCGCGTACGGGCGTTGTACTAAAATACGAAAAGTAAGATGAAGAAGATTATAGCGCTTTTTGTTTCGGTTGCTACGCTTGGCATACTATCGGCTGTGGCTCAGGAGGTTACACCCGACCACATCGTCGTTTCGAAGCAGACACAGACCCTTACGCTCTATGGCGATGATGGTAGCGTTATCGTTAGCTATCCTGTCGCTACGGGTAAGAATCCTGGTAATAAGCGCCGTAAGGGTGATATGAAGACCCCCGAGGGCGAGTTTATCATCACGCAGATTCAGCGCGCTACACACTGGACTCATGATTTTGGCGATGGCAACGGCACTATTGATGGTTGCTATGGTAACTGGTTTATCCGCCTCGACACCCGCCCACATACGGGCATCGGCATCCATGGCACCCATGACCCCGAGTCTATCGGCACACGCGCCACGGAGGGGTGTATTCGTCTGCGTAACGAGGACCTCGATGCCTTGCACGCCTATGTCAAGGTGGGCATGAAGGTTACTATCGAGCCGGGCGATGCCGACAAGGCTACCGACCTGCGTGAGGGCGAGATGCCCGAGGAGGTAAAGGCGGCAGAGCGTGAGCGCCTTGCCGAGCAGACTGTTGTCGTCGAGGAGAAGCGCGCCGAGGAGGCTAAGGCCAAAGAGGTATGGCACACGGTTAAGGATGGCGACTTGGTGGGTGCTATTGCCCGCAAGTATGGCACTACGGTGAGCAAAATCAAGGAGTTAAACCCCTCGCTCAATGTGGATAGAATATCTATCAATCAGCGAATTAGGGTGAAGTAGGGTAGGCGCTCCAGCGGAGCGCAGTCGATTTTTAAGACCGATAGGATTTTAGGACCTTAAGACCTTACGAGGTCGGGCATTAAAAAAAGTCCTACTTGTCTTAATGGCCTTACTCGTCTTATTTGTCCTAAGAAAACTCTAAAAACTAATAACTAACAACCCCAAAAGCTCTAATTTCTTGTCAGAAGGGGCATAATTTGGCGCTATCACAAGAAATTCAATTTATCGTCAGAGTGGTGCTAATGTGGCGCTGACACGAGAGAGGGCGGATGGGACATACTATGCGTATTTCCCATTCGCCCTCACGACTGAAGCGTCGCAGTAGCGCCGCTATCACGATAAATTAAGCGATAAGTGCCTCATAAGCTGCTGCGTCGAGCAAACCGTCAACCTCAGCAGGGTTAGACATCTTAATCTTTACCAACCAACCCTCGCCATAGGGATCCTTGTTAACGAGTGATGAGTCAGCCTCTACTGCCTCGTTGAACTCGATAACCTCGCCGCTTACGGGAGTGAAAGCGTCAGATACGGTCTTAACAGCCTCGATAGAGCCGAATACCTCGTTAGCCTCGATAGTCTCACCTACGGTGGGAACATCAACGAAAACGATATCACCAAGCTCAGACTGAGCATAGTCGGTAATGCCGATAACGGCAACATCACCCTCTACACGAACCCACTCGTGGTCGTTAGAGTACTTCAAATTAGCAGGTACATTAGCCATAATTCAAGTAGTATTAGTTGTTATAGTTATATTGTTATTGTCGTAAATATCTACTTTCGCAACTACAAATATACATTTATTTTCTAAAGTTTCAAAAATATATGCCAATATTTTTGCCAACAAACGAAAAATAGCACATCAATTATGGCACAGGGTCGTAGCCTGAACCTCCCCAGGGATTGCAACGCAGGATACGCCAAATGGTGAGAATAATCCCCTTAATCGGGCCATGCTGACGGAAGGCTTCGATGGCATACTGCGAGCAGGTGGGCGTAAAGCGACAGGTAGATGTCGGCTTTAGGGGCGACAGAAATATCTGATAGAAGCGTATAAGGAGTATAAATGGGTAGTTGAGCACCCTCTTACATATTTGACCCAACCTCCTGAAGAATTCTGCGCACTGCATTTTCGATAGTTTTATAGGGCACAAGCTCCTTGACGGAGTAGACAAGAGCCATATCGAGCGCCTTACCACGCTCTGTGGCAATATTAGTAACCACCTCTTTATTAAGACGATATGCCTCCTTGGTGCGACGACGCAAAAGGTTGCGCTTATTGGCGCGCTTGTGGTAGCGCTTAGGTACCGAGAAGAGCACCTCGATAGTTGGCGAGGCGCTCTCTTCGGTAAATATCATATAGCGGAAGGGGTAGACAAAGCCCGAGCGGCCATCGCTAAAGAGGCGACGGACGGCACCGAGCGAGCGCAGTCGCTCCGACTTAGGTAGAGTGTGCGCTGTCATAGCCTTGGGTTAAGCCTTGCGGGGTGCGCGGGTACGGGTCTTCTTCTGGAGCTTGGTCTGCTGTGCACGGATAAACTCCTCCTTCTCCAAGTCCTCCTTAATCTGAGCATCCTCAACCTCGAGACCTTCGGCCACCTGGTTGCAATAGATATCGAGAGCCTTAACCATCGAAGGTGCCTGGGGTGAAGGCGCAGAGGCCTTAACCTTCAAGCCTGCCTCCTTAGCGGCACGCAAGGTTGCCTCGCCAAAGGTAGCCACCACGGGAAGCTTCTCGAGAGGGAATGCCTCGGTGAGCGCCTTGACATCGTTGGGTGAGTAGAGGGCGATAATATCGTAATCCTCGGGGTTCAATCCCGACATATCGGCAGCCACGGTGCGAGCAAAGACCACAGGGTCTACCTTGAGCTTAAGCTTTGACAAGGTCTCGGGTAACTCAGGCTTGAAGGGCTCGGTAAGAGCAAGGATAAACTTCTCGTCCTTATGCTTTACGATAAGCTCCAAGAGCGAGTTGAAGGTACCATCTGCAAACGAAATCTTACGTTTGCGATATACAATATACTTCTGAAGATAGAGAGCAACAGCCTCGGTGTTGCAGATATACTTCATCGTCTCGGGCACGGTGATACGAGCCTCCTCACAGATGTGGAAGAAGCTGTCGATAGTCGTGCGCGACGAGAAAATCATCGTTGTGTGGTCGAGAATCTCAGTGCGCTGAGCACGGAACTCCTTAAGCGAAACGCCGACAACACGGATAAGGGGCTTGTAATCAACAACAAGGTCGTTGTCGTTAGCAAACTCATAGAATGGTGACTTCTCAATTACAGCGGGACGGGGCTGCGACACCAAAATCTTACTTACTTTCAATGCTTTAAGTATATATTGAATTACACAAAAAAATATCAATATGCCGACAAGTTACGCCATTAGCACACATCAACCTACAACATAGCGCAGCTAATAATCAGCATATTACAGCAATCGCGCTAACCGAAGTATTTTAGTAACATCGTCACAACAAAGCTCAACGGTAGCAAAATTGCGGTGCAAAGGTACAAAATCCAATAGAAAATGGAAATTTTTTTTGCGAGAAATAATAAAAAAGTATCTTTTAGATAGGCAATTGCGACAATCGAAAGGCTTATAATCGTGAGAACAGACCATACATCGCTGCTACTCTCAGGCGCCACAAGCCACGCAACAAGCGTAGGATAGGCAACCACAGCGCCACGGATAAATGCCATGCGTGCCAACGACGAGATATGCAGCACATCTTCGGAGCGAGTAATCCACAGCACAATGCGCTGAAAGATAATAAGCCAAAGAGCGATAACCGCCACAACAACAATGGCATAGAGGGGCAACCACTCCACCGCATTGCCGTATAGCGTGGCGCTAAGCTCTAAGTTGTCGTTGGCAAGGCGTATGCCCGCAAGCGCCAAAAGTAGAGCGCCAAGCAGCGTGGCAGCACTCTTGAAGCGTTGCAACGGCAACTCACCACCTTGCATAGCCATAGCTCGCTCGGTGCGAATGCTAAACATCGAGCTACACACCGTAGCGACAAACGACCACGAGCGCAACAACATATATAGATATAGTACGAGCGTAAAGAGCACGCCGATATGATAGAGAGCACCCGACCATAGCGTAGGCTCAAACGCCACATCTACCCCACCATCGCCAAGAATAGCGCCCAAGCCAAAGATGTCGCCCACCTCGGCCTCGCGGTAGCCACCCATATACAACGGCTCGCCCGACTCCAAGACCGACTGACGGCCAAAGAGTGCCGAAGGCGATGCCGAGCGATAGCCCAGAGCCTCGTATGTTGCCACCTCGTTACTCATCATCGCACTTCTTAAGTGTTACACGAATCGTTGTGCCGACACCTATCTCGGAGCGCACAACGCCAATTTTGCCCGCGTGGTACTCCTCGATGATACGGCGCGAGAGCGAGAGGCCAAGACCCCAACCACGGGTTTTGGTCGTAAAGCCTGGCTCGAAGATACGCTCCCAGTTGGCCTTAGCAATACCCTTGCCCGTATCGCGCACCTCGACAAATACCGACTTTTCGTCTTCGCCAATCGTAACCTCAATCTCACCCTGACCCTGCAAGGCATCGAGCGAGTTTTTCATCAAGTTCTCGACAACCCACTCAAACAATGCCGAATTGATATTCGCCTTGATAGGCGCCATCGCCAAGCCATTGTAGGTAAGCGATACATTGCGTGGAATACGGCGACGGAAGTACATAACAGTATCGCCCACCACCTCGTTGAGATTCATAACCGTGAGCTGTGTCTCGGAGCCAATCTTCGAGAAGCGGTCTACAATCTTCATCAGGTGCGCCAAATCCTTCGACATCTCGTCTACAGCCACCTGGTCCACAGGCTGACTACGCAGATACTCCACCCAGCCCAAGAGCGACGATGTCGGCGTGCCGAGCTGGTGCGCTGTCTCCTTAGCAAGGCCTACCCACACACGATTCTGCTCGTTCTGCTTCGTCGACGAGAAGGCGATATAGGCGAAGATGGCGAAGAGGATGATAATCGTAAGTTGCACATACGGGAACATCGCAAGTGCCTCGCTATGAGCACTCGACACCAACGACGAGTAGTCCGTAGAGCCGAAGTAGATGGTAAATGTCGTCTGGTGAACAATGCCCCACTCCACCGAGATAGGCTTGTTCGTCTCGCTCATGCGCATAATCTCCTCGCGCAAGCGCACAGGGTCATCAACAATCTCCGACGGCAGGTTGGTAACCCATACATTTAGGCGCTCGTCAGCGATAATCAGCGGCACATTGGTATGCTCCGCGAGCTTATTAAGCAAAGCGGGGTTATGAATCATCTGGCCACCGATATTTGTCGTATGTAGAATATCCTCCCACATCTCCACAGCGTTGCGCTCATCGCTACGAAGCTGGATTAGCGCAGCCTCATCCTCATGCTTCATCGCCGTAGATACAGTCCATGTATAGTATATCGACAAAGCAGCAAGCACCAAGCCGAGCGTAATGACTATCGTGCGGCGGCGCGTAGAGAAGAGCCTACGCGAGAGGTCGAAATCTATCTTCGGTAACTTCACGGCTTGGGCAATTTAGGGTTAGTGCATCGGAAGATGCTGTTCGCGCAAGATGCGACGATACTCCGCAGTATCTTGCAGAAGCTCGGCAGCTCGCAACACCGAGCTGTCGCGCACTGCAGCGTACTCCTGAACACCCTCAGAGTAGGCGTAGCGCAAGATAATCTCGGCATTCAGCGCCTCGATAATCTCGGGGCGGTAGGTCTCCATATTCGACATCTTGTCATCCTTGACCAACTCGTCGAGCTCCTTTAACACATCTTTAAGGCGCTCGTTGTAGCGGTCGTTGTCGGCTGCACGCTCCAAGGCTTTGAGCTGATGGCGTGTCTCAGACTCGTAGGGCACATCCTTCTCCTCGATAAAGCGACAGAAGTCCGCATAGTCCTCGTCGGTAATCGAGAATCGACGCACATCAATCTCGCGGTCGTGGTTACGGCGCATATAGCCATCTGCCCAATCCTCCATATAACCCATGGCATATAGCGTGAGGGCAAAACGGCTAACATACTGAGGCTCAATGCGCACATCGGGCACGATACCACCTCCGTCGTAGACCTTACGGCCACCACGGGTCTTAAACTCTGAAATCAGCGAGTCGGGCACGGACTCCACGCTACCGTCGCTACGGCGCTTCGAGTAGTTAACAGCCTGAATACAGCGACCCGAGGGGATATAATACTTTGCTGTGGTGTATTTCAGATAGGTACCATAACCCAAGGGGCGTGTGCCCTGCACCAGGCCCTTGCCATAGGTGCGCTGACCCATGATAACGCCACGGTCGGCATCCTGCATAGCGCCCGCCAAAATCTCCGATGCCGAAGCCGACGAGCCACTAACCAAGATAACGATAGGTAGCTCCTCGGCCAAGGAGCGGTAGCGCGTATCGTAGTGGTGGAGCGACGAGGAGTCGCGACCCATAATCGACACAATGCGCTCACCATAAGGCACAAAGAGCGAGGCGATATCTACGGCCTCCTGCATAAGACCACCGCCATTTGAGCGATAGTCGAGAATAAGGCCACGCAACGAATCCTCCTTCGTAAGGCGGTCGAGGGCTCGGCGCACCTCGTCGTAGCTACCCTCGATAAAGTCGTTATGCACGATATAGCCGATGCCAGGGGCAACATAGCCCGCATAAGGAACGCTCGGAATAGATATTCTGCGGCGCTTGAGCTTCAAGGTATCGACGCTACCGTTGATATTGCGCTCGATAGTTACGCTAACCTCGGTGCCTGGGTCGCCTTTGAGGCGTGAGCTGATGACATCCGTAGCTACGCCACGCATATCCTCGCCTTCGATAGCCAAAATCTTGTCGCCAATCTTTACGCCCACCTCGTCCGAGGGTGTACCCTTGTAGGGCTGAGCGAAGACAACATAGTCGCCACGCTTGCGGATAAGCGAGCCTACACCGCCATACTTTCCCGTAGTGAGCATCTCGAAGTCAGCCATAGCCCTCTCCGACAAGTACTCCGAGTAGGGGTCGGTAGCGCCCACAAGGCCATCGACAGCCGATTTTAGCAACCTGTCAGCATCTACCTCATCCACATAGTTGGTGTGATATTCGCGCATAAGGTTGGCAAGAATCTCGGTGGCACGGCCAAGCTCGAAATCCTGCTTTAGGCGCTCCTCTCTCTGCGCCCACACAGCATCTGTCGCCAAGAGCGACATCGCCACAAAGAGCACCGCAAGGCGGAATATGTACTTCAAATTAGACATCTTAGTCCTCAAAACGGCTGTTACGAATATATGTTTCAAGCTGATAGGCGATGCGCGCCACCATACGGCGGATACCCTTCATCTCAATAGCGCCATCCACCACACGCACCTCAATCTTATCCTCCCACAAAAGCGTAAGGCGCTTAACAAAGCCCTCGGCACGGTAGGTATCCACGCCATCGTGGCTATCGGTGAGTTTATAGCCAAAGACCGCCATAGCATTCTGCAAACGCTCCTTGTCGCGCTCGGGGGTATAGCCCTCGATACGCTTACGCATAAAGCCAAAGCGGGGGTAGAGCGCCGAAAGGATAACGAACACAACGACCATCTTCTTGCCTATATCCGCACGAAGGTGTGCCTCAATCTGCAACCATGGGTCGATTTGTGGCTCAGCGCCAAGAAGATACATTGCCCACACAAGCGCAACATAGAGCAATGATAGGAGCAACAAATATTTTACAGCACGAATTAAATATCTCATAGTTTTACATTTTTTTCGATTACCGAAGCCACATCCTCCATCAGCCAACGAGGTGTCGATGTAGCACCACAGATGCCAACGCTCTGCTTACCCTCGAACCACTCGGCCTGCAACTCCGAGCTCTCCTCGATGTTATATGCCGAGCTATTGGCCTTACGGCAAACATCATACAATACTCTGCCATTCGACGACTTACGGCCACATACGAAGACCACGACATCGACACTCTTCGAGAACTCCACCAATGACTGCTCGCGGTTGGCAACACGGCGACAGATGGTGTCGTCGAGCGTAACGCGCTCAGCCCCTGCACGGCGCACAATCTCCTCGCCAAGTGCGTTGAACAAATCGATAGACTGCGTGGTCTGCGACAAAAAGTAGATGGGGCGGCTGAAATCTACCTGCTCCAACTCTGCCAAGCTCTCCACCACCACAACATCATCATCTACCTGACCCGTAAGACCCACTACCTCGGCGTGGCCGTGTTTGCCCAAGAGGACAACCGTACCACCGACACTCTGCATCCTGTCGTATGCCTCACGCAGACGGCGCTGGAGGCGTGCCACAACGGGGCAGGTGGCATCGATAAGCCTAATGCCCAACTCCTCGGCACGGCGATAGGTGCGCGGTGGCTCACCGTGGGCACGGATAAGCAGGTTGCGACCCGCAAGGTTGGGCATATCATCGTGACCTACGGTCTTTAAACCCAACTGCTCCAAGCGCTGCACCTCAACGCGGTTGTGCACGATATCGCCCAAGCAGAAGACCTCGCCCGACGAGCGCAATGCCTCCTCAGCCTCGCCAATAGCGCGGACAACACCGAAGCAAAAGCCCGAGTTATCGTCAATCTTAACCGTCATACTACCCTACGATGGCATTATACTTCTCCAGGAACCACTCCATCTGCTCCTCGACCGACATATGCGAGTTGTCCAAGACGATAGCATCATCTGCCTTACGCAAGGGCGAGATAGCGCGTGACATATCTGCCTTGTCACGCGACACGACATTCTCGTAAATCTCCTCGAGCGTAACCTTATCGCCCTTGGCGGTAAGCTCCTTATAACGGCGCTCGGCACGCACCATAGGGTCTGCAGTCATATAAATCTTAAGCTCGGCATCGGGGAATACGACGGTGCCGATATCACGGCCATCCATCACCACGCCACGCTTGAGGCCCATCTGCTGCTGCAAAGCAACCAACTTCTCGCGTACAGCGCCCACCGAACTTACCTGACTTACATAGTTGCTCACCTCGATAGTGCGAATCTTGCCCTCGACCAAGTCGCCATTGACATAGATATCGCTGGCACCACGCTGAGGGTTGAAGCGGAAGTTGATATCTATCTCGGGCAACATAGCCACTATGCGCTGCTCATCGAGAATACCCATCTCGATAGCGCCATTCTCCAAGGCGTAGAGCGTAACGGCACGATACATCGCGCCGGTGTCGATGAAGATATAGCCCAAGCGTGCTGCGATAGCCTTGGCAAAGGTGCTCTTGCCGCACGACGAGTGGCCGTCGATAGCGATTATAATCTTTTTCTTATCCATTATTGCGTTAAGATATTAAAACCGAAATTAGGGTGTAGAGTCCGAGTGTGCTGATAACGATACCTGCCACATGGTTGATTGTGAGCATATGGCGAGGACGGAATCTGCGACGGAAGAGGTTGATAACGAAGGTAAGGATGCCCCACCAGCCCACAGCACCAAGCAGGAAACCCGCGATGACCAACGCATTACGGAACATCGGACTAATGGGTGAGGGCGTGGTTGTCGTAGTCGTGGTAACCACCTCCTGCACCACCTCGTCGTGTGCCGAGCGCGCTGCATCGAGCACAGGGTCGGCGATAATCTCTACCTCGGTGGTAGTCGTCACAAGGTCGCCCGAGAGGTCGATGTTGAACATCGTGAAGAATGCGAGGATATAGGGAATCACAACTACAAAGTTGGCAAGCGTAAAGCCAAACATCGAGGCAAAATCTTGCCATAGATTGCTTCGGCCTGTGCGGTTCTTGCGAATCTGGGGCACAGGATTCTTAAAGAAGATGAAGATGCCGACAATGACGACAAAGATACCGCCACAAATCTGGATTGCTGTGTGGTACTCATCAATCGAGCTCTTCAAAAGGGCATAAACCGTAAACGAGAGTATCGCCATCAGCGTATCGGCACAAGCAATACCCAAGCCCGAAAAAAGGCCTGAGAGGTGGCCCTTGCTCAGCGTGCGCTGGATACACAACACCGCCACTGGACCCACCGTAACCGACGATGCCAAACCCACGAGCATACCGCTGAGGAGCACTCCTACTATCTCAAAAATAATCGTTTCAATCATCACTTCTAAGTTAGCCTATTTTTAATAGGGCTATATCTGTGCAAAGATACGAAAAAGAAATTAGCTTTCATCACTTGAATGGATATTTATTGCAAGAGATAGCTGTAGAAGGCGCATCATTATGATGCCAAAGATACTAACTTTTTAGCAGAAAATAGCTATGTTCCACCCTAACTTTTGAATATTATTCAAAATGGCGAGAAAAGAGGATAAAGCGACAACTCGCCAAGCACAGATTTTGCAGTATCGCAGATTCTTTGTATCTTTACCGAAGATTTTCTAAGAGTAATAATATCATAAAATATTGAAACTATGAATGAAGTAAAGAAGCCTCAGGGTCTTGAAATCCAGCTCGACGAGCAGGTAGCGCAGGGCAACTACTGCAATATAGCACTTATTGCACACTCTACATCGGAGTTTATCATCGACTTTGCAACAATGCTCCCCGGTCTGCCCAAGGCGCGTGTTAAGAGTCGCGTGGTGCTCACCCCAGAGCACGCCAAGCGCCTCCTTTTGTCGTTACAAGAGAATGTAGCTCGCTACGAGAACTCGTTTGGCAAGATTAACATCCCCACCAAGCAGCCTATGATTGACCCATTCGGCCACAAGGGTAACGCCTAAAACGGCGAGCGTAACAAACTGAAATAGAGCCACTACCGATTGGTAGTGGCTCTATTTTAGTATACAGCAATTGTCGGTTACTCCAACGAAGCTACAAGTTCTTTTAGAATTGCGATATCACTCTTATTCTCTGCCGTGGGTAGCGTGTAGCATCGCGCAATTGTACCCACCTTACCTGTATTGTCGGTTGCATAAGCAAGAGCAGTCTGCTCTACATTCCAATCCACAAGATAGAAGGTATAGGGCGACGACACCTTACAGGTCTTCCAATAGCCCTCGGTGATACCCCACAGTTCATTCTCAGGGTAAGCCGTAACATTGCTACAATCTCCCTCGACCATAGTAGTAAAGAGAGTGCGAACTTCCGCCAAGTCATTGTATTTCACCACCGTGATAGCCTTACCCTTGGTTGCCGCAGCATCGCCAAACACCGAGCCAGCCTCATCGTCACCCGAGAAATAGCCTACAATCTCGATTGTGGGATTAGCCACGCCGAGCGTATCGGTGCGGGCAACATTGTCGAAAATAAAGGTCTTAACCACCTTTCCCGTGTGAACATCCAAGGCAAAGATATATGCCATAATCTCGGTATCGGGCAGAAGACCACTCACCTGCACCGAGCAGCTACCATTGTAATAATATTGGTCAAGCACCTCGGCGATAGTGATGCTCGGATTAAAGCCCTTTGAGCCCTCGAAATAGTAGGCAAAGGCCTCCTCCTCATAGCCGATATACTCCTCCTCATCGAACTCTCCCGCTATGCAAGCACCTGGCACATAGTAGATTGTGGAATCAGAAGAGGCAACGCTCATAGTGAAGCCGTATGGCGTGATATTCGTCGCCGAAACCGAAAACTCCACCTCCTCAACACTACCTCCCGGGAGGGTACGGAAGGTCGCCATATAGGCCTCCGTCGTAATACCGCCATCATAGCCAAAAGCGATAATATAGTAGTCGGTATCGGCAGCAGGAAGTTTAAAGGTGTTGTTGCCTGCATGCTCAACCATACCTCTATCATTCGACATAACATCCATCCAACTACCCCACTGCTCGACAATCTGATGCATCTGCTCATCAGCCGTAGACACACCGTCCCACGGAGCCACAAGAGCGCAATACTTATCCTTATCGTTCGAGGGGGTAATGCGGAACGAGGCCTCCATCTGGCCAATATCCCACACCTCGATTTCAAAAGTCATTGACGACTTAGCAGCACCCTCGGTGGTATACCCATCTCGATGAACATCAGTGCATATAACAATACCCTCCTCGTCGAGGATAAGTCCCGCAACAAGGATATAGTAGTCGGTATACTCCTTAAGACCCTTTGCCTCAAGTTGTACATCACCCTGATGTATCAGTGCATCGACAACTTGTTGCTCGGTATAGCCCTGTTGCAAAAGGGCGTTAATATCCTGCTGGAAGTAATACTCATAGAAGTAACTCTCCGACATCTGGTAGCCATTCTCATCCTCAACATAGTAGTTGTATTGGTCAACTGGCATAGTGCAGAGATACCACAATATCTCCTTATCCGAAGGCTCTACCGAGAGTGTAACGCTATTATTCTCAACGCTCTTAGAGACCTTAAAGTCACATACTACGCCCTCGACATTAGTAGTCCTAAACTCCTTCTTGGTAAGTGCAGTAGAGGCCGAGTAACCATTCGCCTCGTCTACTCCAAAGACAATGATATAGTACTCAGTATAGGCAAGCAACCCCGAAAAAGTGGCATCTTCCAAGCGACCACGGTCGACGACCTCGGGCATATACTCCGTAAAGGTCTTACCTACCGACGATGCCTCCTCGCGAAGCTCCTGAAAGATGGTCTCAACCAAGAACTCTTCGCGCGTGAACTCCTCATAATCAGCCTTAGAATATACCACACATAGATAGGGTGCCTCCGCATCCTTAGGCTCGACACTAAACCTTACAGAGCCTCGCGTAGTATTCTCAATCGTAATCTCGAAATCGTGTTTCTCAGGCGTGGGCGTGGGTTCGACAGGCTCTTGACGACATGCCACCGAAGCAACGACTGCCACAACAAGCGAAAAAAGTCTAAAAAGTCGCATATTACTGATATTAAACCGACTACGGAGCCATACACCGTATAGCTCCGCAGTCTTCGTTTAGATTATTGATTAGAGCGCAAAGCCCTTAACAACCTTAACCGAGAGGATGTCGCTCTCAAGCGCAGCCTCGAAAGGCTCTACCTCGTAGTGCTTAACGAAGCCAGCGCGAGGTGCGCCAACCTCCTCACTCCAGATGCAGTCGAGAACAGGAGCCTCAACCTCATCATATACGAGCGACTTAACAGCAGCCTTAGGAGTAGCATTGTTCACCTCGTCAACATAGCCCTTAAGCTCGTTGATATCGCCAGCACTCTTGGGCGCAACAGCCAAAGCGCCTACACCGCCCTCTGCACCATTAGCATCCTGAGCATAAGACACAACGGTCTGGTCAATATCCCACTTCGCCACAAAGAAGTGATAGGGAACTGCAAGGTTAACATCCTGCCAGTAGCCACGCATATTTGCGATAACATAGCGAGCCGACAACGCTACAACATCTGCATACGCATCCTCCGTGAGTACCGAGAAGATAGCCGAAGCGCCCTCAACATCGGTATGCTTAACAGCCACAATAGGACGACCTTGTGTAAGGTCTGCATTGCCGAAGATTGTGCCATTCTCATGGTCACCATTGTATACACCAAGCAACTCTACCGAGGGGGTGATATTACCAGGAGTGGTAGTCTTGGCGATAACCTCGCTATAAACGCATCGAGCAAACTTGCCAGTCTTGGTGTCGATAGCCAGAACATAGCCGATATACTCTTTCTCAGGCTCAAGGTTAGCGATGTAGTAGCGACCATCACCATTACGGTAGAGGTGGCTACACTTCTCCTCCAAGGCCTCCTGGATGGTGAGCGAGGGGCTCTGACCCTCCATACACATCTGCATCACCTGAGCAAGCGTTGAGCTTGAGGCATCGATAGCCGACTGAGGATTGAAGCCCTCGGCATAGGCGATACCAGGCTGATAGTAAATGGTAGGATCCTCGGCATCAATCTCCAAATAGAAATCATAGGGACCAATATCGGATGCGCTAAACTTAAACTCTGCAGTCATAGGATCACCCTGCTGGTCGGTCATGAAGGCCACATACGCTGGAACTGAGGTAATAGTACCAGGGTTCTGGTCATACTCGCCAGTCTCCTCGTTGATAGGCTTACCGTAGTTGGGGTTGGCCTCAAATGAGAAGGCTACAACATAGTACTCAGTCTCGGCAATATTGAGTTCTACTCGGTTCTCACCCGTAAGGTCAACAACACCCTTCGAAGGCTCACGGCGCTTAAGCTCGGTGTAGTTCTCCCAGTAGTAGATATACTCCGTTACGGCGCTTGTTGCAATGTCGATAGGCTTCATGCTCTTCTTCTTAGAATCGATATAGCCGATGTAGTAGTAATACTCTGCATTAAGGTCCGAAGGTGTGATGCGGATATCTGCCTCATAGTGGCCGATATTTGATACCTCGATATCGAAGGTAAGTGTGCTCTCCGAAGCCTCACCAGCACGGTAGCGCAACTCCTTAGGAGCAGTAGTCATATAGGCCTCACCACCCTCGTAAGCAACACCAGCAACAAATGTAACATACTGAGTCTTAGGCTGCAAACCCGATGCATTGAGTGTACGAACACCATCATAGAAGAGCTTTACAGCAATCTCATCCTCCGACAAGCCCTCGCCACCGAGGGTCTCAAGCTCTGTGTTTAAGGTGTTCTGGAAGAGCTCCTCGTTCGACCAGCCATACTCACCATCGGCAGCTGTATAGGCATTGTACTCGTCAACGGTGAGGTTAATAAGGTGCCATATCTGATTCAAGTCCGAAGGTGTAACGGTGATAGCTGCACTTGTGAGATATACGCTCGCCTTAACATCGAATGTACAAGCAGACTGCTGGGGCGCTGCAGTCTTGAAGCGCACCTTCTTAACCACGGTAGATGCAGCATAATCCTGGGTGCTGTCTACGCCAAACACGAGCAAATAGTAGTTGGTATCCTGAGTAAGGCCACCCACCTCGTGGTTCTCCAAGGCTCCACGCTTAACATGCTCGGCCATGTACTCAACAAACGACTGCTTCTGGCTCTCGGCATAAGCTGCCACGTCGGCATATATCTTTGCAACAATCTCTGCATCTGTTTCACACTGCTCAACACCATAAGCGCTGTAAATCACAGTGAAGTAGTCTGCATCGAGATCCGAGGGTGTAACATTGATAAATGCCGATGTACGAGTAACATCTACAACCTCGGCTGTAAATGTCAGTTCTGTAGGCGTAGGGTCATCGGGGCCGGGGCCGGGTTGGGGTTCGGGCTGTGGGTCCTTACAAGCCACAAAAGATAGCGCAACAGCCATCATAGCGGCCATCATCCAGTTGAAAGTTCTCATAGATTCTTTTAGTATTAGTTTGTAAATTAGCGACTTACATCTTTTACAAGTAGTTCTTCCGCCCGACGCTTCAACCACGCAGACAACAAGCACCACTTCTCCAATACAAAAGTATATTTTTTTAGTCGTTTTACCAAATTTTGTAGGCTAAAAAATGGGAGAGCAGAGAGAGGGGAGGTATTAGTTGTTAGTTGTTAGCGCAATTGATAGAGAATTTTAATGACCGAAGAGACCAAAGAGACCGAAAGACCAAAGAGACGATGCAGACAAAGGTCCTCAGTGATACCCGACCTCTCTCTGGTCTCTCTGGTCTCTCTGGTCAAATAACAACACCTCCCAGCCAGCACCCCGCCAATTTCTTGTCAAAAGGGGTTAGGCTTGGTCTATCGCAAAAATCCCGACGATG
>JAGBYO010000116.1 GCA_017628735.1 Alistipes sp. | reverse complement strand
TCCTCGGCTATTGCCACCGAGAGAAGATGTAGCGGGTCAACAGCCTGCTGACCACGCCCACGCGCCAAGGTCATCGCAGCCTGCAATAACTCTTGCGCCTTGATTGTAAGTGTGTTGATGTTCATATCTTTGAGTTTTTAGTTTTCGTTTTGCTATTGGCTACGGCAATTTTTCTGCCACTTTCAATAAGAAGAAATTATGTCAGTCCACGGCGACATTTTGTCGTTGCCCGAGATATAATGGTGCCAAATTGTCGGGTTGGTGTCGGGATAATAGTTTTTAGTTTTTAAGACATTAGGACTTTAAGACCATAAGACCATATGATTTTTTCCTATCATCTTATCGTTCTAATGTCCTATCGTCTAAATAATATCTCTTTGTCCTTTTCGTTTTTTTTCTTACCTTTGTTGTTGTATCTTGATACAAATGTGTGGAGAAAATATAAAATTCTAAATACTAACGCTTTATGAGAAAACTATTTTTAATGTTGGCTTTGGTGGGCGTATCGTTTACCGCCGTTGCCGATGAGGGTATGTGGCTTCTGCCATATATCAAGAAGATGAACAGTAAGGATATGAAGGCGCACGGTTGTAAGCTTAAGGCCGAAGATATCTACTCGGCAGAGAAGTCATCGTTGAAGGATGCTATCGTGGTCTTTGGTGGTGGCTGTACTGGCGAGATTGTCTCGCCTGAGGGCTTGCTCTTCACAAACCACCACTGCGGTTACAGTGCTATCCAGAAGCTCTCGTCTGTCGAGCACGACTACCTGAAGGATGGTTTCTGGGCGCAGAACAACGCTGAGGAGCTTCCCGCCGAGGGTCTCTCGGTGCGCTTCGTACGCCATATCTTCGATGTAACTGCCGATATCGTGGGCGCTATACCCTCGACCGCGGCTCAGGCGGAGTATGAGCAGATGGTGGCTGCAGCCAAGCAGGGCCTTATCGCCGACTTGGAGGCAAAGTATCCCGGTATGCAGATTATCGTTCCCTCGTTCTTTGGTGATAATCAGTTCTTTGCATTTGTCTACGAGGTATATCCCGATGTTCGCTTGGTAGGTACTCCCCCCTCGTCTATCGGTAAGTTTGGTGGCGATACCGACAACTGGATGTGGCCTCGCCATACAGGCGACTTCTCAATCTTCCGTGTATATGCCGGCAAGGACAACCGCCCTGCAGTCTACTCAGAGGATAATGTGCCCTACAAGGCCGAGAAGTGGCTCGATATCTCGTTGAAGGGTATCGAGGAGGGCGACTTCGGTATGATTATGGGCTTCCCTGGCTCTACCGAGCGCTATATGACATCTTCGGAAATCGACTATATGTTGGAGGTGGATAACCCCCAGCGCATCTATATC
This sequence comes from Alistipes sp., assembly GCA_017628735.1. GTDB lineage: Bacteria > Bacteroidota > Bacteroidia > Bacteroidales > Rikenellaceae > Alistipes. Next base: position 1,998 of record JAGBYO010000116.1, on the reverse strand, counting down.
CGTGGTGAAAGACAGAAGATATTGCGCGAGTTTATGGATGCTGATCAGGCTATCCGTATCAAGTACGACTCGAAGTATGCGCAGTCGGCAAACTACTGGAAGAACTCTATCGGTATGTCGCGTGGCATCGAGAAGCTCGATGTGCGTGCTAAGAAGGCTAAGCAGGAGGCAGAGTTCCAGGCTTGGGCAGAGAAGAACACCCTGCCCGAGGAGCGCTTCGTGGATGCCCTCTCGCTTATCGAGCGTTCGCAGACCGAGTCTCGCAAGGAGAATGCCACTATCCAGTACCTCTCGGAGGCCTTTATGCAGTCGGTGGAGCTTGTACAGACCGTGCTTGGCGTACGCGATTTCGAGCAGTTCTACAAGGACTATGACGCTTCGGCCGACCGTGCTGTGGCAAAGCGTATGTTCCAGATCTATCGCGAGAACAACGACCTTCTGCCCTCAATCTACGCCAAGATTGACTCGGAGTTTGGTGGCGACTCGGATAAGTATGTAGACTGGCTCTACGACAACTCTAAGCTTACAACCTACGAGGACTTCCTCGCCGTTGCAAGCCTCTCGGAGGAGGAGCAGAATGCAGCATTCCAGAACGACCCCGCAACCGAGCTTGCTAAATCTATCATCGACCTCTACCGCGAGTTGGCACCTGCCGTGCAGAAGACAGCGCCTCTCTATAGCGAGGGTCACCGTCTCTATATCAAGGGCTTGATGATGATGCAGCCCGAGAAGGCGTGGGCATCGGATGCCAACTTCACCATCCGCCTCACCTATGGTAATGTCTTGCCTTATAGCCCCGCCGATGGTATCGTTTACAACCACTACACCACCCTCGATGGCGTGATGGCTAAGGAGGACCCCACCAACCCCGTGGAGTTCACCGTGCCCGAGCGCCTCAAGGAGCTTTACGCCAAGAAGGACTATGGTCGTTATGCCGATAAGAATGGCGACCTCCCCGTGGCATTCCTCGTAAACTGCGATATTACGGGTGGTAACTCAGGCTCACCCGTGATGAACGCCAAGGGTCAGCTTATCGGTCTAGCATTCGATGGCAACTGGGAGGCGATGTCTGGCGATGTAGCCTTTGAGCCTGAGCTTCAGCGCACCATAGCTGTCGATATCCGTTATGTCCTCTTCATCATCGAGAAGTACGCAGGCGCAGAGTGGTTGCTTGACGAGCTTACAATAAAATAGTTTCTGTCAAGAAACTACTTTTAGACAAAAGAGCAAATGGATTTCCATTTGCTCTTTTTAGTTTTTAGTTATTAGTTGTTAGAGTTGTTAAGACAAGTAAGACCATAAGATGAGTAGGACTTTTTTATACCCGACCTCGTAAGGTCTTACGGTCTTAAAGTCCTAAGGTCTTAAAATCTATCTGCGCTCCGACGGAGCGCAACTCTAAAAACTAACAACTAAAAAAATTAACGAATATTAATTTTTTTTCTACCTTTGTGCCACTATGGAACGACATATAGATATCAACGACTATAACTACAACCTTCCGGATGAGCGTATCGCCAAGTTTCCGCTGGCGGAGCGCTCGTCGTCGAAGTTGCTCGTTTACGACAATGGCGCAATCTCGGAGAGCCACTTTTGCTCGGTGGCAGACTACCTGCCCGAGGGTGCGATGCTCGTATTTAATAATACGCGCGTGGTGCGCGCGCGCATAGTGATGCACAAGGCATCGGGTGCGCGTATCGAGGTCTTCTGCCTTGAGCCTCACCGCCCTGCCGACTATGAGCGTGCCTTCCAGCAGCGTGGCGAGAGCGAGTGGAGCTGTATCGTGGGCAACCTCAAGAAGTGGAAAGAGGGCGAGGTGGGCATCGACTTCGACTATCGTGGTGAGAGCCACACCCTGCGTGCTGAGATTATCGAGCGTGGCACAAGGGAGCATATCGTGCGCCTGCGCTGGTCGGCAGACTGCACCTTTGGCGAACTTCTCGAGGAGCTTGGTCGCATACCTATTCCGCCATATCTCAACCGCGAGAGCGAGGAGAT
>JAGBYO010000115.1 GCA_017628735.1 Alistipes sp. | reverse complement strand
TTCAATCCAAGTCGCACCAATGCCTCGACCACGCGATGTCAATATCTGAAACTCATATCTGTCGGTAATGTTGTTCTGCGCCAGTCTGCGACGAAGATTGTCCGTAGCTGCAACACGCAACCAGTCGCTTGGGAAATGTCCATACGGCTGAGTAATCTGTGTGGCATTTACCATCAGCTTGTCGCCGATACGCCTGAATGTAACGGGCATATCATCGTTAAACTTGACGGTGGTATCCACATGGTGCTGAGCCTGCATCTCGCTTGCCTCAATCTCGAATACCTTATTGCCGAAATCTTCCAGCTCGTCGATTAGGTCTCGGGGTAAAATACTCTCCCTACGCACTAGCTGAATAATGGTATGCATATCACTAGGACGGATAGCCCAATACTCTCTTCCATTACGGCGAAAGGTCATCTTCATTGCCGAGGGACATAGATTGAGGATGGCCCCATCCTTCAATAGTTCGCGTTGCTTGATGATTTCGCACACATCGGCCATACAGATATACTGGTGGCCATAATAGTTCCTGGACACCTTAATGCTTGTGTCTCTGAACGGGACTGTTCTGTTTTCTCTCATAACTACTTCTTTTTGTTTTTCTCTTTCTTTTCTTTAATCTCTTTGCGTACTCGCTTTTTTGCCATCTCCCGCACGGTGTAGTAAACCCTTTCTTCACCACACAACTCGTCATAGTCTGCAAGAAGCAATGTCCCCAGGTCGGCAATCTCTATCTCCACCGTATCGTGAAGTTGTCTAAAGTAGAGTCCTCCGCTGGTTTTGTGCTTGCCAGTACAACAGGCATATATGGACTGCAAATTTCCTTTGGTCAGTTCAGCAGCACTATTTAGCGAGCGTGTGACGGCAATCAGGTTTTGTGCACCATTGAAGATCAGCACAACCTTAGGTCGTCTAAACTTGCTACGTCTCATAGGATTTTACACTTTTTGTTAATTCCTCAATAGTAAATCTACTTCCGGCAGCCATAATTAGCCAAGAATCTGAAACCGAGAACCCGTCTATAAGCAATTCTGACATACGCTCCAAAAGGAACGCAGCAAAGTCAGGTTCAACATAGACGACAAACAGAAGGGCCAGGCTTTCATCAATTAATATATGTCCCGAAGTCTCATCACGAATAACTAGATCCTCTTTATCAATGCTGTATATATTTGACAGAGCTGTAATCCAATGATGGAATGCTATCCGAAACTCTTGTACACTGTGACGCCGCTCGTCTCCACGACTACGGATAAAGTGTGTAGCATCGAAATATGTGGGGCCGTTATTCGGTGATTCTCCGAAGAGAAGTTCGGGGAATTCCCTGTAACGAATTATTCTACAAGGAACCTTTTCAATCTTCATTTTATCTCTTCATTTGATATTAAAATTTGTTGCCTAATCGTGTAATTTTTTGCAATTGCGGGTGTAAAGTTAATAATAATCAGGCATTTTCCATTCATTAAAAACCTTCTTTTTCGTTGATTATCAAGATGTTGCGAGAGTTTTCCTTATTCACAATAAATCTTTGTGGTTGGTTGTAAATTAGGCCGATATAGTCAAAATCGGTATTCACAATTTAACACCTAAAACTTTCTCAAAAAATTTTCTCTACTCTTTCAAAAAAGAGTGAAAATGACAACTTCGGACAGCACTTTTAACGGAGAATTGCTATCTAGCATCTTCCGAACATCGAAGAAAACCATACAGGAATATGTGCGAGAAATCGAGCGAAACAATCGTTATCGTTCGGTTCGTGGAGATATCGAATCGGGCTACATCCTCGATGACCGCTCTAAACTCATCGACCTCTATGATGCCTGCCTCCAGCAGGACGCTCATATCCGCTCCGTAATCGAGACTTTGGAGAGCCAGATTCTCGGTGATAGGTATATGCTTGCTCGTATCAATGAGAAGGGAAAGTATATCAAGGATGTGCAGAATACCCAGAAGATTCAGGGCTCGCAGTTCGATAAAATCATCAAGGGCATTGTGGAGTCGAAACTATATGGCTACACCTTGCTGGAGATTATGCCTACCATCGACCCAAAGACCGGGAAACTTGCAGAGGTAAACAGCATCGAGCGTCGTAATGTGCTTCCTGACCAAAAAGCGGTACTCAAGCGCCAAGGTATTTGGGGGCCGCATTGGGATTTGCGTAATCCTACCTACCAGCGCAACTATGTGCTTATATCATCAGGTGACTTGGGCCTCTTCTCAGCCACTACGCCACTTATCCTTGCCAAGAAGTTTACCGTAGCTAACTATGTGAACTTCTCTCATACATACGGACAGCCCATCATTCACGGTAAGACTGTATCGGAGAGCAATGCAGACCGCAAGCGATTGGCTAATGAGATTGCTAATGCTGCTCAAAATAAGGTTGTGGTAACGGGAATCGAGGATGAGGTCGATATCAAGACTTTCACGATGTCGAACTCGGAGTAGATATACACGGGCCTTATTGAGTTTGTAAATAGCGAGGTTGCAAACCTCGTGCTGGGTTCAGAGTCAATGGCAGGTGGTATGCAGTCCTATGTGGGTTCAACGAAGGCACATCAGGATATCTTCCGTGAGCGTATCGAGGTCTATCGCCGTTACATTGAGAACATAATGAATGAGGAGATTGTGCCTCGCCTTGTGGCTATGGGCTATATCCCTGCAGGGTTGGAGTTCAAATACTCGAACCGTATCGATATGAACAACGAGGACCGTATCAAACTCTACTCGCTCATTACGGATAAGTACGAAGTCTCTGCCGATGAGATTGAGAAGGAGTTCGGTATCAATGTGGGCAAGCAACTCAATGTGATGTCAGGTGTTGGAGGTACGGGAGGTGTTATGCCCGGTGTGAGCCACAATGACCGAGGGGTTATGTCCGATGAAGAGTATTACCGCCGCTACGGTAGGCAACGAGGCTCACAAATAGCAAATTTTCTTCTGGGAGCGAAGTCGTAGCCCAACTTACGCTCCCTGATGTTGAAGCAAAAGGGCAAGAGAGTGAAGCTCAACAGGAGTATGAGGTCATTCGAGATGCTTTCCGCAGGCTTATCCATCACTGGGAGAACAGTGCAGAGCGCGAGGACATCATTGAAGATATCATAACTCATCGATGCTCATTCCTGATTGACCGTGCTTTGAGAGGTTTGGCGTTGGACTTTGACGAGGCATTGAGCATACTGCGTAATCACAACAACTTTACAACAGAGCGTGAGAGGCAGCAACACGAAATACTCGTGTCTGCCATTGATAACCTCATTGACTTTGCAGCAGCCGAGGAGATGACGATGATAAGAGAGTTGCCCGAAGAGATTGATGAGGAGTGCTTACTCGACTACGAAACAATCTGTGAGCAGTATAACCTGACTTATGCCGAGGCGGAGAATGAACAAGTACTCTTTGCTGCGAAGATGGCTGCGTGGTGGATGGCTGTAAATGCCGAGTCTGTTATTACATATATGACGCAGGGGGACGAGCGCGTGCGCCCGTGGCACCTATCACTCGAAGGCGTGTCGTACCCCAAGTCGGAGTTCCCGGCAGAGTTGATACCGCCCATCGTATGGGGATGCAGATGCTATCTTATTGCCAAGGGCTTTGCAGAGGTACGAGCATCATTGAGTATAGACAAGTGTCGCTCGATGGTTGATCCTGTATTCCGCGAGAGCCTTGCAACGGGTGGTAGAATCTTCACCGATGCCCACCGCTACTTTGATAAGCCGCTGCCAGAGTTTGTACAGAAGATTGTCAAACGCCTGAAATCTAAGTTCTATGAGCAAGATAACGATTGACCAGTTCTGTGCACAGTGGCGAAACGGTAACTACCGAATGTTAGGAAGCAAGCTCTTCTACAATGCCCAGGACTTTGTTACGGCGGCGGGCGAATATGCCAAACAGCAGTTTC
>JAGBYO010000114.1 GCA_017628735.1 Alistipes sp. | reverse complement strand
GAACTTGGCATCCTCTCGCATAACCTCCTTACCGAGGAGTATCCACTCTCGGAGCGCGATATTCGGCAGATTGCCCCAAATCGTTGGTTGTTAGATACTTTCTTCTGCAACTATCTCGGTGTCGGTCGCTTTGTGATGGGTCTTATTGATGATATCCGCATTGTCGACTCGCCAGAGTTCGAAAATTATATCCGTGAAAAGTTAAATAGTAATAAAATATAGCATAATTTTTTAGAGAAAGTGGAGGTTTGACGCAAGTTGTCAAACCTCCACTCTATTTTTGTGGCGTCTTACCTAAAATATTACAGTTATGGGAGTTGTTTATTCTATGCAGTGTGATCGCTGCAATACATCGTTTACCCATCAGGCGGGTATCGGTTTTGTCTGTAATTGCCACGATTGTGGCGAGTTTGGTGATGAGTCGGCACCATTCTTCTGCCCTGTGTGCAACAAGCGTTTCGACCCCGAGAACGAGGAGTTTGAGAAGAGTGTTAAAGAGGTGGCTCACTGGGATTAGCCTCGGCCTCTCCATCTGCCTCGCAACACTCCTTGGTATCGACTACGCCAATCTCAAATTCGTGGTCGCCAAGCGTTAGTCGGCATACGCCATTTTTAGGCTCATCTACCCAGTCGTAGAGCGGTGGCACAACCCACTCTTTGCCAGTGCGCAAGCCATAAAGATGCCACTCTTTGGCGAGTGTGGCACTGCTCGGCACGCTTGTCGGGCGAGGTTGCGAGGCGTGGAAGATATAGTCGGGCAGGCTGATATTCGATGTGAAGATGCTCTCCAATATTTGCGCTATTCGGTAGTGCGCAGCATCACCCACCTGCTCAAAAAGCTCTATGGCGTGGCGCACAGCGGGATCTTTGCCTTGGATTGCATCTTCGGGGTGGATTATGCAATTTTCGGCATTGCGAAACTTCAGCATCGTCTCGCTATCGATGGCGAGGGCGGCAAGTGTGGTGCTAATCAATGCAATAGGGTAGTCGTCGATATGCTTGTTGAAGTTGGTGTCGTCACGCATTGGGTGGCGATATGAGAAGGTGCCAATCTCTTCGGCATCGTAGCTCGACATACCTGGTCGCCACGCGGCATCCCAGTCTATAAGTGTCATCTCGCCATCGGGCTTTACGATGATGTTCTCTGGCTTGATGTCGCCGTGAGCGCCATCGCTCTTAAGTGTGCGTAGCGCCAAGCGGTCGAATGCCTCGCTAAATGCCTTGTAGTCGGCATCTTTGCGCCATAGGAGCGACTCGAGAGGTGTGCCCTCCACCCAGTCGAGAAGCGCAATATCGGCATACTCCATACGCCCGTGAAAGCCTGCAACGCCAAACTCCTGCGGGTAGAATCTATCGCCATAGATTGCCCGTGCATTACGCCGATGGCGGAAGTAGCACTTCAAAAGAAAAGTGCCCTCCATACCCATCACGCGACAGCGCGCGGTGGCAGAGTTGCTGCCCCACGATATGGTGTCGCACTCGATAAGTATATGTTCGAGCGTGCGTAGAAACTGCACATCGGAGCGCAAAGCACCGAGAACTCGCACAATATCTAATGCCATAGTAGGTTTTGGGTATGGGTTTACATAACAAAGTAACAACTTTTTCGTTATATATCCAAACACCAAACGAAAAAATGTCTAACTTTGTATAGCAAACAAATACTACGAAAATATGTCAACAATTCTATGTATTACGATTCTCGCCTATCTGATTATGGGCAAGGATATCAAAAACCTCTTGGAGGAGGCAAAGTCTATCGACTGGCGACAGAAGACCTCATCGCTTATCGACTCTATTCGCCCCTACGCCTTGAAGGCTGGTAGGGTGGTTGCTCGCCCTCTGTTGCAGTTCTACTATGTGTTGGAGGACGACAAGACCTCGACCCTCGACCGCGCGCTAATCTATGCGGCAATCATCTATACCATTTCGCCCGTTAGCATCTTGCCCAGTGCTATCTATAAGCTTATCGGCGTTTTGGATGAGGGTGCTGCGGTGATGTTTGTCTACAAGAAGGTTAAGGATAAGATTACCCCCGCCATCAACGCCAAGGTTGACCACACGCTGAATGATTGGTTTGGCGTAGAGTACGAAATGATTAAGGAGGAGAAGTAGAATTAGAAGCTGTTTCAAATCTATTTATTTCATTCTTTTATTCTGTTTACGGCTCTTTTCTCATATAATTCTCGTTACATAGGAACCCCTATGCGCCTCAAATTATACGAGAAAATAACCACAAAACAGATTATAAAATAATTTCACAAACAAATTTAAACAGCTTCTTAAGGTCGTTTTTTTATCAATTTCTATAATGCTTTGTCGTGATTCACGGCAGAGTTTTTTATTTTATGCGGACAATGTCCCCCGTGAGTGTTGTTCGTTTGGGAAATTTTTCTTAATTTTGTATTGTCGAAATTGTGGCTATAAGTGCCGCTTTTCGGCGGACATATTTACGAAAGTGTTTTTCGCAGTCCTTTGTAGGAAATCTGACAGTTTCACTAAAGCAAAAGGATATACGAACAGCACTCATTTCTTGTGTAGCTATGTGGCTACGCACTCTCTGTGCGTGTACCCCATACTATCCAAGTGTGGGGCATTGTATCGTTTATTTTTGCTTGGGTTTTGTCAGAACCTCCTACAT
>JAGBYO010000113.1 GCA_017628735.1 Alistipes sp. | reverse complement strand
ATAAGGTATGTTCTATAAATTAGTAAATAAGTTTTTTCTACAATTTCGGTGCAAAGATAATTAAAAAAAGGGGAAAGAGCAAAAAGGCACAGTAGATAGGTCTGAATAGGATTTAATTAAGCTTTATTGAATACTATATATTTCTCTTCTCGCTTTTCTCTCAAGCGAATTAGGGCCGACCATGAAGGTCAGCCCTAATACCTAATATTATATAGTGCGATTAGCGAACCGAGAGAGTCTTGCTCTTTGCGGGAGTGTTAACCTTCGCCTCAAGACGAACCTTCTCGACATTTGCAACGCGCTTTGCAGGCTTAGCCTTAGGAGTTGCCGAGAGAGCCATTGCAGAGTAGTCAATAGGATTAGCAACGATAGTGCCAGTAATCTTGTTGCCAGCATCGTCTACGCAGTCCAAAGTGATAGTGTAAACATCATCGCCATCAACATTTGCCAACTCAATCTTAATGTCGCCATCGGCGATAGGTGCAATGGCCTTACCCATGTCGCCATCAACCATGTCTACATACCAGCAGCCCCACATATCCTCGCCATCAATATAACCTGTGAAGTAGGTGTTGATGTTGTATGGACCAGAAGCTGATGTAGGGGTATATGTTGCAGCGATATCATCGGCGTAGTAGTCGCTCAAGAAATCAAGCATAATAAATGCGCCGTTGTAGGTCTCGGCATCCTCATATATGTAGAATACCCAGTTATCAGTGTTGCCACCGTAGTAGTCACCGTAGTACTCCAAAGCGTATGATGCGTTAGGAATGTTGAGTTCAAGATCGCCTGTTAGAGTTGAAACGCCCTCACCAGGAGTGGGGTCCTCGGGGTCCTCGGGATCCTCAGGGTCTACGGGAGTATCGGGATCCTCCTCGGGATCACGACTATCGTAGATGGTGATATCACCAGTGAATGAGATGGTGTGAACAGCGTTGTTGAGCAATACCTCGGCATATACCTCGTTACCCTCCTTTACAAGGTAACCATCGTACATATAGATAACCTCGGCATAGTCGTAGCCAGACTCATCGATAGCGTAGTAAGCCGAATAGCTGAAACCGAAGGTGCCAGGTGCGCAGCTATCCTCCAAGTCGATCTCGTAGGTGCCGTCGGGCAAAGTGATGCCATTAGTGGTGTCAATGATGTCGGTGTAGATGTCGAAGCGGTAGTACTTGCCGTTTGCAACCTCGTAACCATCAGAACCTAGACCGAGGTCTGAGAGGAAGAAGAAGAAGTTGTCTGCTGTACCTTCAGCGTACACGTCGCCATAGTAGTATGCATAAGCATAGTTTGCGGTGAACTCAGTAGCCTCAACCTCGGGCTCGCGTGCATCGTAGATGTTGGCTGTGCCCTCGAATGTCACTACATACTTCTTGCCATCGATTGTAGCGTTAAGTGTTGCGCCACTCTCGGTAACAACCAAAGTTGCCTCTGAGTAGGGAATACCTGAATCACCACCTACGGCATTACCAGCATCGTCGAACATAATAAGCGATGAGTAATAGTTGCCGATGGTCCACACTGCCATAGTGTCGTCAGCATCAAAGTTATAGGTGCCCAAGGGAAGAGTCACATCGCCCTCACCCTCGAACAATGGACCATAGAGGTCAAGACGGAAGTAAGTGCCACCGGGGTATGCGTAACCATCCTCCGAGAAGCCGAGGTCAGAAAGATATACGAAGTAGTTGCCTACGCCAGGGCTGTACTCGTCGCCGTAGTACTCGCCATCGAGATACGATGCATCAATATTAATAGTGTCGGGCTCGGGCTCGGGCTCCTCGTTCTGCTCCTTAGCGGCCTGCTTAACGACTACCTCGAACGACTTGTCGTCGTAGCTAACAAAAACCTTAGTCTCGCGAGCCTCAGCCTCGTTAGCCAAAACGGTGAAGGTGATATTCTCGTCAACGGTAAGGTCGGTTACCCAATCAGCCTCACAAGCTGCCTCAACAACGGGCACGGGAACGGGCTCATAACGAGTAACCTCCTTAAGTTCGGCTGTAAAGGTGATAACACCCTCGCCACCCTCGGCACCGAAATTCATCGTAGCCTCCGATGTAAGAGTCAAAACAGCCTCCTTCTCCACTTTCTGCTCGGGAGTGTCGGGCTCACACGCTGCAAATACCAATGGCAATGCAAGCAATAGATAGAAAAGTTTTTTCATAATGATTGTATTTAGTTAATGTTTGTTCTGCTCGGTTTTAACTGAAGCACAAAGACAAATTTAGGATAATTTATTTAAAATACCAAATTATAAACCTAAACTTCTTGATTTTTTTTGCTACTCAATCTCTGTTGCGTAGCCTATCCAACGGCCATATAGCGCATTGTCGCGGTCGTCCTTGACATCGAAACGAACGCTGATTTTGCCACTTCCGCCATCCTCGATATTCAGCGTTCCGCTTACGAATGGCGCCATCGTAATGCCATCGTCGGTGTAGTACCACGAGCCGAGAAGATAGCCTACGCCATCCTCGCCATCAATATAACCACTTAAGAAACTGTAAGGGGTAGAGGCATCCCCCACGGAGTATGTACCCAAGAAATCCTCGGCACTATCGGTCATAATATCGAACTGGATATGGTCGCCCACGCGGTCCAAGGGTCAGAGAGCAAATGTCCAGTTGTGAAGTCCCGTATCGTAGTAGTCGCCATAGTACTCGCCATCGAAGTAGAGTGCCTCGAAAGCGATGCCCTCCTCGGGTGTGGGCTGCTCGGGAGTAGGCTTATCGGGGGTGGGATTTTCGGGCTTAGGCTCGTTATCGCACCCAACAGATAGCAATGCTACAATTGTTAGTATTGTTATTAACTCTTTGATTCTCATTGTTATATGTTTATCTGTTTAAATTTTGGGGTATTCACACTAACAAAATTATATTTTTTGTCGCTTTTTACAAGCTATTGGCACAAAAAAATAAGAGCCAACCCCGAAAAGGTTAGCTCTTACCGTGTCTGTTTTAAGATATGTTATGCTACGGCATTTGTCGAAGTACCAGTGTACTTAACGCCGTCGATAACGAGGTCGAGAGTCATCTTGTAGTCCGAGAAGCTGAGGCGGATAGTGCCCGATACCTTCGCAATATCTACAGCCACGCCATTTACTGTAAAGTCGTAGGCATATGAGTAACCATCAGTATCACCTGCGTAGATATACTCGGCAATAGTGTTGAACTTGCAAGTTACGGTGTGCGAGCCATCGGTGAATGTGAGTGTGCTGTTAGCTAAGAACGAGCTTGCACTTGCAGTGAATACCCAGTTCTCGAAGCTTGCGGTATCGCCACCCTCGTTGCCACCTTCGTTACCACCATCGTTGGGGTCTGCCTCGGTGGTTGCTGTTACGGTAGCAGCTGCCGAAGCGGTGTGTGCAGCGTTATCTGCGGGGTAAGCAACAACGGTGAAGGTGTAATCCGTAGCATAGTCAAGGGTGAACTCAATAGAGGTGTTCTCTGTCTTGGTCTCATCGCCATTGAGGGTTACGCCATAGTTTGCAGCGCCATCCACAGCATTCCAATTAAGAGTCACTACATTGCCAGCAACAGTTGCAGTCGCTGTGGGGGTTGCAAGTGCAGTGGGCTCTACGGGCTCCTCGCCACCACCAAGGGTGTCGCCAACCTTGCCCGAGAAGGTGAGAACCTGCTGAGCGCCAGTAGTTGTTGTGAGCGTAACGGTGATATCCATATGCTTGGTTGCCTCATCAGTCTCAACAACCATACCGCCAGATTTTGCGGTAACAGATGAGCCGCCAATGGTCATATTGCGAGTTGAGAAGTAACCGCGGTTACCGCACATCGAGATTGAAATCCACTCGAAGGTGTCATAAGCGTAGATCATCGTCTCGTTAGCCTGATTGTCGTTAACGCAGAGGTTGAACTTGTCGCCAGCCTCGTTGGTGAACTTATACTCGTAGAACCAGTACGATGAGTTGTAGCCAACAAACTCGCAAGCGGTGAATACTACGGGCTCTGCATCGCCACCACCCTGTGAGTTGTCGGCGAGCTTGCCGTTGTACTCAATCGAGTAAGAAGTGTCCTCAGCCTTAAGGGTGAGCTTGATGGTGTAAACATCTCCCTCAACGGCAACAACAGCCGAACCCTCCTTTACGATTGAAGCATATGCGCCATCAACGAGGAATGAGCGTGTTGTGAACTCGTTGTCGAAGTCGTTGTAGCCCCACCAAGAGGTGTTGGTCCAAATATACTCGCCCTCGGCAAGAGCAGCCTCTGAAGCGTACTGAGCGGGGAAGTGAACATCCAACGAGAAGCCCTCGCCCGAAACAGAATACTTGTTGCCATAGCTTGAAGAGCCACCCCAAGTCCAATTCTCAGCGGTGAGAACCACATCAGCGGGCTCCTGAGGCTCGTTGCCAGTATTCATAAACTTGAGGTCGCCCTCAAATACTACATGGTGCTTCTTGCCATCCTCCATTTCGAAGGTTGCCTCAATCTTGCCATCGCTAACAACTACGGTACCACCTGTATAGAGGTTGTAAGAGGGTACGCCATCTACCATGGTAATATTTGCACCATAGTCGCCAATGCTGAATGTGCCAGCAGCATAGTTTTCAGCAGCTTTATAGGTGCCATTGGGAAGATAACCCTCGCTAATCTCCACGCTGTCGGCAGCATAGAGGTCGAGCATATAGTAAACGCCATTCTGCTGGTAAATTCCATCCTCGTTAAGACCTACATCCGAGAGGTAAACGAGATAGTTGTATGCAACAGAGTAATCTGTGCCATAGTACTGAATATCTGCTACGGTAGCGGTAAACTCAACGGTGTCGGGCTCGGGCTCAGGCTCCTCGTTCTTCTTTGCAGCCTGCTTCACCTTAACCTCGAACTTAAGGTCGCCATACGATGCGATAACCTTGCCCTCGCGTGCCTCACCCTCGTTCTTAGCTACGGTATACGAAATCTTCTCGGCAACAGTGACATCCGAAATCCACTCGGCATCAGCCTCAGCCTCAACCTCGGTGCCCTCTACGGGGTTAACAACTTCATACTCAATCTCGCCATTGCCACCCTCGGCATCGAACTCTACCTCCGAAGCAGACTTAAGCTTGAAAGCTGTAGCCTCGGGGTCAGCAGCGATGGTGGTCATCTTAATCTCCTTCTTATCGGCACCCTTCGAGTTCTTCACAGCAGCCACGATGGTGTACTCTGTGCCATCCTCAAGGTTTGTCGCCTTGCACTCTATGGTCTTGTTAACCTCAACGGCAGTACCAGTCGCCAATACCTCTGAGGTAACCAACGAGCCAAGCTCTGTGGTCTTAACAGCCAACCAAGCGGCATTCTCAGCCTCGGTGGTGGTGATAGTAAACGAAAGTGAGTCGGTAGTTGCCTCGCCAGCAGTAAGCTCGATGGTGGGGTTCTTTACCTCGTCAACGGGGTCGTTCTGCTTACACGCCACAAACAAAAGGGGCAGTGCAATAGCTGTCAAAAGTAAATGTTTAATTCTCATAGTTTAAAAGTTATGTTGGACAAAAATAAAATCTGCTTATAGGTCGCAAATATACAACTTTTTTTGATAATAACTAATTAAATATTTCGTCGTACTCCGATTTGTAGCTGCCGTATTCGTACTTCATCGAATTGACAATGCCGTCGAGTATCGACTGGTCGTCATCGTACCAGTTCAAGGGCGGATACCAATCTATGTCGGTGCGGCGCTCCGATTTTCGCATCTTTGCGCCCATAAAGAAGTCGGCAGGGATTCCCGAATCGTGCTTGGTCATCATGAAGCCTTCGCTCTTCTTCTTTAGTCGCTCGTCGCCACCATCCAACCAGCCATACTCCGAAGAGTAGGTCTGCAGACGACCGCAGGTGAACTCGCCAGTCTCCTCATTGTAGTCGAGCATCTCGATACGGTAGTGTCGCGGTGTTATCTGTGGTGAGCTGTAGCCATTTACGGACATAATCATATTTATCCAGAGCATCGCAAAGCCATCGTTGGGCGTAATCTTCAGGTTGCCAAATGTCATAGAGCCACCATCGGCAACTAACCAGCGCTCGCCCGTAGTCTCGTTGTGGTGATAGCCCGAAATGCGGAGCGGAGCAGAGAAGATGTTTGCCGCAAACTCCTGGGTTACGATGCGCTCACGCGGGTTGAACATCGCCACGATAAAGCCGTAGGTGTTGTCGCCGTAAGGTGTCGAGATATCCGCCTTAGTGCTTATCTCTGCATAGATGCGTACGGGCATATTGAACTCCTCCATCTCGAAGACACGCTCGCCGAGGTAGGCGTTGTCGAACGGAGGCGGTAGGTCGTCATCCTTCTTGATAAACTTCACGATGTAGGTGCGCTCCTCCGTTACGCGGATAAGCTCCTCGGTGGGTGCTGTGCGGTTGCCACCATAGATGCGTACCGAGGCGAGCTTCCAGCCCTCGGCAGGCTCGGTGTGCAGCATCACAACATCGCCATAGGCGAAGTCCTTCTGGTTGGGAGATACCCACGCACTACCTTCGCCATCGACCTGCACCCTCACGGGGTAGCGTGTAGGTACAACGACCTTAGGACCGATAGCTGGGCCATTCTTGTCTACCTCGCGAGGCGGCCAAGGCTGAGGTGTGGGGTCGTCAATTGGAGGCTTAGGACCTGGGATTATAGGCAACTCGCCACGATCCCAATACTCCGCCATCTTGGTGTGGAATATCCATTGTAGCTCGCCCTCAAGGTTTATGATGCCTATTGCATCATCTTCGAGATTAACGAGGGCATATCCGCACTCGGTGAATGGCCAAATTTGGCGGTCGTGGCGCATAACGATGTCGCCAAGATAGTTGATATAGGCGTTGTTGCCCCACGAAATCTCGATAGGCATAAGGCCATGCTTCGAGAAGCGTGCCGTAGAGCTGAGGTCGCTCTCGCTAAACTCCGTAATTTGGCGTACGATAGTGCCATTGGGGTCGATGATGCAGAGTGAAGATGAGCCACCTACCTCCGCCTCCACAAGGGCGTAGCCATCGTAGAAGGGGTATGCTGTGCTATACATCTTCAGGCGCTTGCCTGTCGTGTCGTAGAGTGTCCAAAGGTCGTCGGAGCGCTTGAAGAAGCGGCCATTCTTTACGGGCGTAACATCGGCATAGATGTCGGTGTCGCGATATACCACCTCACCCTTGGTGTTGATAAGCAGAAGCTCGCCTTCGGAGGTAAACTGCGACTTGGCATCTATCGCCCAAGCGTAGCCCTCGCTGAAGTCATCGACACGCAGATACTGCGTTGGGATAATCTCGTTGCCCTTAGAGTCGATAAAGCCCCAGCGTGCAACACCCCATATAAGGCGACAGAAGGCACGCCTATCATCGCGCAATGGGCGCATAGAGTTCTTCTCGCCACCATATACATCTTTGAGGTTGGGATACTGCTTCTTACCCGCGATGTCGATGTAGAAATACTCCTTGTCGTAACTACCCTTGGTCACAAGAGCAAGGCCATCACGGAAGGTGGTTACCTCTTTCCAAGTGGGGTCGAGCTCGCGTACCGAGCCATCGACATATAGCAACGATATCACCTGCTGTCCCGTAGAATTAGGTTTGCGGTTGCGTGCTGCGAGCACACCACTGTTAAACTGCGGTATCTCGTTACCTATGCCTCTATACTCGTTGCAATACTCCCATTCGGCATCGTAGAGCTTTGTGCCATCTACATTCCAGAACGAGTAGTAGCTACCATCTTTTATGGCAAAAATATCCTCATATACGGGGTTTACGGCTTCGTATAGGCTGTTGAGTATCATATACTTGGTGTTCGGACCAATATATGGGCGGTGGTATCGTGGCTCAACCTCCTCGTAGTCGCTCTCATCGTAGGCCTTTGGCTCATCGGCCACCGCTACGCTCTCAGCCATACTTAGCTTGGCGCTCTGCTCAGTGCTATTGCTCGATGGTTGCTCCTCGTTTGTCGTTGTCTTCTTCTTCTTGAAGAGGGTAGATGTCAGTGGGTTGTTCTTAATCTCCTCGACGCCATCTTCGACCTTGTCGAGGGTGTTGTTTACCTTCTCCAAGCCCTTGGCCAACTTCTGAAGAAATTGCGCCTCAGCCTGCTGAGTAGAAAATAGGGCTACGGATAGCAACACTATGGTTGCTACTCTTAAAATGTTCTTTCCCATAGCTTTGTGGTATTAGTGAATAATATTTCAAAGGTAGTAAATAATAGCCGAAGAGCAAAATCGTAGAGCACGAAAGAGTAAAATTGGTTAGCAGAAGGGAGAATTGGTTAGGTTTTAGTTGTTAGTTATTAGTTGTTAGAGTGCGCTCCGAGGGAGCGCCAGCTAACGCTGAGGGGCACAAGAGGCACAAGGGGCACGAGAGGAGATAGAGCGTGGCGACTAACCTTAAAGGGTGGTAAGACCAGCGATACCCTCGCTAACCTTACCACCCCTTTTACCCCTCAGACCCCTCAGACCCCTTGGGGCAATAGCCCGCAGGCGGAACGCCTGCTCCCTAAAAGCTTCCCAAAAGCGATTACTTCAGGTACTTGTCGAGCCAGCCAAAGAACTCTCGGTTCCAGACGATGCTGTTCTGGGGCTGGAATACCTGGTGTGCCTCGTTCTCGAACGATACCAAGCGAGCATCGATGCCTTGAACACGCGCTGCGGTGAAGGCCTCCAACGACTGGCTGTAAGGAATACGGTAGTCGCGCTCGCCAGTGATAATCATAATAGGGGTATCCCAGTTTGCCACCTTCTTGTGGGGTGAGTTGGCATAAGAGCGCTGAGCCACAGCGTTATCCTCGTCCCAGTAGGCGCCACCATAGTCGTTGGTCACGAAGAATAGCTCCTCGGTGTGGCCATACATCGACTCGAAGTTGAAGATACCGCAGTGGGCGATAAATGCCTTGAAGCGACCCTCGTGTGTGCCTGCGAGGTAGTATGTAGAGTAGCCACCATACGAGGCACCTACGCAACCACGGTGCTCCTTATCTACCCAAGGCTCCTCGGATACCTGGTCGATAGCGGCGAGGTAGTCCTGGATATTCTGACCCGAGTAGTCGCCTGAAATCTGGTCGGTCCACTCCTGACCAAATGAGGGGCAACCACGGCGGTTAGGTGCAACGACAACATAGCCCTGAGCGGCGATAAGCTGGAAGTTCCAGCGATAGCTCCAGAACTGCGATACGATGCTCTGAGGGCCACCCTGACAGTAGAGCAGTGTGGGGTACTTCTTCGTAGGGTCGAAATCGGGAGGCAGAATCACCCAAGTGAGCATCTCCTTGCCGTCGGTGGTCTTAATCCAACGCTTCTCGACCTCGCCAAAGCGGATATTGTCGTAAATCTCGCGGTTGACATCGGTAATCTGGTTGAGTGCGCCACTTGTCAAGTCTACATCGTAGAGCTCTACGGCCTTCGAGATGGTGTTCATATTGGCTACGATACGACCCTCGGCCATAGTGAACGAGTTGATGTCGTGGTCGCCAGCGGTGATATGCTTGAGGTTACCGTCAAGGTCGATATGTGCAATCTGGTGTGTAGCACGCCAAGGCAAAACGAAGTACATAGCCTCGTTGCCATCCCAAACAACCTCCGTTGCGCAGATGTCGTGGTTGCGGGTGATATATCGGCACTCGTCAGTGTCGAGGTCGTAGACCCACAAGCGCTGCTGGTCGGCCTCGTTGCCGGGGCGACGCTGTGAGCGGAAGGCAATCTTACGGCCATCGGGCGAGAATACGGGGTACTTGTCGTAGCCTACGAACTTCTCGTCAATGCGCGATGCTGCCTCCTTCGAGAGGTTGCGTGTAGCCTTCGTAGCAAAGTCATAGAGGAAGATGTCCGAGTCGGTAGATAGCGCATACTCCGTACCTGTCAAAGGTTTGCAAGTATATGCCAAGAGCGAGCCATCGGGCGACAGACGAATCTCGGCAGTGTCGAAATAGGGGGCAAGGGGTGCATCGTAGGCCTTGTCGGCGCCGATGATGTCTACACCCTCCGAAATCTTGTTGTCCTTGTAATCAGCAGCGAAGATGTGCAAATATGAGCCATCATCCCAGTAGTCCCAGTGGCGTACCATAAGGTCGTCGTAGATGCGCACCTTCGACTTATCCATATCGGCATACTTGTCATTGCCCTTTAGGGGCGCAACCTTCACACGCTGAACATAGAAGGCGTGCTCGCCAGCGATGCCGTAGCCCTCAACATCGTTCTCAAACGAGGTGAGCTGACGGAGGTTCTTGCCCTCGATATCCATTGCCCACACCTGTGATGAGCCCGAGCGGTTCGACATAAAGGCGAAGTTCTCGTTGTCGAGCCACTGCGCCGAGTGGTTAGTAGACGAGTTGTCCGTGAGGCAACGCTCCTCGCCAGTTGCCATATCTTTGAGCCAGAGGAACGAGATACCGCGGTTTTCCGCAAGGTTGTACTGCGTTACGGCATAGAGAAGCTTTGTGCCATCGGGTGAGAGGGTCTGAGCGCCGATACGGCTCATCTTCCACATCACCTCAGGGGTGAGAATACCCGCCTCCTTCTCCTCAGCGGTGAGGGCGTTGTCAATAACAAGGGGCTTGGGTGTGCCCTCGTCGCTCTTCTCGCAGTTGCAGCCCGCAAGAATTGTTGCCAATGTCATAATAAAGAGTAATTTTTTCATAAATAAGTTATGTAGTTTTAGTTAGTTGTCCTGCATTTTTCTTACCTTTGCCATCGTTATGCGCAATACGACATATACCATCTACTTTGGCGAGCATCGTGTGGCCTTCCTTGCGGAGCCACCCGCCGATGCCGATTATGTAATCTTTGCCGAGAGCTTAGATGCGGTTTCGAGAGCGAAAGTAATAAAAAAAGTTGAGACAGACAAATTTGTCGCTATCGTAGCGAAAAATCCTTGCGAGGCGTTTGAATATTTTGGCAGTGAGTTTGTGATGGTTGAGGCGGCAGGAGGTGCTGTGCTGAACGATAGCGAGGAGTTGCTGATGATTCTCCTTCGTGAGCGCTGGGATTTGCCTAAAGGTCATATCGAGGCGGGTGAGGAACCCTCGGTGGCGGCACTGCGCGAGGTCGAGGAGGAGACAGGCATAGTGGCAGAGCTGTTTGGCGAAGAGCCTCTTATTGAGACCTGGCACGCCTACGACACCTACGGCCGTTGGGAGCTGAAGCGCACCCGCTGGTGGCAGATGCACGCCACAGGTGGCAAACTAAAGTGCCAAGCAGAGGAGGGCATCGCCAAGGCCGAGTGGTGCAATAGCGAAGAGCGTAGCGAAAAGCTAAAAGTGAGCTACCCAACAATTAAAATGGTCGTCGAAGCGTTAGAGAAGATGGAGAGGTGAGTGGGGGTAGTTGCGCTCCGAGGGAGCGCCTGCTATCGCAGAGGGGCACAAGAGGCACAAAAGGCACGAGGGGAGATAGAGCGTGGCGACTAACCTTAAGGTGGGTAAGACTATCAATGTTTGTGCTAACCTTACCATCCCTCAGACCCCTTAGACCCCTCAGACCCCTTGGGGCTTTAGCCCGCAGGCGGAACGCCTGCACTCTAACAACTAAAAACTGACAACTAACAACTATGAATAAGATTCTTTGGGTTGATGACGAAATCGACTTCTTGAAGCCACATATAATGTTTATCGAGGCCAAGGGCTATAAGGTAGACACCTGCAACAACGGCTACGATGCCGTGGAGATGGTGGGTGCTACGGCATACGACCTTGTAATCTTAGATGAGATGATGCCCGGTATGACAGGTCTTGAGACACTGCCTCTAATCAAGGCGGCACGCCCCTCCCTGCCCGTGATTATGGTGACGAAGAGCGAGGAGGAGAATATTATGGATAAGGCCATAGGCTCGAAGATTGCCGACTATATCATCAAGCCCGTAAACCCAAATCAGGTGCTGTTGTCGATAAAGAAAAACCTTCACTCCCAGCAACTTGTTACCGAGCAGACCACCGCAGACTACCGCTCGGAGTTTGGCCGTATTGCAGCACAGCAGCAGTCGGCGCATTCCTTTTCGGACTGGACACAGCTCTACCGCAAGCTCGTTGGTTGGGAGATTGAGCTCGCCTCGTCGTCGGATAAGAGTATCAAGGAGATTTTGGCATACCAGAAGAACGAGGCAAATCAGGAGTTCTCGAAGTTTGTGCGCCGTAACTACTACGACTGGATAAACCGCCGTGTGAGCGACGATGAGATACCCATAATGTCGCACACGCTGATGCGCCGTCGCATCTTCCCCATAGTCGATGAGTCGGCGAAGACCACACTTTTAGTTATCGACAATATGCGCTACGACCAGTGGCGTACCATCGAGCCTCTGTTGCGTGGCCTCTACGATGTGGCTGTCGATGACTTCTACTGCGCCATTCTGCCTACGGCAACGCAGTATGCACGAAATGCCCTCTTTGCGGGCCTTATGCCGTTGGCTATCGATAAGCTGATGCCCGAAAAGTGGCTCAACGACAACGAGGATGGTGGCAAAAATATGTATGAGGAGGAGTTCTTGCGCCGTCTTATCCAGCAGTCGGGCAAGGGCTACAAGCTCTCGTTCGATAAGCTTGTGCGCCCCGAGGCGGGTCGTAAGCTTCTGGACAATATGCAGCGACTCTACGATGCTGATTTCTCGGTCGTTGTCTACAACTTCCTCGACATCCTCTCGCACGCGCGTACCGAGACCGATATTATCCGTGACCTAACCGATGATGAGGATGCCTTCCGTTCGCTCACCCGTTCGTGGTTTGAGCACTCGGAGCTTTACACCCTCTTCCGCAACCTTGCCGAGAAGGGGCATACCATCATCGTGACCTCGGACCACGGCACTATCCGTGTGGATAACCCTGTGCGTGTTACGGGCGATAAGGAGACCTCGGCAAACCTGCGCTACAAGACTGGCCGTAACCTCGCGTATAACGCGCGCGATGTATATGAGGTAACGCGCCCCGAGGATGTGCAGCTGCCGTCGGGTCGTCTCACATCGAGCTACATATTTGCCTACAACCGCGACTTCTTGGTATATAACAACGATGCCAACAAGTATATACGCTACTATCGCAACACCTTCCAGCACGGCGGTATCTCTATGGAGGAGATGATTGTGCCCTTCGCGGTGTTGAAGCCCAAAGCGCGAAGATAGCCCCGAAAACGAAAAAAACAAACTTTAGGTAGGTTCTATAAATTAGGTCGAGTTGATTTTGAAGAGTATTTTGAGGATATTTCTCATTTCTTACGGAGGGCGCAATGCGAGCATTGTAACCGAGCAAAAAATGAGAAAGAGCCCAAAATAAATTCAAAAGCAACCGAAACAGAATCTGCCTTAAATGCAAACTCATTTACTATTTTATAGAACATACCTTATGGAAAAGATTATAGAGATTGGCTCACTCGACGAGCTTGATAAGGTTGCCCGCGAGGTCTTGGACTCGCTCGATGGGCGAACTGTTGTGGCGTTTGATGCCCCTATGGGTGCAGGCAAGACCACGCTGATTAGCCGTATTGCCGCTATGCTCAACGCCGACGACGATGTTGCAAGCCCCACCTTCGCCATTGTCAACCAGTATGAGGGCGACCGCACCATCTTCCACTTCGATATGTATCGTATCGAGCGTGTTGAGGAGGCGTTGGACTTTGGTTGCGAGGAGTATTTCGCGTCTGGCGAGTTGTGCCTTGTGGAGTGGCCCGAAAAGATTGAGCCTCTACTGCCCGAGGATACTATGGTTGTGCGCATCGAAATCCTCTCGGATACAGAACGCCGTTTTGTAATTCGCTAAAAAAGACTATCTTTGTGCCCACTTAAAACGGAAACTATGGAGAAATACGAGTCAAAACAGCAACAGATACATCACCCTGCAGCGCTTATCTATCCCATCATTTCGCGCCTCGATTTGCTCTCGCCCGCACTAAAGGATAAGGTCGAGGAGTGGGAGGCTACCGAAGATTCGTGCTCGTTCAAGGTCAAGGGCTTCAAGGTGGCACTGCGCATTGCCGAGAAGGTTGAGAATAAGCATGTTAAGATTGTTGCCGATGAGGGCGGTGTGCCTATCGACTTTGCCTTTTGGATTCAGCTACATCAGGTCGACGAGCGCGATACCCGTGTGCGTATGGTGCTACACGCCGAGCTCAATATGATGATGAAGATGATGGTCGGTGGCAAGATTCAGTCGGGATTGGACCAGGCTGTCGAGGGTCTTGCAACGGCACTTAACAACTTCCGTTAGCTCTCGGCACAGCCCCTAATATGGGTGCTAATTAACGAGTTGAAAAACTTTTTTTTGAAATTTGTTTGCTTTTTATCGCAAAAGGCTGTACATTTGCGGTCTGTATGGCGAAAATGCGCTGTACGAGTTGGATAAGAGTATTTAAAAATAACTAAAATAACATTACTAAAATGACAAAGGCAGATATCGTAAACGAGATTGCGAAGTCGTCCGGTGTTGAGAAGGTACAGGTTCAGGCTATCGTTGAGGCATTTATGGAGAATGTAAAGGGTGCTATGATCGAGGGTAAGAATGTTTACCTCCGTGGTTTCGGTAGCTTCATCATCAAGACTCGCAAGACCAAGGTTGCTCGTAACATTTCTAAGAACACCACTATCACTATTCCCGAGCACCGTATCCCTGCTTTCAAGCCCGCTAAGAGCTTTGCAGGTGAGGTAAAGTAAGAGAAGTAACAAACCTTAAATAATAACAATTATGCCAAACGGAAAGAAGCACAAGCGTCATAAGATGGCGACGCACAAGCGTAAGAAGCGTCTTCGCAAGAATCGTCATAAGAAGAAGTAATCTTCCTCTTATTTAGACTATAGATGAGGCTAAGGGTTTTGGCTCTTAGCTTCGTCTATTTTAGCGAGAAGCTGTCTAACAAGGCTACTTCTGAGTTGTTCTCGTTCTCGAAATCCTCACATACGCTTTGGTATGCTGCGGTTTTAGGAACTTCGAACGCCTAAAATTAGCTCTTGTTATACAACTTCTTACGATGGGGTAGTACTTATGGTTTTTAAGTAAAACCCCGATTAACAAACTGATTTACATTGTTAAAGTATGAATCGTGAACTTATTATCAATGTAAATCCAACGGAGGTCTCGATAGCACTTTGCGAAGATAAGGTGCTCGTCGAGCTCAACAAGGAGCAGTGTCAGGCCGGTTTCTCGGTAGGTGATATCTACTTGGGCAAGGTGCGTAAGATTATGCCCGGTCTGAACGCAGCATTCGTGAACATAGGCCACGAGAAGGATGCCTTTATCCACTATCTCGACCTTGGCGCCAACTACCGCTCGTTGGATAAGTTGGTAGCAAGCAATCTGCCCGGCAAGCGCTCACAGCGTGTCGAGGCGATGAAGCTTGAGCCACAGTTGGAGAAGGAGGGACGCATTGGCGATCATCTCAAGGTTGGCGACCTCGTAATGGTGCAGATTGCCAAGGAGGCAATCTCGACCAAGGGCCCACGCCTCACCGCCGACATATCGTTGGCAGGTCGAAATGTGGTGTTGGTGCCATTTACTTCCAAGGTGTTTGTATCGACAAAGATACGCTCGAACGCCGCAAAGAAACGACTTAGAAAGGTAGCTCAAGAGGTGCTACCGCCCAACTTCGGTGTTATCATTCGCACGGCAGCTGCCGATGCCGAGGACATCGACATTATGCAAGACATACTCTCTCTTGTCGAGAGATGGAACACAACTCTTGCAGAACTACGCAAGAGTGAGGCTCCCGCTCGCCTGATGAG
Source organism: Alistipes sp. (assembly GCA_017628735.1). Taxonomy (GTDB): domain Bacteria; phylum Bacteroidota; class Bacteroidia; order Bacteroidales; family Rikenellaceae; genus Alistipes. The sequence goes on along the minus strand of JAGBYO010000113.1, from coordinate 3,646 downwards.
CGAGATGAGCCGAGTAAACACCATTATTCGCGACTCGCTGAACGACACATTCTCGCAGATTATGGTCGACGACGAGACGATGTACAACGAGATACGAAGCTATGTACATGTCATCAAGCCCGAGATGGAGCGCTTGGTGAAGCTCTACAAGGGCAAGGTGCCCATCTTCGAGCAGTTCGATGTCGCGAAACAGATTAAGTCGTTGTTTGCCAAGTATGTATCCCTAAAGCGTGGTGCATACCTTATCATCGAGCACACCGAGGCGATGCATGTCATCGATGTAAACTCGGGCAACCGCACCAAGAAGGACGAGAGTCAGGAGCAGACCGTATTGGAGGTCAACCTCGCCGCCGCCAAGGAGATTGCGCGACAGTTGCGCCTTAGGGATATGGGCGGTATTGTCATCGTTGATTTTATCGATATGGCAAAGGCACAGAGCCGTCAGATGCTCCTTACGGAGATGCAGCAGCTGATGGCTACCGACAAGGCAAAGCACACCATTCTGCCCCTCTCGAAGTTCGGACTTATGCAGATTACACGCCAGCGTGTGCGCCCCATCGCCATGGAGGAGACATCGGATGTCTGCCCCACATGTCACGGCACGGGCAAGGTTGGACCTACCATTCTGCTCGAGCAGAAGATTGAGGGCCAGATTCAGCTCTTGGCCGAGAAGGGTGTTAAGTTTGTCGAACTGCGTGTAAGCCCCTATGTTGCAGCCTACCTTAAGCGAGGCATTCCCTCGCGAAGGATGCGTTGGATTTTCAAGTACAAGATTCGCATCAAGCTAACTTCGGACTCAAGTGTCGGAATGATTGATGTGAGCTATCTTGACAAAAAGGGAAAGTCGCTTCTCTACTAAGCGACACCTAAGCTTCTTTGGATATAGCCCAACATGGATTTCGGGCGAAAAACTATTAGGAGCGCAATGGATTATTTCAAAGGTCTCGTTCGCAAGTCCAAGCGTGCGTCCGAGTTAAAGAAAAGTTTGGAAAATATAGGCTCTACCGTCCATCTCGAGCAGTTGGTCGGCGGAGCCTATTCGCTTTATACGGCCGATATCGTCGAGCGATTGGGGGGTATCCACATCTTCTTGGCCGACGATAGGGATTCGGCTGCATATCTTGTTAACGACTTCTACGAACTCCTTGACGAAGAGCGTGTTGTATTCTTCGCCTCGGGCTATAAGCGCTCGGTGGCGTATGGTGCGGAGGATGCTCAGGGCATCGTTCGCCGTACGGCCGCGCTAAATGCAATATCTACCTTCAAGAAGGGATACCTGGTTGTCTGCACCTATCCCGAGGCGTTGGCCGAGAGTGTCGCTGCCCGCGACAGTATGGAGGCGGAGTCACGCACCGTGAAGGTGGGCGAGAAGATTGTGCAGTCGGAGCTTGTCGAGTGGCTTGCGGCACGCGGTTTCCAGAGGGTAGATTTCGTCTATGAACCGGGCCAATATTCGGTGCGAGGCGGTATTGTCGATGTCTTCTCGTATGTCGAGTCGAAGCCCTACCGTATTGACTTCTTTGGCGACGAGGTGGACTCTATTCGAAGGTTCGATATCTCGAGCCAGCTATCGTCGGAGCGCCCCGAGGAGGTGGAGATTATCCCCAACCTTATGCGTGAGGCGGAGGAGCGAGAGCAGGTGTCGTTGGCACGCTTTGCAGAGGGTGCTACATGGTGGGTTGCGGATGGCGACTACGCCCTGCGCAAGATTAACGATGTGCGCACCAAGCTCCTTGAACAAGTCGAGTCGGAGGAGGATTTGCGTAGTGCACAGCGCCGTGTAACATCGCGCCAGATTATTCTAAAGGATTGGGAGTCAAGCTCGTTGGTTGTTCGTAAGGATAATATCAAGGAGCGCCGAGCAACCACCACTATTACCTTCGACACCACGCCACAGCCCGCCTTCAACCGCAACTTTGAGATGCTTGCCGACGATATTCGTTGGAATACGGAGCGTGGCTATACCACAACTATCCTTTCGCACAACAAGGCGCAGATTGAGCGCTTGGAGAATATCTTCCATCAGGTGGGTCGCCGTGAGGTCTCGTTCCGTTCCGAAGATATTGTATTGCATGAGGGATTTGTGGACAATAGATTAAAAGTCTGCGTATATACTGACCACCAGATTTTTGACCGCTACCAGCGCTACCGTCTTCGTGGTGAGATTAAGCGCGATGAGCAGATGACCGTTGCCGAGCTTAACGCCTTGAAGGTGGGCGACTATGTGGTGCATATCGACCACGGCGTAGGTAGGTTTGGCGGTCTTGTCAAGCTCAACGAGAATGGTCGCACGAAGGAGGCTATCAAGCTCATCTACAAGGATAACGACATTCTGTTCGTAAATGTTCACGCCCTGCACCGCATATCGCGCTATAAGAGTGGCGATAGTGAGCCACCGAAGATTTATAAACTCGGCAATGGCGCTTGGCAGAAGCTCAAGGCGACAACCAAGAAGGCGGTTAAGGATATCTCGCGTGAACTTATCGCTCTCTATGCTAAGCGTAAGGCCTCAAAGGGCTTTGCCTTTTCGGAAGATGGCTACCTGCAGCAGGAGCTGGAGGCATCGTTTAAGTGGGAGGATACGCCCGACCAGCAGAGTGCTGTGGCGGCAATCAAGAGGGATATGGAGTCCGACCAGCCTATGGATAGATTGGTGTGTGGCGATGTGGGTTTTGGTAAGACCGAGGTGGCTATCCGTGCGGCGTTTAAGGCGGCGTGCGATGGCAAGCAGACGGCGGTCCTTGTGCCCACGACAATCCTCGCCCTGCAACACTACCGCTCCTTCTCGGAGCGACTACGCGACCTGCCCGTTACGGTGGAGTATATCAACCGCACGAAGTCGGCAAAAGAGGCACGCCGTATCGCCGAGGAGCTTAAGGCGGGCAAGATAGATATCCTTATCGGCACGCATAAGATGCTCTCGAAGCAGATTGAGTTCCACGACCTCGGCCTGCTCATCATCGACGAGGAGCAGAAGTTTGGCGTGGCAGCCAAGGAGAAACTTACAGAGATGGCCGTGTCGGTTGATACTCTGACACTTACTGCTACGCCCATACCGCGAACTTTGCAGTTCTCGCTGATGGGCTCGCGCGACCTGTCGGTAATCTCTACGCCTCCGCCCAACCGCCAGCCTATCGTTACCGAATCGCACCTCTTCTCCGAAGATGTTATCCGTGATGCTGTCGAGGAGGAGCTCTCGCGTGGTGGTCAGGTATATTTTGTGCATAACCGTGTCGAGGATTTGACCACCATTCAGGGGCTTATCACACGCCTATGTCCCAAGGCTCGTGTGGCTATCGGCCACGGTCGTATGGCTGCCGACCAGCTCGAGAAGCTTATTATGGACTTTATCTATGGCGAGTTCGATGTGCTGGTGGCGACAACTATCGTGGAGAGTGGAATTGATATACCCAATGCCAATACCATTATTATAAATAATGCCCATTACTATGGCCTTAGTGACCTGCATCAGTTACGAGGTCGTGTGGGCCGAAGCAATCGCAAGGCGTATTGCTATCTGATTACTCCGCCCGATGAGATGCTCTCATCCGATGCTCGCCGTCGTCTGCGCGCCATAGAGGAGTTCTCTGATTTGGGCTCTGGATTCAATATTGCGATGCAGGATTTGGATATTCGTGGTGCGGGT
>JAGBYO010000012.1 GCA_017628735.1 Alistipes sp. | reverse complement strand
GGTCGGGATCAGCGAAGAAGGGAATCTTCTGACCAGACACGATGGTGTTGTTAAGGTCGATACCCGCGATACCAGTAGCGATAAGCTCCGAAGGCTGAATACGGCGGAAGGGGTTCACAGTAGGACCACCAATCTCGCGTGCCTCACCCTCAATCTGCTCGCCACCCTCGAGGGGCTCGCCATAGGCATTGAAGAAGCGACCGGCCAAGGCATCCGATACGCGCAATACGGGGGGCTCGCCGTGGAATACCACCTCAGAGTCGGTAGCAAGACCCTCGGTACCAGCAAACACCTGAAGTGTTACCTTCTCACCCATAATCTTTACCACCGGAGCAAGGCGACCACCTACGGTAGCAAGCTCGTCGTTACCAACACCCGATGCACGCAAAGTGATGGTAGCCTTGGTGATATTATCAATCTTTGTATATACTTTCTGAAATGCTCTTGTTGTCATAACTTGTCCTCCTTATTTTGCAAGTTTCTCGTTTACCAAAGCCTCGATCTTCTGCTTGAATGAGTCGAACTGCTCCGACTTCCACTCCGAGTAGTTCATCTGACGGAACAAGTAGATAAGCTCCTTGAAGTACTTTGAACACTCCTCGAAATCGGCCAAGTCGAACGACTTTCGGCAGATATCCAATACCATATTATACATAACCTGCTGACGCTCGATGGGGCAGTTGGCATCGATAGAGTCGAAGGCATCCTGCTGCAAGATTACAGAGTCCACCAACTCGCTCTTCCAGAAACGCTCGTGGTACTCAACGGGCACACCGTCGTCACCCAAGATGTTAATCTGGTCGTTAGCCTCCTTACCACGCTGAACGATGGTCTTGCCCTCATAAACGGCATCAACCCAGTTCTTCTCGATATGCTCGTCGAGGTACTCGCGAATCTCAGGGTACTCCAAATACTTAGAGTATGAATCGAGGGGATCGATAGCGGGATAACGCTTCGAGTCGGCACGGCTCTGCGACAAAGCGTAGAAGCAACGAGCAGCCTTCTTTGTAGACTCCGTAACGGGCTCCTTGAGGTTACCACCCGCGGGAGATACAGTACCAAGGAAGGTTACCGAACCAGTAGCGCCATTATTAAGCTTAACCAAGCCTGCGCGAGCGTAGAAGTTCGAGATAACTGCCGAGAGGTCCATAGGGAACGCATCCTGACCGGGAAGCTCCTCCAAACGGTTAGACATCTCACGCAATGCCTGAGCCCAACGCGATGTAGAGTCAGCCATTACCAACACCTTCAAGCCCATCGAACGGTAGTACTCACCGATGGTCATACCAGTATATACTGATGCCTCACGGGCAGCAACGGGCATATTCGAAGTGTTACAGATGATGATGGTACGCTCCATAAGCTTGTGACCAGTACGGGGGTCTACCAACTCGGGGAACTCTGCAAAGATCTCCACAACCTCGTTTGCACGCTCACCGCAAGCAACGATGATAATCACATCGGCATCTGCCTGCTTTGAGATAGCGTGCTGAAGCACGGTCTTACCTGCACCGAAGGGGCCAGGGATAAAGCCTGTACCACCCTCTGCCAAGGGATTGAAAGTATCGATAGCACGAACACCCGTCTCCATAACGCGCGAGGGACGGGGCTTCTCGGTAAAGCAACGGATGGCCTGCTTAACGGGCCACTTCTGCACCATTGTGATGTTGTAGTCGTTGCCATCAGCATCCGAAACAACAGCGATAGTGTCGGTCACCTTATACTCGCCAGCAGCAACAACACTCTTAACGGTGTAGTTGCCCTGCATAACGAAGGGTACCATAATCTTGTGCATCACCCACTGCTCCTTAACCTCACCAAGCCAAGCACCAGCCGTTACCTTGTCGCCAGCCTTAGCAAGGGGTGTAAATGCCCACTTAGCCTCGAAGTCGATGGGGTCGGTGATAGAACCACGGTTGATGAACAAACCGTCCATCTTCTCCAAATCGTTCTGCAAACCATCGTAGTTACGAGAGAGAAGACCGGGAGCCAAAGTAGCCTCGAGCATATGACCCTCGAACTCTACCTTGTCGCCAATCTTAAGACCTCGTGTGCTGTCGTAAACCTGAACATAGGCCTCATCGCCTATGACCTTGATGACCTCAGCCATCATACGGGTTTCTCCGCAATAAACATAGCATATCTCGTTCTGACCCACCGCGCCATCAACCTTGGCAATCACGATGTTCGAGATAATACCATTTACTCGTCCTAATGTTTTCATTCGTATATTTACTTTTATTGTTTATTCACAAGCTCCTTGCTGTCAAGTTCCTGCATCAGACGCTCCAACATACGGCGACCAACCTCGGGCGAAAGCATATTCCAACGAGCCACGATATTGACCTTGACAAGATATGAGAGGATATAGTTGATATTGAAGAAGTCGAAAACGACGATATCCTCGGCCTCCGCCCAACGGATAGCATCAATCTTGCGCTCCTTCTCAACAATGTTACGCTCGTCGCTAACGGCAGCGATAACAGAGTCGATATACTGCAACTCGCCACGAAGGCCAAAGTCGGCAGCCGACGAACGGGTAAGTTGCTCGACAACCTCGCCTCGACCTACGACAACATCCGCTATCGAGCGGTTTGCCTCACGGGCAGCCACCGCAGCAGCGATGTTACGAAGGTTGCGGTCGAACTCGCCCCAAGCCTTGAGGAATGAGCACTTCGACTTCTCAAGACCAAGATAGTAGGCCTCGAAAACGGCACGCTCAAAGCGGTCGTCGAGTGCTACCTCATCGTCGCGCTCCTCGTCGTCAGCCTCATTGTAGAGCTTAACAACCTCGGCAACCGCCTTGGGAAGCTTCGAGTAGTTACGCTCAGAGAATACCGCAGCAATCTCCTCCTTCGACAAGTTGCCGAGAGGGTTGTAGCGGTCACGACCTGCGTGCGCAGCGATGATATTTTCGCAATCGTAGTAGGCGTACAACTCGCGTACTGCCTGACGATCCGAATCCGATATCGCCTCGAGAATCTCATCACGAATCTCTGCGACATCGAAGCCTTTGGCATCGGATTCCAAGGTCCACTCCTTAAGACCCGCTACCAAAAAATAGTACTCCTTAGAGAACATAACTACTTAAAGAGCATGTTAGACACCTTCTCGCGGAGATACTCCTTGAAGAGAGCATCAAAGCTCTCGTCTGTGAACGAGATGTAGTAGCCGCCATTCTTCTCGCCAACCTTGAAGCCGGTCTTAACCTCCTTAGAGTAGCCAACCTCTACGCCAGCCTTCATCAACTCAGCCGAAGCCTTCTCGATAGCTGCATCGAGCTCAGTCTTCTTTGCCTCGGGCAACAAAGCCTTGAGCGAAACATCGGTAGTTGCTGCGTTCCAGTTCTGAGCAACGGCCAAAAGCATATCCTTGATAAAGGCAGCATCAACCGCAGCAGCCTTCGTTGCCTCACCAGTGGTCTTAGCAACGATAGCCTCAGCCAACTCCGACTTAATCTTCGATACGGCCTGACGACCTGCGAGGGTAATCTCGGTCATAGCGTTCTTCGCGATATCCTCGGCGCGAGTCTCAGCAGCCTTAGCTACAGCATCAGCCTCAGCCTTTGCCTCTGCGAGAATCTTTGCTGCCTCTGCCTTAGCCTCGGCAACAAGACGATCAGCCTCCGAGCGACCCTTCTCCAAGCCCTCGTTGTAGAGCTTTTGGGTAAGCTCCTGAAGTTTGTTATTCTCCATAGTTTTAATTGTTTTAGATTATATTTTCGTAAATAATTATTCCATTTAGGTCTACCCTTTTTATGCTATTTTTCACCTATTTTAAACACGCGCATAGGTTATGTGCATAAAAATTCTCACAAATGTATACTATTTTTTTGAAGAGTGCAAACTTTTTACCTCATTATTTTCCAACAAAATAACCAATATTACAGCGACACTCATTTACACCCCAAGAGTTTGGTATTTGTAAAATTAATTAGTATCTTTGCCTTAGCTATGAGAAACAACACCACAAACAACGCCATTGTCGTTACGCTTGACGCCGGTGGCACCAACTTTGTCTTTGGCGCAATGCGGAACTATGAGGTTATTGGCGAGTCGATTACCCTACCCTCTTCGGCGCACGACCTTGACAAATGTTTAAGCACTCTTATTGAGGGCTTTACGAAGATTATCTCAACTCTTCCCGAGAAGCCAGTAGCTATCAGCTTTGCCTTTCCTGGACCAGCTGATTATCGCAACGGCATTATCGGCGGTTACCTTCCCAACTTTCCATCATTCCGCGATGGCGTAGCTCTCGGTCCTATGCTCGAGGAGAAGTTTGGCATCCCCGTATTCATCAACAACGATGCTGACCTCTTCGCATACGGTGAGGCTGCTGGTGGCGCACTACCCCGTATCAATCGCAAACTTGAAGAGTTAGGTGTTGCGAAGCGTTGTCACAATCTTCTGGGCTATACATTCGGCACAGGCTTTGGCTTTGGTTTCGTGATGGACGGTAAGCTCAACCTTGGCGACAATTCGTGCGTTGAGACCTTCTGCCTTAAGCATCGCGATACACCGCAGTATATCGTTGAAGATGGCGTATCTATCCGCGCAATCAAGCGTGTTTACCGTGAGCTTTCGGGCGACGAGAGAGCATTGGAGCCTTACGATATCTACCGAATTGCCGAGGGCGAGATTGAGGGTAACAGCGAGGCCGCGAAGGAGAGCTTCGCAACGCTTGGCCGAGTAGCGGGCGATGCGATGGCGACAGCTACAACTTTGATGGACGGAATCGTCGTTATTGGCGGTGGCCTGACGGGTGCATCGAAGTACTTTATGCCCGCCCTTTTGGCCGAGATGCGAGGCGAGATTGAGACTATGTCTGGCGACAAACTTAATCGTGTTCAGATGAAGGTCTACAACCTTGACAACGATACTGAATTTAAGGAATTTGCAGAGGGCAACTCAACCAAAATCAAGGTATATGGAAGCGACCGTGAGGTGGTCTACGACCCCGTAAAACGCATCGGCGTTACGCTATCGGAAATTGGCGCAAGCCGAGCCGTGTCGTTGGGTGCTTATCTCTACGCCTTGGACAATATCTAATCACATAGAACAAGCGAAAAAAATGGAGCCGTTAAAGCTCCATTTTTTTTGTCACTCGTGTCGAAACTGTCGTCAACAATCTATGATTTCCAATCTTTGACAGCGCCGTAACCGACATTATATCGACCATAAAAATCTCGTCGATTTGATCCAACGAACCAGCAGGAATATCTCTTACTACGAGCTCAAAACCAGCACGCATAATAGCATCTTTTGCCAAGCGGTACTCCACAGAATTAAACTCCTCGGGAGTATATACTTTTGTACGATGGGCAACGAAAATCGGCAACCAAGGACGGCTAATAACATTTAGCGATTTATCCACCAAAACTGCCTTCTCGCCTCCAAACATTCTAACACATCTATCGAGAAAATCATCATAGGCAACAGAAGCTGAAGTTTGAGTTAAGGTAGATGATTTATTAGCCTCATAAACAACTCCTTCAAAACGCTTAGCACGGAGATAAATTCCGCTACCGAAAGTAGGTGTCTCGACCGTAAACGAGAGCTCACCTCGGCAGTTTAATCTAATGGTAATAGGGCAACTAAGCGTGGTCGAGACACGCGATTTATCAAGCAGTAATGAGATTATCTCTTGAGCATCCGCTACGCTACACAACGACGCAAAACCGAACAATCGCTCAGAGTCGTATCGCAAAATTTCAAGATGCTCCTCAATACGATATATAGCGTGCGAAAGAGTGTGCACCCTCTGCATAACAAAGGGAGTGTCGTGATGCAGAGCCGAAGCCTCGACCACCCTACCATCTATCCACGCCAAGAGTCGCATATCTATTGCAATGTGAAGATTTTAAGCAATAACTCTTTAAGTAGCTCACCACCATCTAAGCCACCACTATCAACACCCTTACTCTTGGCATCGTACTCGCGTAAAAGGCCTAGAATATTGAATACACGGCGATTGGGCCAACGACCGACATTGGCTTTTAACTCCTTAACCACAAACGAATTATTGGCTCTAATCTGGCGCATAAGCTCCATATCGTTAGGGAATGACACGCTACGCTTACGCGAGAGCCACATCAGATAATTAAGCAGAAAAAGTTGTTGAAACAATCCAAACAACACAGTGATAGTTAGCGTGATAGGATAACTCTTAGGATTATGGCCAAAGTGGTCGGCAATACGCATAGCACGAGCTACATCCTGTTTCAATACCGCATCGTTAAGCTCGAAGGTATTAAACTCTTTCGAAAGACCGATATACTGCTCTATATGAGAGTCTGTCACGACGCTCTGACCTTCGGGCATCGAAACCTTGAGTTTATCTATCTGATTGACCATACGGCCAATATCCATACCTACATACTCCTTAAGCATCGCCATAGCCTTGGCATCGAGACGAAGGCCAACACCAGCTATATACCTCTGCAACCAACTATCAATCTCATAGTCGCGAGGGCGAACCGACTCAAAGACACAGCCTGACTTTTGACAACTCTTATAGAACGAGGTACGCTTGTCGATACCTCTACCCTGCTCCTTATTCTTATAACAAACAATCAGGATTGTTGTCGCCTGAGGTTGTTGGGTATAGAGGTGGAGATTATCAATCTTAGACATCATCTGAGCTTCACGCACGATAACCACCTGATAGGAGCCCATCATAGGCATCTGACGGCAGAGCATCACCACTTTACCAGCATCGACATCGGCGCCATAGACTGTCAATTGATTAAACGAGCGCTCAGCCTCGTTGAGAATAGTCTCGGCAAGGCGGTCGGCAATAGCATCGATAAAGTAGCCCTCATCGCCAGAGAGCAGATAGATGGGCGCAAAGCGTCGAGCCTCAATATCTGCCATAATTGCATCGAAGCTCGCCATACAATCGCTAAATTTCACCGACTTTGCCATAGCGTTGTGTTATAAAATTTTAGATATTATCGCGAACAATTTTAAGTACATTTTCGGTCTTCTTCGTGATACAGAATCTATCATCAAGTCGACGGCCAATAACCCAAACGATATCATCGCCCGAGAGCAAAACAAACTGACGGTTCTTCTCTACCAACGACACCTTCTTGTCGATAAGATAGTCGCTAAGTTTCTTACGGCCACTCATACCTAGCGGAATAAACCAGTCACCCTCACGCCAACGACGCACCTTAAGCGGGAATTGCAACTTATCGGCATCGAGCAACGCCACATTATCACCCATATCCAAGGTCTCGATAAAGTCGATATCGCAATATTCGTAGAACAGCACCGAGCCACCCGCATAAGAGCGAATCATCGAACGGTCGACAAGCGTCTCGCAATCGTCATCCTCAGCCACAGCTGCCACTACAACCTTCTGACGGTCAACGACAGCCACCCAGTCGCGCGAATAGAAGCGCTTGCCCGTAGCCTCGTTATCCAGAGCGTGGCAGAGCAAATCAACAACATCACCCTTGAAGCCAAACTGAGCACTCAGTATCTCATATATAATAAAGTTGCGCGGAAGCGAAGAATCGATGCGGTCGATATGAAGTGTATAGATACCAGACTGCTCCTCGACAACCTGGCGCTTAATCATATCCATAGATGCCGTGACAAACTCCTGTGCTTGGCTAAGGCGTGAGATATTACGGCGCATAATCGTCGTAAACTGCGGATTTATCTCCTTGAGCATCGGCACAAGACCAAGACGCACCTTGTTGCGAAGATACTTCGTAGAGCGATTTGACGAATCCTCTCTAAATGGTATGCGGTGGGCAATCGCAAAGTCATGAATATCTTTGCGCGTTGCAAACATCAAGGGGCGCACAATATGGCCAACCTGAGCATTGATACCGGTCAGGCCACGCAAGCCTGTACCTCGTAACATATTGATAAAGAAGGTTTCGATAGAGTCGTTGATATGGTGTGCAATGGCGATTACCGAGTAGCCGTGTTCATCGCACAGCGACTTAAACCACGCATAGCGCAGACGGCGTGCAGCCATCTCCATCGACTCGCCCGTGCGCGCCATCTCGGCAGTGGTATCGAAGCTCGCATTGTAAAACTCCACACCAAGGCGCTTGGCCTCACGCTCAACCATAACCTCATCTTCGTCGCTCTCCTTACCACGCAACTGGAAGTTGCAGTGAGCAACACCGAACTGATAGCCCGCAGCCGCCGTTAGCGACATTAGGACCATAGAGTCAACACCGCCCGACACAGCAAGCAGCACCTTATCGTTATGCGAGAATAGTTCGTTCTCGCTTACATATTTCTCAAATTCTTCGAGTAAGTACATTTTATAAAATGTTTACCTCTGGCGAAATCTCTACGCCGAATTTCTCCTTAACAGCATCGCACACCATCTTCGAGAGGCGGATAACATCATCACCCGTAGCACCGCCATGGTTTACGAGTACCAAAGCCTGGCGCTCGTGAACACCCACCGAGCCAGAGCGATAACCCTTCAAGCCCGCCTTGTCGATAAGCCAACCAGCCGCCAACTTAACCTTATCCGAAGAGTTGGGCACTGGATATTTAGGCATCTCAGGGTACTCCTTTAGTAGTGCCTCAGCAACCTCTGCACCAACAATGGGATTCTTAAAGAAGCTACCCGCATTACCCAACACCTTGGGATCGGGAAGCTTGCTTGCTCGAATTGCACAAATAGCATCACGAATATTCTTCAAAGTGGCGCCACCTCGTGCCTCGACCTCTTTAATCACATCGCCATAACCAAGATTTGGTTTCGCCGTGCGGTGCAACTCAAGCTCAACAGCAAGGATAATTGCTACGCCTTTAAGTTCGTGCTTAAAGACACTCTCACGATAGGCAAACGAGCAATCCTTATTCTCCAAACGCACCACCTCTAACTTATTGGTATCGAAATACTCAACCACGGTTATCGCATCTTTTGCTTCAGCTCCGTAAGCACCGATATTTTGCACTGGTGCAGCACCTACCGAACTCGGTATTGCCGAGAGATTTTCGATACCCCAAAGACCTTGCTCAACACTCCAAGCAACAAGCTCATCCCAATCGTAGCCGGCCTCGACACGAACTACAACACGCTCTCCATCGTCGTCCAAAATCTCGATACCGCGACCGACGGGCGTAATAAGCATACCATCGTAATCCTTAGTAAAGAGAGTATTGTTGCCGGCGCCAAGAACATACCACTTCGTGGGTCGCTCTTCGGTAAAGAGTTGACGGAGGTCATCAGCGCTCTCCACCTCGACAAGCGTAGATGCCATCTGTCGAACGCCAAAACTATTGCGCTCAACAAGATTTATATTATGATAAATGCGTTTCATATTGCAAAGTTACAAAATTTTTACTAACTTTGAAAGTTGAAATGCGAATATCGCACATTCAACCTATCTAAAACTGACAAAACAATATCTAAAACCTATAAATCTATGTTTACACAGCAAGACATTGCTCAGATTGAGGCTCGCGGATTGAGCGTCGCTGAGGTGGAAAAGCAGATCGAAAACTTCCGTAAAGGCTTTCCCGCATTGCCTGTGGTTCGTGCAGCATCGGGCGGAGATGGCGTAAAGCAGCTAACCGACGAGGAGCTCAAGGCGGCTGAGGCACTCTACGAGGCCGAGGTCAAGAACCTTAAGACTATTAAGTTTGTCCCCGCATCTGGCGCAGCAACTCGAATGTTCAAGGAGCTTTTTGAGTATGTGAACGATGACAAGCGCACAGCAGGCATTGATAAACTTATCACCAACCTCGAGAAGTTTGCTTTCTTCCCAGAATTGGCAAAGTATTTAAAACCTCAGATTGACGACAAGGATACCGTTCGCAATATCATTATCGATGGCTTGCAGTATGGCGCGAAGCCCAAGGGTTTGGTTACTTTCCACGCCTATAAGGAGGGTGGTCGCAAGCCTGTCGAGGAGCATTTGGTAGAGGCTGCACTCTACGCATCAAACGGCGAGAGCGCAACAATTCACTTCACCGTATCGCCTGAACATCAGGAGGGTTTCAAGGCTCTCCTCAAGGAGCGCCAGAGCTACTACGAGGAGAAGTTTGGCGTTAAGTTCAATGTATCGTTCTCGCAGCAGAGCCCCGCAACAGATACCATCGCTGTAAACCCCGACAACACACCTTTCCGCACCGATGATGGCAAGCTTCTGTTCCGTCCCGCAGGCCACGGTGCACTTATCACCAACCTTGATAAGTTGGATGCCGACATCATCTTTGTCAAGAATATCGACAATGTTACCACCGATGAGCGCAAGGCCGACACCATCACCTATAAGCGCGTTTTGGCTGGCGAGCTGTTGCGTCTTCAGAAGCGCTCATTTGAGTTGCTCAAGGCGCTCAACAAGGGTAAGGATGTCGAGACTGAGGCTAAGGCGTTCCTCGCCGAGGAGCTTTGCTGCAAGTTGCCCACAGATGCTTCACGCGAGTTGGTTGTAAATACTCTCGACCGACCTATCCGTGTTTGCGGCATGGTTAAGAATGAGGGCGAGCCCGGTGGTGGCCCATTCTGGGTACGCGATGACGAGGGTCGTGAGCAGTTGCAGATTGCCGAGTCGAGCCAGATTTCGAAGGAGGATATGCACCTTATGAAGGAGGCAACACACTTCAACCCCGTAGACCTCATTTGTAGTCCCAAGCGCTACGATGGCTCGAAGTACGACCTTACGCAGTATACCGACCCCAAGACAGGCTTTATTTCATCAAAGTCGGCAGGTGGTCGTGAGCTTCGTGCGCAGGAGTTGCCTGGCTTATGGAATGGTGCAATGGCCAACTGGAACACACTCTTTGTAGAGGTGCCCATCACGACATTCTCACCCGTAAAGGTTGTCAACGACTTGTTGCGCCCCGAGCACCAGTAATCGGCTCACAGCAAACGACATAGACAAGGAATCCCGAGTAGTTAGCGCTATTCGGGATTCTTCGTTTTCGGAACACGGCTATAGGCTTGCTAGCCCACATCAACACGGTCAATTAGTTAGGCTTTTCACATAGTGAAAAAAGTTCGAAATCGTTTTGCAATTTCGGATTTTAATTCGTATCTTTGTGCGTTTTAGTAATTGAACGCAAAAACATACAATATATGAGTACCGAACAGGAAAAAGTGATGAAACACGAGGAGGAGTATTCGGCGTCGAATATTCAGGTCCTCGAAGGTTTGGAGGCTGTGCGTAAACGCCCCGCAATGTATATCGGCGACATCGGCGAGAAGGGTCTCCACCACCTTGTTTACGAGGTTGTGGACAACTCTATTGACGAGGCATTGGCCGGCTATTGTACCGACATCTATGTAACGATTAACGAGGATAACTCTATCTCGGTAAAGGATAACGGTCGTGGTATCCCCACCGACTGGCACGAGAAAGAGGGTAAGTCGGCATTGGAGGTTGTGCTCACCGTACTCCACGCTGGTGGTAAGTTCGATAAGGGCAGCTACAAGGTATCAGGTGGTCTTCACGGTGTGGGTGTATCGTGCGTTAATGCACTATCGACACTCCTCGTAGCCGAGATTCACCGTGGTGGCAAGATTTACAAGCAGACCTACTCTAAGGGTCACCCCACATCGAAGGTTGAGATTGTTGGCGACTGCGAGGATCGTGGTACAACTATCACCTTTAAGCCCGATGCAGAGATTTTCACGCTCACACAGGAGTACAAATACGAGATTTTGGCTAACCGCCTTCGTGAGTTGGCATTCCTTAACAAGGGCATCCACCTTACGCTCACCGACCACCGCCAGAAGGACGAGGAGGGCAACTCGCTCTCTAACCACTTCTACTCGGAGCATGGTCTCTCGGAGTTTGTGGAGTATCTCGACGCTACACGCGGTCAGAAGATTATCGAGAACATCATCTATCTTGACACCGAGGAGAGTGGCGTACCCGTGGAGGTTGCTATGCAGTACAACGACTCTTACTCGGAGAATGTACACTCTTATGTAAATAACATCAACACCATCGAGGGTGGTACTCACCTTACTGGTTTCCGTTCGGCACTTACCCGTACTCTGAAGAAGTATGCCGAGGATAGCGGTATGCTTGCAAAACTCAAGTTCGACATCAACGGCGATGACTTCCGTGAGGGTCTTACGGCGGTTATCTCGGTTAAGGTTGCCGAGCCCCAGTTCGAGGGTCAGACCAAGACCAAGTTGGGTAACGACGAGATTGCAGGTGCCGTAAACCGCGCAATGTCGGCAGCATTGAGCAACTACTTGGAGGAGAACCCCAAGGATGCCAAGGCTATCGTGCAGAAGGTTATCCTTGCAGCACAGGCTCGCCACGCAGCACGCAACGCTCGTGAGGCAGTACAGCGCAAGACCGTTTTGTCGGGCGCAGGTCTTCCGGGCAAGTTGGCAGACTGCACCAGCCGTGACCGCTCGATTGCCGAGATCTTCTTCGTCGAGGGTGATTCGGCGGGTGGTACTGCAAAGCAGGGTCGTGACCGCCACTTCCAGGCTATTATGCCTTTGCGTGGTAAGATTCTCAATGTCGAGAAGGCACAGGAGCATCGTATGTGGGAGAACGAGGAGATTAAGAATATGTTTACTGCCCTTGGCGTTACCATTGGTACTGCGGAGGACAGCAAGGCACTTAACCTCGAGAAGTTGCGCTACGACAAGATTATTATTATGACCGATGCCGATGTCGATGGTTCGCACATCGCAACACTTATGCTCACCTTCTTCTTCCGCAAGATGAAGGCGCTTATCGAGAATGGCCACATTTACATCGCAACACCTCCCCTCTACCTTGTTAAGAAGGGTAAGCAGGAGCGTTATTGCTGGACAGACAAGGAGCGTGACGAGATTACAGCAGAGTTTGGCTCAAAGGGCGTTCACATCCAGCGCTACAAAGGTCTTGGTGAGATGAACGACCAGCAGTTGTGGGATACCACAATGAACCCCGAGACTCGTATCTTGCGCCAGGTAACAGTTGAGAACGCTGCCGAGGCAGACCGTATATTCTCTATGTTGATGGGTGATGAGGTGCCTCCTCGCCGTGAGTTTATCGAGAAGAATGCTCACTACGCGAATATTGACGCTTAAATAGAGAAAGCGTATAACAAGGTGCTTTTGGTGTTACGCTCATCCTCGATATCCTCACATACGCTTAGTATGCTGCGGTATCTCGGATTTCGCAAGCCTAAAAATCCCTCTTGTTATACGCTTTCTTCGTATCGTTCTATAACCTTATAACTAAATGTAAGAGTATGAAAGTTACTGTTATTGGTGTTGCAGGTGGTACTGGCTCGGGTAAGTCGACCTTGGTAAAGAAGCTCCAAGAGGCTTTCCGTGATGCCGATGTTGCGACACTCTGCCACGACTACTACTATAAGGCGCACCCCGAACTTACTTACGAGGAGCGCACAAAGCTCAACTACGACCACCCTGCTGCCTTCGATACAGATATGTTGGTCGAGCATATCCGCATCTTGAAGTCAAATGTGCCTATCGAACACCCCGTATACTCGTTCGTGGAGCACAACCGCACAGATGAGCGTGTAGTGGTTAAGCCCTCAAGGGTGATTATCGTCGATGGCATCCTGATTTTCGAGAATAAGGAGTTGCGCGAGTTGATGGATATCAAGGTCTTTGTGGATACCGATGCCGATATACGCCTTGCTCGCCGTATCTTGCGTGATGTATGCGAGCGTGGTCGCACTATGCAGTCGGTGATTGACCAGTACACAACGACCGTGAAGCCCATGCACGAGGAGTTTGTGGAGCCCTCGAAGAAGCACGCCGATGTGATTATCCCCGAGGGTGGCTTCAACTCGGTGGCTGTGGGTATGCTTATCGAGAATATCCGTTCGCTAATCAAGGAGTAAGAAAAAGGCCGACCAAGTCGACCTAACACATCAGAAATCTAACAGTCGGTAGCGCTCTCGCGTTGCCGACATTGTTTTTATCTCCTCGAAGTGCCACCACTCACGGCGATAGGGATAGAGACCCGCTTCGTGCATCACCTCGATAAGAAGTAGGCGGTTACGGGCGGCCTCTTCGGAGATTATCCCCTGCTCGACCTGCCACTGGGCATAGTCTCGGTATACCTTAACGGTGCGTGTCGAGGCATCCGCACTATCTGCTGTACCCTTGACATAGGCAGCCTTGGTGAAGTCATCAAAGCCAGCACCCATATCTAACGGCTCACCATCAAGGGTTGCGATGGTAAGGTCTACTGCCACGCCATAATTGTGTCTTCCTCCTCGTGTGCCATCAGCAACAAAACTCTCCAACTCTGTACCCTCGACCTCACGGCGCATAGCACGCTGAACACTTATTGGGCGTGCCGCATCGTAGATAAGGAGCGTTAGTTCGGGGTGGCGTTCACGCAAAATCTGTTGCGCACGCACAACACGACGAGCAAATGACTCCTCAAAATATGCTCGTTCCAACTCGCCATACATATCCACACCAACAAAGTTATCTTCGGTCGAGTACTTCAAATCAACGAGTATATCGCTATCGAGCGTTGTGATATCAACAAGACCATAAGCACGCATCGAGCCATCAAAGTTCTCTTGTGCTACAGCCGAAAGATGCAGCGCAACAAGTGAGAGTGTAAGTAATAGTTGTTTCATATTGCGAAGGTACAAAAAAAATGAGCAAAGATTTTAGGCTTTGCCCATTTTTCAGTTTTTAGTTATTAGTTTTTAGAGTTATTCTAACAACTAACAACTAATCCTTACGCCTCGTTACGCAAGGTGTAGTCACCCTCATAAACAACGACATGGTTCTCCTGAACACCATCGATAGGGAGTCTAATATCAAGAGTAACCTTACCCTCCTCGATGATAAGCTTACCAGTCTCGTAGTGAATCTGGCTATCAGGCGAAGCGAAACCATCAGCATCATTAATCTGATACCAGCTAAATGACTCAGTGAAGGTGCCAGGGATACCAGAATTTGTGATGTCGTAATCATACTCGCCAAGGGGAGCAGTGATATTGTCCATATTCTCAGGCTCCTGCAACATATAGAGGTCTACGAAGTAGTACTTAGCATTGGGGTAGGTGTAGTTGTTATCGGTAGCGATATCAGTAAAAACAAGATAGTAGTTGTTCATACCGCCCTGAATACCATAGTAGCTACCCATAAGGTGAGGCATATTTACAGTCTTAGAGGTAGGTGCAGGATTGGCAGCCTGAGTAATAGTCACCTTGAAAGAGTCGTCACCGTATGTCACAACAATCTCACCAGAACGCTCCTCCTCAGTGGGGTTCTTCTCGACATTGAACATAATCTTACCCATCTGAGCATAGCCGAAGTCACCAATCCACTCAACCGTTGCAGTAGCCTCAACAGTAGCGCCCTCCACAGGAGTAACCAAGTCGAAGGTGATAT
>JAGBYO010000112.1 GCA_017628735.1 Alistipes sp. | reverse complement strand
GGTTATATAATAATTACAACCCATCGACTAAGAATCCATTCGACGAATGGTACTACAACCTCGAGAAAAAAGGAATAAATGATTATATATTGTTCCAATGGACTTTCTCTATTAAAGAGTGGTTATTCGAGGAGGAATAAGGCAACAATGACACTCTCATAACAGATTAAGTTAATAGACTTTGCAAAAAATACAGAGAAATGGCTATTACAATCAAAGCAAAATTTAAGTGTAGCTCCGAGAAGATTTCACAAGTGCCCAAAGACGACCTTAAGGATATCGCCTTTATCGGTCGAAGCAATGTCGGTAAGTCGTCGTTGGTGAATATGCTGACGGGCGTAAATGGCCTTGCCAAGGTGTCGGGAACGCCGGGCAAAACACGCCTTATCAACCACTTCCTTATCAACGATAGCTGGTACCTCGTAGACCTGCCCGGCTACGGCTATGCCCGTGTCTCGAAGTCGACACGCGGTGAGTTCTCGAAGCTTATCACCGACTATGTCCTAAAATGCGAGAAGATGCACTTCCTCTTCGTCTTGGTCGATTCACGCCTTGAGCCACAGAGGATAGATTGCAACTTTATCGAGCTACTGGGTATGAACGGCATTCCCTTTGGCATCATCTTTACGAAGGCCGACAAGCTCTCGCAAGCACAGCTCAACCGTAGCGTAAAGGGCTGGAAACAGCACCTTGCGGAGCAGTGGGAGGAGCTGCCGCCGATGTTCATATCGTCGAGCGAGAAGCGCACGGGTCGTGAGGAGATTCTGGCATTTATAGATGAGGCTCTCCAAAAATAAGGTCTCGACGAGAAATTAAGAGGGCGAAAAGTTTGGTAATTCATCTTATTTGCCCTAACTTTGTAGAAAAGTTACAAACCTTACTTAAATTTATTATAACACTATGGCAATCCATAAGATTAAGTTCTTCGCTGGTCGTGGCTCACGCTACCTTGCAGAGAAGATTGCTGCCGAGTATGGCATCAAGCTCGGCGACTCGGATGTCTTGCAGTTTAGCGACGGCGAGTTCCAGCCCTGCTTCCACGAGTCTATTCGTGGCTGCACCGTCTTTATCATTCAGTCTACATTTCCACCTTCAGACAATCTGATGGAGCTTCTGATGATGGCCGACGCTGCTCGCCGCGCATCTGCTCACCAGGTTATCGCCGTAATCCCCTACTTCGGTTGGGCTCGTCAGGATCGCAAGGATCGTCCCCGTGTGCCTATCACAGCGCGTTTGGTTGCCAATATGCTTATCGCAGCTGGCGTTCAGCGCGTGATGACTATGGACCTCCACGCCGACCAGATTCAGGGCTTCTTCGACCTTCCGATGGATGCGCTCTACGCATCGGGCATCTTCGTACCGTACATCCAGAAGTTGCAGATTCCCGACCTCTCGATTGCCTCTCCCGATATGGGTGGTGCAAAGCGTGCTTCGGCATACGCTAAGCACTTCCAGGCACCTATCATCATCTCGCACAAGGAGCGTGCTAAGGCCAATGTTGTTGGCTCGATGACCGCTATTGGCGAGGTTGAGGGCCGCAATGTCATCATCGTAGACGATATGATCGACACCGCAGGTACTATCTGTATGGCTGCTAACATGCTTATGGATAAGGGTGCCAAGAGTGTTCGCGCTGCCGTAACCCACCCCGTACTCTCGGGTAAGGCCTACGACCGCATCAACGAGAGTGCTATTCAGGAGGTTATCACCACCGATACTATTCCTTTGAAGGAGACCGAGGATTTGTCGAAGTTCACTGTATTGAGCGTAGCTCCCATCTTTGCTGAGGTTATCGAGCGCGTTCATAATTACAAATCAATCTCATCTATCTTCTACAGATAATTTCTTGTGAAAAGAGGTCATTCTCGACCCATCCCAAAAAGTTGAGTGCCTCGGGCTGTACTAAAGTGTACTATCCCGAGGCACTCAACTTTTTGGGATGAGCCAAGCCTAACCCCTTTTGACAAGAAATTGGCGGGGTGCTGGTTGGAAGGCGGTAGTCAAAGACCATTAAGACCTTAGGATTTTTTTCTTATAGTCCTATGGTCTTATCGTCTTACTTGTCCTACCGTCTTAAAAGTTCCCTTTTGTCTACGCCCAGCCTACAAAAAAGCCGACCAAAGAGTACTCCTTGGTCGGCTCTGTTAAATAGAGGTATTACCTCTACAACGCCATCACACAGCCATTCTGCTTAGGGTTGGTCCAGAAGTCGTAGGGTTCCGACATATTCGAGTCGGTGCCAGTGCGACAAGGCGTGAACTCGACATAGTTCCAAGCGCCAAACTTACCCTCAGCATCCTCTGCAAACCACGACAACGAGTAGGTCTCGTCAAACGAAAGACCCGTATAACGGCCCCACGATATGTCAACATGGCTCACAGCATCATCCTTCAAGAGAGGTACAAGATGGTCAACACCAAGCTCATAGTAGCTCAAAGGCAACCAAACACCACCATACCAGTGTGCTGCATCCTCGTTAGGAGTATACTCGATGTAGATAATGCAATTGTCCTCGTAACCAGCCCATACCATAGGATCCATCTCTGCCAACTTGGCGCCATCAAACAACTTCCAATCGACATCTACCGCTGCCTCAGACTCCTCCCACGGAATCTCGGGAGTGTTATACTTAAACTCATAGAAAGGAGTGGTATTGCTACCCGACCAGCCACAAACGAGCAACGAATATTCGCTCTCCGATGACCAATAGAACAAACTCTCGCTCTCGCCCTGCTTAGCATAATACTTAGCCTGACCATCAAAATACTCCTCCTCGAGCATGTGCATCATCTCGTGGTCGAGAATTGAACCATCCGTATCACGGTACCAGTCTACATATTCAGTCTTCATCACACATGCCAACCAATACTCGTCATTATTCGAGGGGGTGATACGGAATATGGGGTGGTTCCAGCTATCCTGGATAAGCTCTACCTCAAAGGTCATATCCGAAGCCTCAATATCGGCAGCCTTCTGGTCGAAGCGCGCAATTTGTGTAGTACGCGTACCATTAGCATCAACACCAAAGACATAGATACGATAGGTCTTGCCAGCCTCGAATGTCCACTCCAAATCGGCACGACCCCACTTGGTCTGCTCACCGGTGAAGATCCACTCGGCATTGCTCCAATCTACGCCCTCGCCATAGAACTGCTGGTCGAAACGCGCCTGCTCCATATTGATAAGGCGCTGTGCCATCTGCTCATCACCATAAGCGCCGCAAATGCTCTCCTCAACGGGGCAAATCATATAGCGAGTGGTATCCTTCGAGGGCTTAACATTGATAAGAATATCGGTCTGGCCTACCTCGGGGCACGAAATCTCAAAGGTACAATCATCGCTAACACCGTCCGAGAGTGTTACAAACGAACCAATATTGGTAGGAGGCGTTGTCGCTGTGCCCTTGCCGTCCATACCCCAAGCGATAATATGGTACTTCGTACCACTCCACAACTTATCGGGAACCTGCGCAGATACGCCAGTATGGATAATGCTATAGATGTTGGCACCTGAGGCAACCTGAGCCATAATATTATTTATCATGGTGTCCATCACAGCATAGTCATCATACTGGGCATAATCCATCTCCGAAATATAGGTCCAGTAGTAGTAGTCATTATTCGAGGGGGTTACAACGATATACGCCGAGTGCTCCTTGATATCGTCTACGGTGAGTGTAAACTCGATGTCCGAAGTCTTCACAATAGTTGTCGAGAACTCCTTGTAGCAGATATCAGTGGTGCGATTACCCTGAGCATCCATACCATAGCAGTAAGCCACATATTGAGTCT
The DNA here is from genome assembly GCA_017628735.1 of Alistipes sp. Taxonomy (GTDB): domain Bacteria; phylum Bacteroidota; class Bacteroidia; order Bacteroidales; family Rikenellaceae; genus Alistipes. Next base: position 26,233 of record JAGBYO010000112.1, on the reverse strand, counting down.
CAGGGTTAAGGTCGGTATAACGCATCTCTACCTTCTCGCCAGTTGCCGAGTACATCTGCTCTGCTCTAGCCAGATACTCCTCCAATGAGTAACCAGAGTATTCAGCGAGAGCCTGGAGCCACTCAAGGTCCTCCTGATAGAGGTTACTAAAATCACCAGTGAGAGCATGAAGCTCGAAGTAGCTCTTGCTCACAACAAGGAAGAAGAAGGGACCCTCGTGGTTGATAGGCACAAAGTTAGCCCAACAGCCATAAGCCGAAACCGACGAGATATTGATTACGAAGTCGCTATCAGCAACGCCCTGCACAACAGGGACATCCACCGTGAGCTCTTCGCCAAAGCTAAACTTAAGCGTAGCCGTACGAGCTTCGTGTGTGGGATTAGCATCAGCCTGACACTGCACAAGACTCGCGCGAGCATCAAAGTGGCGCAACCAATCTACATCTGCCTCTACAGTAGGAACAACACCATTTAGACCCTTCAACACAAAGGGAATGTTAACAATACCACCCTGACCATCAACCTCAACATCTGAGATTTCTACTGATACCTTAGGAGTATCAGGGTCATTGTTACATGACACAAACATAGCACCTAAAGCTACAACCGTAGCTACGAAGAGTGCATTAACAATTCTTATCATTTTGGGTAATTATAATTTAAAATATGCTATTACTGATTAATACCCTGCACAGGACCTGAGTATCGACCCTCATACACTTCATCGTTCGAGAGTATCACATTCACTCCAATATTATAGATACCCTTGCCACTCTTCTGGAATACAGCAGAGCCCTCCTTGAAGCCTACACCGTCATTCCAGTCGGTACCATACCAGCCGCTATAAATCTCGCCAGCAGCCCAGCTATTACCTACATTATAGGTACCAGATGTAATATATGAGGTATTCCAAGCAAGGTCGATAATACCGAGCTTAAGCTGCTTGCCAGTGTCGGTGGTAAGATATACCGACCACTCGCAGCTATCGTCAGAGTATGATGCCGAAGCCGACACAAAGGTAAGCTCAACTACCTCGGTTGAGATAATCATATTGTAGATAGTACCCTCGTACGAGCACTCCCAAATGCGGAAACTATCCTTCTCCTCCATATGGAATGATACGCTATACTTATCCGACTCCTCGTCGTACTCCACTACGACCTCGCCACCATCTATCACGGGGCTACCATTGCTAAATGTTGTAAACGCAATAGTCGAAACATCAACATTGCCAGCCTCGGTGCTATCCGAGATGGTGTAGGTGCCGGCAGGAAGACGCGATGCGCCAGCCTCGGCATAGAAGTCCAGAGTGAGGTAGTCGGCATAGTCGGCACCTGCGGTCTTGAAGGTGATATTAAACTGTCCATCAGCACCACCATTAACCTTGTTGCGTGAAGCGGCAACCCAAGTAAAGCCATTGACAAATGACATACCCTCAACTACGCCATTGTACTCCGACTTAAGCTCTCGACCTGCGGCATCGACAACATCGACAACTATATTATAGGTAAGGTCCTCGTTGATAACAACGGTAATGGTACCGCTATCGAGCTGCTGCTTGTCACCCTCAAACTCGTATGTCGAGTAGTAGTAGTCGATTTCGCCCGCGTGGAAGCTATAACCCGAGTTAATAACGGTATATATACCAGCATCAAGGTAGCCGAAGCCTTGATTGTAGGTGTAGATGTCGGCAACGAGCTTAGCTGAGCCATCCTCAGTGGTCAATGTCAAGATGTGGTCGGCACCACGCCATGACGAGCTAGCCGATGTGAACACAATCTCTACGGGCTCGGGCTCGGGACCAGGACCGGGGCCAGGACCAGGACCAGGCTCCTCTGTCTTAGGCATATTCTCAACAAGGCCCTCATAGCTTGCCACAAGCTTCAAGTCCTCCGAACTAAGGGTAATAGCAAAGGTGTAGCTATTCTCCGCATCTACATCAACACTCACATTGCCACCTGCAAAGCGAACCTCTGCACCGTTGTACTCAAGAGCAGTATTCTCGAGGTTGAGGTTAAAGCGGGTATCACCGGGTGTATATACACCCTTAGGAAGCATATCACCACCCATAGCATTTAGCTCAAGGGCGAGCCTTACGCCCTCTGCCTCGAACTCCAAAGCGTAGACATTCTCCTCGGCGTCCTCAGTCAAGATACGCTTAGCAGATGCAAACTCCTCGGCAAGAGTCTCCACCTCGTCGTTGATATCCTCGGCCAAGGTTGTCACCTTAGTAGTGGTAGTAGCGCTCTTATTGCCAGCCTTTGCAGCAGCCGCTACAATATACTGAGTCTTAGGCATAAGCTCCTCGACGGTCATCGTCACAGCCTTGTTGGCATCAATCGCTGCTCCCGCAGAGAAGATTGTAGCGCTTGAGGGCGCACCCTCCTTAGCATCGAGGACAAGAAATGCCACACTCTCGGCATCCTGCGAAGTGATGGTAAAGGTGATGCTCTCGGCTGTTGTTGCGCCAGTGTCAATCGTGATAATAGGGTCGTTGATAGGCTCATCAACAACCGGCTCGTTGCTGTCACAAGCTACAAACAATGCAGCTATTGACATCAACACGATAGAGAAAATAGTGCGTTTCATTTTATAAAGATTTTAGTTTGTTGTCCAATAGCATCACAAAAGTATAGCAAAAAAGTGTAAATACGATGTATTTACACAAAATTTTATGCACATAGTATAAAAAAATCAATAAAAAAGAGAAATAGAACAATGGGGCATATTGAATCCTATTATCACTTCCTCCCACTCAGCACTACCCCAATTTCTTGTCAGAGTGGTGCTAAGGTGGCGTTCCGCAAAAGAATACCCCAAGGGATAGTACTAAAAGGTACAGCCCTTGGGGGATTGCTATTGGGATAGACCGCAGATTGCGGCTTTTCACGGCAAATTTTACTTTGCGTAAGATACCGAACGAGTCTCACGAATCACCGTAATCTTAACCTGACCAGGATAGGTCATCTCGTCCTGAATCTTCTTTGCAATATCGTGTGATAGTGCCTCTGACTCCTGGTCTGAGAGCTTGTCGGCACCGACGATTACGCGGAGCTCACGACCCGCCTGAATAGCGTAGGTCTTGATAACGCCGGGGTATGAGAGGGCGATACCCTCCATCTCCTTGAGGCGCTTGATGTACGACTCAACAACCTCGCGACGAGCACCGGGGCGAGCACCAGAGATAGCGTCGCACACCTGGATGATAGGCGCAATAAGCGATGTCATCTCAATCTCGTCGTGGTGAGCACCTACGGCGTTGCATACCTCGGGCTTCTCCTTATACTTCTCGGCGAGCTTCATACCGATAATTGCGTGTGGCAATTCGGGCTCATCATCGGGCACCTTGCCTATATCGTGCAACAGACCTGCACGGCGTGCCGCCTTGGGGTTGAGGCCGAGCTCAGCAGCCATGATACCTGCTAGGTTAGCGGTCTCGCGGGCGTGCTGCAAGAGGTTCTGACCATACGACGAGCGGTACTTCATCTTACCGATAAGGCGGATAAGCTCGGGATGTAGGCCGTGGATGCCGAGGTCGATGGTGGTACGCTTACCCACCTCGACAATCTCCTCCTCGATCTGCTTCTTAACCTTAGCCACAACCTCCTCAATACGAGCGGGGTGGATACGGCCATCGGTAACGAGCTGGTGGAGAGCCAAACGGGCAATCTCACGACGCACGGGGTCGAAGCCCGATAGGATGATAGCCTCGGGGGTGTCGTCGACGATAATCTCGATGCCTGTGGCTGCCTCCAAGGCGCGGATGTTACGACCCTCACGGCCGATGATGCGACCCTTGACCTCGTCAGACTCGATATTGAATACTGTAACGGCATTCTCGATAGCGGTCTCTGTCGCCACACGCTGGATAGATGCTACGACGATGCGCTTTGCCTCCTTCGTTGCCGAGAGCTTAGCCTCCTCGATGGTCTCTGCGATGTAGGCTGCGGCATCTGCCTTAGCCTCGTTCTTCATATTCTCGATAAGAACATTCTTGGCATCCTCCGAGCTCATACCCGAAATCTGCTCCAAGCGAGCGTTCTGCTCCTTGATAACTGCTGCAAGCTCCTCCTTGCGCGACTCTACGGTCTGGAACTGAGCCTCAAGCTGCTCCTTGCGCTTGTCGTAGTCCTGCGCCCTCTTCTCCAAATCGCGCTCCTTGTGCTGGAGGTTGGCCTCAAGCTGCTTGGCACGCTGCTCGCTCTGCTGAAGCTTCTGGTTGCGCTCGTTCACCTGGCGATCATGGTCGCTCTTAAGCTGAATGAACTTCTCCTTGGCCTGCAACATCTTCTCTTTCTTTATCATTTCGCCATCGGCCTCTGCCTGTGCGACAATGGCCTTAGCGCGTGTACGGGCAGCCATAAAGGCGGCAACTGCGCCTACTACTGCACCTACCACCACGCCGACGATTATTAAGGTAATGTCCATAGTTGAAAAGTGTATTATATATTAAATTAGGTTTAAAAATATTTCACCTTAAAAAACAAAAAATCCGCAAAGACTCCTTAACTTGTTTGACGAATCCTGAGATAAGTCATAGGTGGGGCTCCGAGGCACGCAACAGTCCACTGGTGGTACTTACGCACCACACCCCGTGGGGTTGAGGCCTTGTTTTGTGACATTACTCGAGAGTTGTCCCAATGTAATATTAGTTGTACAGATCGCAAAGCTTTTAAGGAATCTATGCGGGAAATTTGCGCGACAGCACACCGATTGGATGTACCGCCCATAAGAACGATGATATCGTTGTAATGCTAAGGCCGATATCCGCCCCAAATTATTATGCCTTGATATAGTTGCGTATGCGCTCCTCGATGGCGTGTAGCTCCTCAATATCGGCATCGCCAAGCTGTGTGGTACGCTCCGAAGATAGCGCAATTAGCGAAAAGTAAAATGCAGCTAACGCCAAGCGGTCGCTAACATCCGACTTAGGAATTTTGGAATACTCCATAACCTTGTCGTTCAGACGCTTAGCCGCTTCACGGTATACCTCTTCGTTCTCTGCAGGCACAGTCATCGGATATAGACGACCCGCTATCGAAAGGTTTATTTTAATCTTGCCGTCAGCCATAGCTTAGATATTACTCTTCCTGTTCTTTGGTCATAATGGCGATGCAACGGTCAACTTCCCGCAATAAGCTGTTGACACGCATTCTTGCTCGCTCTACATTGCCCGACGAGCCACGCATACCCTCCGTAAGTTCCATGCTTCGAAGGCGTGTATCCTGCTCGCGCAGCTTCTCTTCGAGGCGGTGCTTCTCGCCCTGCAACCTGTCGCGCTCCTTAACCAAAGCACGGCACTCGGCAGCAATACGCTGGTGGTCGGCAATCAGTCGCTCAACCTCAGCACTAAGGCGCTTTATGATATCTTTTTCCGCCATCGAGAGTGAATAATTAAATACTATTAACGCTCAAAGATATAAACTTTTTGGCAAATTTCAAAATTTTATACCTTTTTTCCTATGCTTTAACTGCACTATGCCAACTCTGCATAGAGGTCATAATCCTCCGAGTCGGTGATAACCACCGAGTAGAAACGACCACGCAAGAGGCGCTTGCCCAAGCTGTCGATGATAATCTCTTGGTCGACCTCTGGCGAGTCGTACTCCGAGCGACCGATATAGAAATCACCCTCCTTGCGGTCGATGATAACACGCATAGTCTGGCCTACACGGCGAGCATTGTTCTCCAACGACACACGCTCCTGAAGGCGCATAATGCGGTCGACGCGGTCGTGCTTAACCTCCTCGGGAACATCATCTTTAAGGCGTGTTGCCGAGTAGGTACCCTCCTCCTCGGAGTAGGGGAATACACCGAGGCGGTCGAACTTCGTGGTCTTGACAAACTCCATAAGCTCCTTGAAATCCGCCTCCGTCTCGCCGGGGTAGCCCACAAGGAGCGTGGTGCGAAGTGCGATATCGGGAATCGAACGGCGCAACTTCTCGATAAGCGCCTGAGCCTCAGCCTTAGTATGGCGGCGCTTCATCGCCGTGAGCTGGTTATCCGAGATATGCTGGAAGGGAATATCGAGATAGCGGCAAATCTTCTTCTCGCGTGCCATAACATCGATAACCTCCTGCGGGAAGTCCGTAGGATAGGCATAGTGCAGACGCACCCACTCCAACTTCTCGATACGGCACAAGCGCTCCAAAAGCTCTGCCAACTTTCTTTCACCATAGATATCTACGCCATAGTAGGTGGTATCCTGCGCAATAACCATAATCTCGCGAACACCGCCCGCAACCAGTGCCTCGGCCTCCTCAACAAGCTTCTCCATCGGCACCGACTTATGGCGACCACGAATCAGCGGAATGGCGCAGTAGCCACACATCCAGTTGCAACCCTCTGAAATCTTGAGGTAAGCGTAGTGCGAAGGTGTCGAAAGTTCACGCTTTGTGGCATTCTCCTCGCACCACTTTGCGCCCAAGCGCTCGACGATGCCTGCCCAGTCGTTGACACCGAAGAAGTCGTCAACCTCTGGAAGCTCGGGGCGTAGCTCGTCGGCATAGCGTTGCGAGAGGCAACCCACAACGAAGAGCTCCTCAATCTTGCCCGCCTCCTTAAGCTGTGCTGCACGCAAGATGGTTTCGATAGACTCCTGCTTGGCATCGCCGATAAAGCCACAAGTGTTGATAACAACGACATCGGCATCGGTGCGGTCGCTATCGAAGACTACTTTATAGTCCATCGCAGCAAGCTGTGCTGCGAGGTGCTCCGAGTCCACGGTATTCTTCGAGCAACCGAGGGTTATAATATTGATTTTCTTTGACATAGCCTCAATTATTTAGCCTCACCAAACAATGCGCGCACAAACTCCTTGCGGTCGAACATCTTGAGCTGGTCGATGCCCTCGCCAATGCCGATATAGCGCACAGGAATATTAAACTTATCGCTAATGCCGATAACAACACCACCCTTGGCCGTGCCATCAAGCTTGGTTATCGTAAGCGATGTTACCTGCGTAGCCTCGGTAAACTGCTTTGCCTGCTCAAAGGCGTTCTGACCCGTTGAGCCGTCCAAGACGAGCATCACCTCGTGTGGAGCATCGGGGATAACCTTCGACATCACATTGCGAATCTTCGTAAGCTCCTTCATCAAGCCCACCTTGTTATGTAGACGACCCGCCGTGTCAATAAGCACCACATCGGCACCATTTGCCACTGCCGAGCGCAAGGTGTCGTATGCCACAGATGCAGGGTCGGAGCCCATATCTTGGCGCACCATCGTAGCACCAGCACGCTCTGCCCATACCGCCAACTGGTCGATAGCGGCAGCACGGAAGGTATCGGCAGCACCGATATATACCTTACGGCCCGCCTTGGTGAGCTGTGCAGCAAGCTTACCGATAGTCGTTGTCTTACCCGCACCATTAACGCCCACAACCATAAGCACATAGGGCATACCCTCCTTAACCTCGATACCGAAATCCTTGGTCGATCGATGCGACTCCTCCATCAAATCGGCAATCTCCTCACGAAGAATGGCGTGCAACTCCTCGGTGTTGAGGTACTTGTCGCGTGACACACGCGCCTCGATGCGCTCGATAATCTTCACGGTGGTATCTACACCCACATCCGAGGTGATAAGCACCTCCTCCAAGTCGTCGAGGACATCGGCATCTACCGTTGTACGACCCGCAATGGCGCGCTTAAGTTTGCCGAAGAAGCCCTCCTTGGTCTTCTCCAAGCCCGCCTCGAGCTCCTGTCGCTCCTCCTCAATCGTAGGCTCGTCGCTCTCAACAACAGTGGCACTATCCACTACCTCGCCTTCGGTCGACGGTGTTATTGGTTTTTCCTCTTTCTTCTTCTTAAATAAGTCAAAAAATCCCATATCTATTCTTTTATTCTTTGTATAGTAAATATCTCTTTCTTAGCTGTTTAAACGCCTCAACATCTGTCGCCCAGCGAGCCTCAATCTCTTCGGCCGTAGCGCCCTCCATAATCATCTCGCGCACCCACTTTACGCCGATAAGTTTCTCGAACATAGGCTTAAAAAACTCCTCGCCCATCGCCAAGTTGTGGTAGGCATCGACAACATAGCCTATATTTATGCCCTCGGCCCATATCTCCTCGTTGCTCAACCCACGAAGGTCTACGCCATAGCACTTTTCGCCATTATGTGGCGGATTCTTCGAGCCCGCATTTGGCGTGGGCGTAAACGAAAAGTCGCAACCCGTCATCTCGGGGTGACCAAAAATCTCGAATGGCGCCTCAGTACCACGACCCATACTCAACACCGTGCCCTCGAACAGGCAGGTCGAGGGGTAGAGGTATATCGAGTGCTGCGTAGGCAGGTTTGGCGATGGCGCAATAGGCAGAATATAGTGGGTCTGGTGGTCGTAGTTACGGCACTTAACGACCGTAAGTTCTGCCTCCTTTGCCCAGCCCTCGCCGATAGCCATCAGCGCTATCTCGCCCATCGTGAGTCCGTGCACCACGGGGATAGGCAACCACCCCACTCCCGACTTATACTGCATATCGAGCATCGGACCATCGACATAGTGCCCATTGGGGTTTGGCCTATCAAGCACGATAACCGCACACCCAAAATCGGCACACGCATCTATCATACGCACCATTGATATATAATAGGTATAGAATCGCAAACCTACATCCTGCATATCGACAATGAGCGTATCGAACGAGCGCATCACATCGTCGGAGGGTCGCTGTGTATTGCCGTCGTAGAGCGAGAGGATAGGGATACCTGTGCGCTCATCAACGCTATTTTTCACCTTCTCGCCCGCCTCTGCACTACCACGAAAGCCGTGCTCGGGCGAGAAGATGCCCACGATATTGACACCCTCGCGGTGCATCATATCGACGATATGCTCCTCCTCGGAGTACATCGCCGTATGGTTTGCAAGTATTGCCACTCGCTTGCCCTCGACCAAGGGCATATACTCTGCCGTATCGGTAGCGCCCACCATCACCTCTTGGGCAGTGGCCGAAGCAAACAGACAACAAAGCAGAACAACAAGCAGTGCAAACCTACGCATAATCAACTAATATTGAAGCAGATACTCCTTAATGAAGCCATCTAAGTCACCATCCATCACTGCATCGACATTCGATGTCTGGTAGCCTGTGCGGTGGTCCTTAACGCGCCTATCATCAAAGACATAGCTACGAATCTGCGAGCCCCACTCGATACGCTTCTTTGTTGCCTCCAACGCCTGCTGTGTTGCCATACGCTTGTCCAGCTCACGCTGATAGAGCTTCGAGCGCAGGATACGCATAGCATTCTCGCGGTTCATAAGCTGTGAGCGGGTCTCCATATTCTCGATAAGGAACTCCACAGGCTCACCCGTATCGGCATCCTTGCCGTGATAGCGAAGGCGAACAGCGGTCTCCACCTTATTGACATTCTGACCACCCGCACCACTTGAGCGGAAGGTATCCCACTCATAGTCCGCAGGCGATATGTTTATCTCGATGGTGTCGTCTACCGCAGGCGAGATAAATACTGAGGCGAAGGTTGTCTGGCGCTTGTTGTTGGCGTTGAATGGCGAGAGGCGCACCATACGATGCACGCCACTCTCGCTACGCAGGTAGCCATAGGCATACTCGCCCTCAAACTCCAAGGTGCACGACTTAACGCCCACCTCGTCGCCCGCCTGATAGTTGGCAACCTTGACCGTATAGCCGTGAGCCTCACCCCAGCGGGTATACATACGCATCAGCATCTGCGCCCAGTCGAGAGCCTCTGTGCCACCAGCACCAGCGTTGATATCCATAATGGCGCCCAACTTGTCCTCCTTGCCCGAGAGCATCTGTTTAAGCTCCAACTTCTCGACAAGCTCCACCGCCAAGGCATACTGCTCGTCGGCCTCCTCCTCCGAGAGGACACCTTCGGCCACGAAGTCGGGGACAAGGTCGAGGTCGGTAACCGTGCGCTCCGCAGCCTCGTAATCATCGATAGAGGCCTTGATGTCGGCGACCTTTTTTAGCTGTTTGCGTGCCTCGTCGGGATTATCCCAGAAGTTGGGCTCCTCGGTACGCTCCTGCTCATTCTGAAGGTCGATACGGCGCTGCTCGACATCAATAGATGCCGAGAGCTTCGCCACACGCGCCTTTAGTTCATTAATATTTTCTACTGAAATCATTATTCGATTTCCCAGTCAAAGCCGTCTTTTCTATCCTTGACACGAATACCTATTGCGGTCAAGTTATCGCGAATCTTATCCGATGTAGCCCAGTCCTTCGCAGCCTTTGCCTCCATACGCATCGTGAGCAACATCTCTACAAGGGGCGACACCATATCCTTGCCTCCTGCCTCGGCTGCCTTCTCGTTACGAAGACCGAGGATATCGAAGACATAGCGGTTTACGGTAGCCTTCAATGCCTCAAGGTCGTCGGCAGTGAACGACTGCTGACCCTCGGCAGCCTGGTTGATAACGCGCACCCAGTCGAAGAGGGCAGAAATCACCATAGGCGAGTTCAAATCATCCGCCATAGCCTCCGCACAACGACGCTCCAACTCCTTGACATCCGAGGTCGACTTATCTGCTGGCTTAACCTTTGCCAATGTCTCTACGGCCTTCATCAAGCGGTCGAGACCCTTCTCGGCTGCCTGCAACGCCTCGTTCGAGAAGTCGAGCGTAGAGCGGTAGTGAGCCTGAAGCACGAAGAAACGAATGGTCATAGGCGAGTATGCCTGCTGGAGAATGGGGTGCGAGCCTGTGAAGAGCTGCTCCAAGGTGATAAAGTTGCCAAGCGACTTACCCATCTTCTGACCATTGATGGTAATCATATTGTTGTGTACCCAGTAGCGTGCCGAGTCCTTGCCGAGAGCAGCCGTAGACTGCGCAATCTCGCACTCGTGGTGGGGGAACATAAGGTCCATACCGCCACCGTGAATATCGAACTGCTCACCGAGATACTTGGTGCTCATTGCCGAGCACTCCATATGCCAACCGGGAAAGCCATCGCTCCAAGGTGAGGGCCAGCGCATAATATGCTCAGGCGCAGCCTTCTTCCAGAGGGCGAAGTCGTAAGAGTGGTGCTTATCTGACTGGCCATCAAGCTCGCGGGTGTTAGTTACGATATCGTCAAGGTTGCGACCCGAAAGGCGACCATAGCGATAATCCTTGTTGTACTTCTCGACATCGAAGTAGATAGAGCCATTCGACTCGTAGGCGTAGCCAGCATCAAGGATGCGCTTCACCATCTCGATCTGCTCGATGATATGTCCCGAAGCGTGAGGCTCGATAGAGGGCGACTTAACACCCAACTCGCGCATAGCATCGTGGTAACGCTCGGTGTAGTAGTGGGCAATCTCCATAGGCTCCAACTGCTCCAAGCGTGCCTTCTTTGCAATCTTATCCTCGCCATCGTCGGCATCCTGCTCCAAATGACCTACATCCGTGATGTTACGCACATAGCGCACCTTGTAGCCCAACGAGTTCAAATAGCGGAACAAGAGGTCAAAGGTTACGGCAGGGCGTGCGTGGCCAAGGTGTGGATCACCATATACGGTAGGTCCGCAGACATACATACCCACATGCTCGGGGTTGATAGGCTCGAACTCCTCCTTACGACGAGTGAGCGTGTTGTACAAGAGAATCTTTTCCATAGTTTATATTTTATTTTTCGATTATTCGTAGAGTTCCAATACCACATCGTATACCTCGGGACGGCTAAGGTAGCGGTCGAGGGCATCGACATACTTAGCGTCTACCTCCTTACCCTTCACATAGCGTGTCGAGGGGAGTGTAGAGTATACATCGAAGAGGTTGGATATGTGCATCGTCAAAACATTCATCATCGGGTCGGTCGAGTCGGCAGGCGTGATGCGGTCGATAGCCGTGATGTAGGCAAGCATCATATCGTCGAACGAGAGCTGTGCCGACTGGCTATCCACCGAGGGGTTAGCCACCCAGTCGAAGCTACCAGCAACATCGTGGCTTGTGCGCAACACCTCGATAACATCGAGTGCCACATTATAAAGCTCGTTGCTCACCATAGGCGTGAAAGCCGAGCGTGTGGCAAACTGCAAATAGTAGGGCACCTTGTCGCCGTGATTTGCAATGTAGTTGATAGCCACCTCGTCGCCAAGTTTGAAGTTCTCCTCTGCAAACTCAAACGCCTCGTCGCTCAATGCCAAGAGGCGGTCGGCAGAGGTGGTATCGTTGCCCTCACGACGAGCCGTAGACTGCAATGCTGCCGCCAACTCCGAGAGGTCGTAGAAGTAGCTGAAGTAGTCGCCACCCTCGATTGTAGGTCGGTTGATAGAGGCGGTCATAGCGGTCATCTCGGCAAGCATATCGACAGCCTCGTCGAGGTAGACCGTAGCATTCATCAGGTGGTGCTGACCGATATAGTAGTAGCCACGGATATAGGGCAAAATGGCGTTGTGGGTATAACCTACATTGCTTGGCGGAAGCATCGCCAAACCACGGTCGAGCAACTCGCGGGCACGCACCAAGTCGCCATCGCCATTGCGACGAATAAGCGCCGATGCCACACGGGCATAGTTCTCTCTAAATCGCGATGCCGAGAGGTTGTAGCGGTAGAAGTAGTCGACATTTACCCTCTCGTCGTCAAAGTTACCATTACGCAGAGCGTACTCCGCCTTGTCTGCATCTGCCAAGTATAGCTCATATAGGCGGTCGACATCCATAGAACCCACCTCCTGACCACGCGAATAGAGCGTAGCAACGGGCACAAAGGTGTAGCTATAACCATCGAAGCGGGCATAGTCCACAATGCCATAGTCCTGCATAAGGTGCGCCTGGGTGAACGATATCGGTCGCTTCCAGTCGAAGTTGGCGATAAGGTCGAGCATCAAGAGGTGGTCTTTGGTAAGTACCGACTTCTCGACCTTGACAGGCACACGGTCAACAATAAACTCGCGCATATCCTCGCCCACGATACCTGCCTCGATAGCGGCATCCTTATCCACGGGGATATAGTAGTTATTGGCACCGAGCAAGTAGTTAGTTTCGTTGCCCTCCAGGAAGCTATCCAAGCGGGGCATCAAGCGACCCACCATACGATAGTCCTCCTTGCGCTCCTCCTCGGCGATAATCTCACCCTCCTCCAGAAGCACCATCTCGCCACCATTGATAGCCAAGGTCATAGCCTCGTCGCTATTGAAGAGGCGGATAGCATCTTTGAGGTTGAGGCTCGCTGCCGAGAGCTCATCGTTGTAGTCCCAGTAGTCGCCCACGGTGGCGTAGTCCTCCATAAAGCGCTCCGACGAGAGCACAGCATCGTAGATGTTGTAGGATGTGGTATACTGGTCGTAGAGGCGCATAATGCGTGCATCTGGCTCCTTACCCGAAGCCACAAACTGCTGCAATACGGGGTCTATCTGCTCGACATTGCGCTGAGCATCTGCCAACGCCTTCGAGATATCGGTATATGTGCCGACCAAGCGCTGTGCCTTGCCCTCGGCATCACGATAGCGGATTTCGTAGACCTCGAAATCCTCGATACGACGCTTCTCGTAGCGCAGACGGCGGGCACGCTCGTTATCCAAGACATCGACGATATTGGCAACGATGGTCCAGTCGTTCACGAAGCTATACTTCTCCGAAGGAATAGTGAAAGGAACAGCATCGGCATCGTTGGCGGCAATCTTCATCTCGTCGATATACCACTCGCCACCCAAGTACGACGAGTTCATAACACGCACATCGGTGCGGTAGCCCTCGACCTCCTGGCAGTACCACAAGGGGAAGGTGTCGTTATCGCCATAGTTGATAAGGATAGCATTCTCGGGCACGGTAGTTAGGTAGTTCATACCGATATCGCGTGCCATAAAGCGATTTGAACGGTCGTGGTCGTCCCAATTCTCCGAGGCGAGCACCGCGGGAACACTTGCCGAGAACAAGACGGCAACAACAGCCGTTGTGCGCATAGCCTTAGGCGATGTAAGCTTAAGGCGCTCGGCCACCGAGCGCAAAATATCGGCAATAGCCATAACGCCAAGACCCACCCATATAGAGTAGGCATAGAAGGCACCGGCATAGACATAATCTCGCTCACGAGGCTCGTTGGGTGCGGTGTTGAAGTAGACAACAAGCGCTATACCCGTCATCACAAAGAGTAACAGCACCACAAAGAAGTTGCGCCAGTCGCGGTTGAGCTGATAGATAAGACCCATCAAGCCGAGCAACAAGGGCAAGAAGAAGTAGGTGTTTCTCGCTCGGTTATTCGCCATATCCGAGGGCAGATTATCCTGTGGACCACAGAAAATCTCATCAATAAACTCTATGCCCGAGAGCCAGCCACCGTGGAGGTATGTGCCGAGCTCGTCTTTCTCCAACTGCACATCGTCCTGACGACCCACGAAGTTCCACATAAAGTAGCGCCAGAACATATCGCCCATTTGATAGCCAAGGAAGTAGCGGATATCATCGGCGGCCGTAGGCTCATACCACACACCTGCCCGCTCCGACTCACGCAACACCTTGGGGTGACCATCCTGCATCGATACCCAGCCCGCCTCGTAGCCATCACGGCGGTTAAACGACCACATACGGGGCAAGAGACGATTAGCCTCCGAGGGGTAGCTATAGCCCTCGAAAATCTCGCGAGGCTCATACTTTCCCGACTTCTCGTTATACCACATCACCGACTTGCCATCGTAGTCTCCCGTAGGGATATAGTAGTCCTCAGCCGTGGGGTCCTCGTTGCTATAGACCAAAGGCAGAGGCATCGCCGAGTAGTAGGGGCCCACAAGCAGGGGTCGCTGACCATACTGGTCGCGGTTGAGCAACGACAACAGCGCGTGGGGGTTAGAGGGGCGGTTGGAGTTCATCGGGGGATTTGCCGCAGCACGAATCGTAACCGAGGCGTACGATGAGAAACCAATCAGGATAACCGTGGTGCAGAGCGCGATGATGTTAAGCACTCGCTTGCCACGATTGTGCGAATAGAGGATAAGCCAGCCCAATGCCACAAAGACAAGGGCGAGGAATACGATAATACCCACATTCTGTGGCAGACCAAGCGTATTGACCGCAAAGGTGTCGAACGCAGCACCAAGCGCCACGGTATAGGGGATAATCACGCCATTGATAGCACCCAAGATAACGAGCGACACAACAAGAGCGATAGCTATCTTGATAAGATAATCCTTTGCCGTGCGCATCTCGAAGCGGCGGAAGAAGTAAATCATCACAAGCGTGGGAATCGCCAGCAGGTTAAGCAGATGGACACCAATCGATAAACCCATAAGGTAGGCGATAAGGATAATCCAGCGCATAGCATCCGTGCGGTCAGCCTCCTCCTCCCACTTAAGCATCAGCCATACAACCAACGCCGTAAACATCGACGAAAGCGAGTATACCTCCGCCTCGACAGCCGAGAACCAGAAGGTGTCGGTATAGGCATACGCCAAGGCACCCACAAAGCCCGAGCCGAGCACCACAATCTGGCGCTCCAACGACAGCTCCTCATCCTCACGCGAGAGGATACGGCGGGCAAGATGGGTGATTGTCCAGAACAAAAATAGGATTGTGAAGCCCGCAGCAACGCAGTTCATAGCGTTAATCATCACGGGGACAGCCTCCACCGATGGGGCAAGGAGTGATGCGAGGCGAGCAAGCAACATAAAGAGGGGTGCTCCAGGGGGATGACCCACCTCCAACTTATACGATGTTGCGATAAACTCACTACAATCCCAGAGGCTTGTCGTAGGCTCCATAGTGAGCAAATATGAGAGGGTGGCGATAGCAAAAACCACCCAACCCAAGATATTATTCCAACGAGTGTATTGTTTCATTTTTTTCTTGTCATTCTTTCAAACTGCAAATATAATAATATTTGCCCGATAAACGACAAGAAAATGGGAAAATTGTGGAAAAGGCGAAAAAGAGAGTTATTAGTTTTCAGTTGTTAGTTATTAGAGAAAATCCGATGAAAAAGCATTTTAACCCATTTTAACTCACCGTAACTCATTTTAACTCAAAACATTAAAGATTCTTTCGAATCCTCTCCAACCCCGCCCTTGTTAACGGTGTGTCGCCAGCGATAGTAGAAAATTCCTCCTCGGTAAGCGATTCCCAGTCAATGTCCATTGGGTCGAACTTGGGGTCGAACTTGGGGTAGCGATGCAGGGGTGCGTGGTGGTTAAATGGGCAGACCGACTGGCAGGCATCGCAGCCGAAAATCCAGCCATCGAGATTGACAGCCTCACCCTCCCACTCTCGCTCGATTGTACGACACGAAATACAGCGACGAGTATCTATCAACCTATTATCCAAAATTGCGCTATTTGGACAACTCTCGACACACCTACGGCACGAGCCACAGCCGACATCGCGCATCGGCTCGGAATATTCATCAACCGTCTCGTTTATAACGAGTTCGCCAAGGAGCATCATTGTGCCCAACTTGGGATTTACGACCAACGACTGGCGACCAATCCAGCCAAAGCCAGCACGCACAGCGAGCGTTTTTTCAGCCACGGGCGCAGAGTCCGTAAAGGCACGGAATTTTAGCGAGGGAGCGATAGTTTTAAGCCTCTCGGCAAGCTCTGCCAACATCTCTTTAATCGTCAGATGATAGTCGCGTGCCAAGGCATACGATGCCACCTTTCCCCGAACACCATCGGCATATCCTCGACTAAATGGCGAGAGATACGAAACAGCACAAACAACGATACTCCGTGCACCCTCGACCAAAAGCGAGGCATCGAAGCGTTTTTCGCGGTTGCGCTCAAGGTACGCCATCGACGAGTGGTTGCCCGCCAACAGCCACTCCTCGTAGCAGTTACGCTCCTTGGTTAATGGCTCAACAGGCACCACACCCACAAGGTCAAAACCGACCTCTGTGGCGGCATTCGTTATAAACTTTTTCGGAATCATTGAAATTTTATATTTGCAAAATTAACAAATTTTAATAAATAATTTGTATCTTGCACCTGATTTGTACAAACAAATACTAACCAAAACCCCTACAATTATGACTTTTAACACTCTGTATGAGATAGTTAAGCATAGCGTAGAAAAGTTTTCGTCACGCATCGCCTTCTCGATGATTGGTGGCGAAGAGCTTAGCTACAAGGAGGTTGGCGAGCGCATTGACAAGGTTCAGGATATGTTGCTCAACGCTGGCGTCGGTGCTGGCGATAAAGTTGCCATCCTCAGTAGTAGTATGCCCAACTGGGGTGTATCCTATTTTGCTGTAACTACCGCGGGTATGGTTGCCGTACCCATTCTTCCCGATTTCACATCGAGCGAACTCGACCTTATCATCGAGCACTCCGAGGCGAAAGCTATCCTTGTATCGGATAAGCTCTTCACCAAGCTCTCGAAGGAGACGGTCGACAAGATGAACATCGTAATCCGCACCAAGGGTCTCAACGCCATTCAGCAGAATGTCGAGGCTCGTGCCGAGAAGCGAATTCCTGAGCCCGACGACTTGGCGGCTATCATCTACACCTCGGGCACAACATCGAAGCCTAAGGGTGTGATGCTCAGCCACTATGCTCTTGCTGCTCAGACGATGATTATTCCTCCCCTCTTCGAGTACAACGAGGAGGATGTATTGCTCTCGATTCTACCTATGGCACACACCTATGAGTGTACGCTCGGTATGATTTACCCCTTCTCGCGTGGCGCACGAGTATTCTACATGGATCGCCCACCTACCGCCTCGGCACTTATGCCTGCATTGGCAGAGGTGCGCCCCACGGTGATTGCCTCGGTGCCCCTTATTATGGAGAAGGTATATCGTGGCAAGGTGTTGCCCACATTCCAGAAGAGCGCACTAATGCGCAAACTCTATGGCTGGGACTGGTCACGCAAGTTGCTCCACAAGGTTGCGGGCAAGCAGCTTAAGAAGCTCTTTGGTGGTCGTATGCGCCTCTTTGCCATCGGTGGCGCTAAGTTCGACTCTGAGGCTGAGCGCTTCTTGCTCGAAGCGGGCTTCCCCTACGGTATCGGCTATGGCCTTACCGAGACCGCTCCCCTTATCGCGGGTGCAGTAGGTAATATGGTGCGTATCGGCTCGACAGGCCCATCGTTGCCCGCCGTAAAGATTCGCCTCGACGACATCAACCCCGAGACCAAGCAGGGCGAGATTGTAACGCTCACACCTTGCTGTATGCAGGGCTACTACAAGAATGAGGAGGCTACGAAGGCTGCCTTCACCGAGGATGGCTGGTTCCGCACTGGCGACCTCGGCTACATCGACGACAAGGGCTGGATATATATCAAGGGCCGTCTGAAGAATATGATTGTCGGTCCTTCGGGCGAGAATATCTACCCCGAGGATATCGAGGAGGTACTCAACAGCAATAAGCTCGTTGCCGAGTCGGTAGTAACCGAGGAGGATGGCAAGCTTATCGCCTTGGTACACTTCGACACCGCCGCATTGGAGGAGGCCTACGACGAGTTCAAGTATAAGATGAGCGTCAGCAAGGAGCAGCTCCAGCAGAAGATGGAGGAGATTAAGAAGGATCTCGAAAATTATGTAAACTCGAAGGTCAACCGCTTCTCGAAGATTTCTAAGGTTATCGACAACGAGGGCGAGTTCGAGAAGACTCCCACCAAGAAGATTCGTCGCTTTATCTACGACCGCAGCAACAAGGCGGCAAATAAGGATAACGAACAGAAATAAGCTAAAATATTCCGAGTTAAGGAGGGTCAGTCGAGTGCTTGACCCTCTTTTTTGTGTCGAAATAGCGGATATTCAATAATTTTTACTACTTTTGTAAGTTATATAATAGGTAGTATGCAGCGAATAGCAATGTTCCCGGGGTCGTTCGACCCATTTACACGCGGTCATAAGGCCGTTGTCGATGAGGCGTTGAGACTCTTCGACAAGGTCGTTATCGCCATTGGTCACAACACCCAGAAGCGTGGGTTACTCACCGTCGAGAGTCGCAAGGCACTTATCGAGCGAGTATTCGAGGGCGAGGAGCGAGTTGCGGTCATCGCCTACTCATCGCTCACGGGCGACGAGGCACGACGCATCGGAGCATCGGTTATCATTCGCAGTGCGCGCAACGCCCAAGACTTTGAGTATGAGCGCACTATAGCCCTCGCCAATCGTCATATCTTCCCAGAGATACAGACCGTGGTGATGATTGCGCCCGCCGAGATGGAGCATATATCGTCGTCGTTGGTGCGTGAGCTACACACCTTCAACCACTCGGTAGACGACCTACTGCCCGAGGGCATACGCCTCGAGGATTACCTATAAGGAAACGAAATAAACAAAAGACGCTATATGAAATTTACAGCAGAGATGATTGCCGGTCTTTTGGGCGGCGAAGTTGTTGGCGACAAGAACGCCGAAGTCAGCACCGTATCCTCTATCGAGGGGGGCAAGGCTGGCTCGTTGGCATACCTAAGCAACCCAAAGTATGAGCAATATATCTACACCACCGAGGCATCTATCGTATTGGTAAGCAGCGATTTCGAGCCTAAGAGCGAGATTAAGGCTACGCTTATCAAGGTGGCAGATGTCAACCAGTGCGTATTGTCGCTCTTGGAGATGTACAACGCATCACGCCCCCGAAAGCGAGGTATCTCGAAGCTCTCGTCGATTAACGACGAGGCAACGGTAGCTGAGGATTGCTACATCGGCGACTTTACGGTCGTGGAGCGTGGCGCAAAGATTGGCGCAGGTGCAGAGATTTACCCCCAGTGCTACATCGGCGATGGTGTCGAGATTGGCGAGGGCACACGCCTCTACCCTAGCGTTAAGGTCTACGAGGGTTGCAAAATCGGCAAGAACTGCATCCTTCACGCTGGCGTTGTTATCGGCGCTGATGGCTTCGGCTTTGCACCCAAGGCCGATGGCACATTTGCCAAGATTCCGCAGTTGGGCAATGTCATCATCGAGGATAATGTTGAGCTTGGCGCAAACACCTGTATCGACCGTGCCAAGACCGACTCGACAATCATCCGCTCGGGCGTGAAATTGGATAACCTTATCCAGATTGGCCACAATGTCGAGATTGGCGCAAATACCGTGATGTCGGCACAGGTGGGCATCGCTGGCACATCAAAGGTGGGCGCTAACTGCTTCGTGGCAGGTCAGGTGGGTGTTGCCGACCATGTAACCATCGGCAATCGCGTACAGATAGGCTCGAAGTCGGGCATCGACAAAAATGTTCCCGATGGAGAGATTCGCTTTGGCTACCCCGCACTTCCTGGCTTGCAGTATCACCGTTCGTTTGCCGTATTCCGCCAGTTGCCCGATATGGCGCAGAAGATGCGCGAGTTGGAGAAGCGCCTTGTAAAGGTTGAGGAGAAGTAGCGGTGGATAAGCCTATGCGCATAATGGGCATCGACCCTGGCACCAACTATATGGGCTATGGCGTTATCGAGATTGTCGGTAACAAGCCTACTGCGTTGGTTATGGGCGAGATAGATATGTACAAGATAGGGGATGCGCACCAGAAGCTACGCTATATCTTCGAGCGTGTGCGTAGCCTAACGGAGGAGTACCGACCTACGGAGGTTGCCTTCGAGTCGCCCTTCTTCGGCGAGAATGTGCAGTCGATGCTTAAGCTTGGCCGTGCGCAGGGTGTGGCGATAGCTGCCGTGCTGAGTGCTACGGAGTCTACACCCATTGCCGAGTATGCCCCCTCGCGTGTTAAGCAGGCGATAACGGGGCGTGGTCAGGCATCGAAGGAGCAGGTAGCGACGATGATAAACTCGATTCTCGGCACCGACTATCATCCTCGCAAGCTCGATGCTACGGATGGCACAGCCGTGGCGCTATGCCACTACTTCACGCTGAGCAATGCTCTTACACGCGCCACAGCGGGCGAGAAGCGCAAGGGCTTGGGTGGCGACAGCAAGGCACGCCGAGGTAGCTCATCGTGGGAGAAGTTCGTTGAGTCAAACCCCGACAGAGTAAAGAAGTAATAATCTAAATATCAAACAAATAACAACTATGAAGAAATTATTTATCGCATTGTGCTCGGCTGCTATGTTTGCAGCGTGTGGCACCGCAACCA
The DNA here is from genome assembly GCA_017628735.1 of Alistipes sp. GTDB lineage: Bacteria > Bacteroidota > Bacteroidia > Bacteroidales > Rikenellaceae > Alistipes. The sequence goes on along the minus strand of JAGBYO010000112.1, from coordinate 5,308 downwards.
ACAACACCATCACCATCACTGGTGATCTCTCTACTGCCGAGCGTACCGAGGCTGGTGCAACCATCGAGTTGCGCGTAGCAGGTGCCGAGGAGGCTTTGGCATCGGCTACCCTCGACGAGAACAAGTACTTCACCATGGAGGCTGCAGTTCCCGTAGACCAGTTTGCTAACCTCGTTGTCGATGGTCGCCCCGCAGCAACTATCGCACTCGATGGCAGCGACCTTAACATCAAGTACGACGCTGAGAACGAGCGTCTCGATGTTGAGGGCTCACCCCTTCAGGACAAGGTGGCAGAGGCTATGAATGGTCTTATCGCCATCGTCTACACTGACACCCCCGAGGGTGGCGAGGACCCTGCTCCCTATGTCGAGAAGGTCATCATGGAGAATGCCGATAACCTTGTTTCGGTATATATGTTGCAGTATTTCAACATGTTCAGCGAGGATACAGCTCGCTTTGTTGAGCTCTTCAACCTTATCGACACCCGCTTCGAGGGTGTAGCTCTATACGACGAGTACAAGGCACAGGTTGCCAATGCCAAGAACACCACCATCGGTGCCGACCTCGTTGACATCACCCTCTTCAACACCGAGGGCGTTGAGGTATCTGTTTCGTCACTCTTGGCAGAGGGCAAGTGGGTACTTGTTGACTTCTGGGCTACCTGGTGCGGTCCTTGCCGTGGCGAGATTCCCCACCTTGTTGCTGCATACGAGAAGTTCGCACCCAAGGGCTTGGAGATCTATGGCGTATCGTATGACCGCCCTGGCACCGAGGAGCGTTGGAAGCAGTTTATCGCCGACAATGGTATGGCTTGGGTAAATGTTTGGGGTTGCAACGCCGAGGGCGAGTGGGAGGCTGGCAAGCCTTACAATGTGAACTCTATCCCCGCAAACTTCCTCTTCTCACCCGAGGGTAAGCTCGTAGCGAAGAATTTGCGTGGCGAGGAGATTGAGAAAATCCTTGCAGAGCACATTCAGTAATCCGCTGATTATCAACTGGTAGTGCAAGCGACGGTTTCAGCCGTCGCTTTTTTTTGAAAAATAATTGCAAAAATATTTGCACAGAAAGAAAATTTGCTCTACATTTGCACTCGCAAAACGAAAGAAATGGCTCCGTAGCTCAACTGAATAGAGTACTTGACTACGGATCAAGCGGTTCCAGGTTTGAATCCTGGCGGAGTCACTCAAGGCGATAACGAAAGTTATCGCCTTTTCTTTTTTTTTATCACATTCTGTTTTGATTTCTCATTTTTTTTGTATCTTTGCACGAGCATTGGTTCTCGGAGGCTTTGCTAAGCCTTATGAGATTAAAAGGGAATCGGGTGAGAATCCCGGACAGTTCCCGCTGCTGTAATTCTCAAGAGTGTCTGCGACATCATTTAGCCACTGGCCGTTGGGCTGGGAAGGCTTCGCAGAAGGAGATAAGTCAGAAGACCTGCCAAGCGTTTACAACGAGATTGTGCCTGCGGCGAATGGGCAAGTCTGCGACTGAAAATTTTTCAGGTATTATATATTATAGGTATAGCCCGTGGAGAAGCATTGTATTCTTGCCATTGGTCTATCGCACCGAAGCCTGATATCATTTAGTCCCACCCAAGTCCATAAGCCAAGAACGCTCGTTTGTGTAAAAGTTTACGGAGAATGACCTTTTAACAAACATTTTATGAGAAAGCAAATTTTCTTGGCTCTCGGCGTAGTAGCTATGCTGACAGCATTGGTAGGTTGCTCGTACGACGACGGAGCAATCTGGGACAAGTTCACAGAACTCGAAGAGGAGATTGACCAAAACCGCGAGGATATCGAGACCCTTACGGCACTGATGGATGCTCTTAGCGCGGGCAAGGTAATCATCTCTACCGAGACAACCGACGAGGGCGTGGTGCTCACATTTAGCGACGGCTCGAAGGTAACGATTCGTAATGGTGCTAACGGCAAAGATGGTGCTGACGGCGAGGATGGAAAAGATGGCGCTGACGGCAAAGATGGCGTAGACGGTACTGATGGTAAGGACGGCAAAGACGGCAAAGACGGCGACTCTATGTTTGAGTCTGTCGAGGAGACCGAGACCGAGGTTATCATCACCCTTACCGATGGTCGCGTAATTCGTCTGCCTAAGGCTGGCTCGGAGGACGAAGGTGGCTCAGAGGGCGAGACATACACCCTGCGCACCCTATCGTTTGAGGATGCAGATGCCCAGTTTACTGGTTACACGCTCTATGGCGGTGCTGAGATTAACACTTGGAGCGACCTTATCGACGATATGCAGTATGGTGGCTCGTTGACCTACACCGACTATGCAACAGATGTATACTACTGGTACGACGAGGGCAACACCGAGCTATTCCACTCGTTCGAAACTCCCCTCTGGGGTGGCGGTCATGTAGTTTCGAACTACATTATCGAGGATTACGAGACCCTCCCCGAGGGCCACTACGGCTGGTATGAGTTGCAGATGGCAAACCCCATCGGTGGCAACAATGGCTCTGCAAACTTTGCAGTACACAATGGCTATAGCGACTTCTACAACTCGCAGATTTACGATGCTTCGTTGCAGACCTTGGAGTTTGCCGATGGCGTAGAGCGTGTTATTGACCATATGTATGTTACGAATACCTGCTATGTGCTCAACTCGCTTACCTATGGCGATGGCTTCAACAGCCCAGCAACCGATAGCACCTATATCAAGGTTGTTGCCTACGGCTACAACGCCGCTGACGAGGAGACTGGCTCGGTAGAGTTTGCACTCTGCGAGAATGGCGTATTGGTTACCGAGTGGACAAAGTGGGATTTGTCATCGTTAGGCAAGGTCGTAAAGGTTGCCTTTAACTTCTCGGCATCCGAGGACCAGATAGGCTCTTACGGTATGAACTGCCCCGCCTACTTCGCCTACGACGATGTTGCGGTACGCTGGGAATAGAGTTTTGTCGAGGCACAAATAGCCTCAAACAACGAATATGAGACGATTTTTAGAGTTTATTTTTTTAAGTGTGTTGGCAATCAACACCTCGTCGTGTAACCGCGACGAGGTGTTGACCGCCGATCTGCCCGAGATTATCATCGAGGGCGATGGCGTATACACAGTGCGTGTTGGCGACGAGGTACGACTCGCCCCCGACTACCGCAATGCCGAGAATGCCACCTTTGAGTGGGTTATTGATGATGTGGTAGTATGCCAAGAGAGAGCCTATGTCCACTATGCCGAGGCTGTGGGCTCGCTCTATGTGACACTTACAGTCACAACCGATGCTGGTAGCGCGAGCAAAGAGATGCGCATCGACATTCTTGAGCCCGACATCCCCATTGTGGATATCGCCATGGAGGATGCCAAGGTTGCCGTAGGTTTCACCAAGCTCATGATAGCCAATGTGCGCAAGACCGACGAGGAGCCACATATCCACTGGTACGAAAACGACCAACAAGTAGCCGAGGGCGAGAGCTATCTCTTTGAGGCTACAACAGTTGGCACATACACCATCCGCGTTGTAGCAGAGAACAGTGCGGGCTCAAGCGAGGATAGCGTAACGCTCACCGTCGTAGATGCCGAAGAGTTGGCATTTATCTATGAGTTCGACAAGAAGGACCTGCATATCGTCGAGGGTCGCGACCTCCTTATCCTACCCTCAAAAGTTGGACCTAACGAGGGAGTAACATATAGTTGGGAGGTAGATGGCGTCAAGAGCGATGCTACGAAGCAGTATTTCGTATTCTGTAGCAACGAGCTCGGCACACACACTCTACGAGCAACTGCCACTCTTTGGGATAATGGTGGTAACACAGAGCTAAAGCACGATTTTACGATAGAGGTCCTCGAGGAGGGCAAGTATCGTCGTGAGCGTAATGCATCGTCATCAACACTCTTCCGCACAGTATTGGAATACACACCTGCACCCGGTCAGTTTATCGGCGATATGAAGACCGCAGGTTTCACAGGCAACGAGCTTACGGCAACAGATGCTACAAAGTATGCCTACACCCGTCTAATCAACGATAACTGGGTATCGTTAGGAGCCTTTGGTGGCTATATCATCGTTGACTTCGACCATAGCGTAGCCAACCATAGCGACTACGATTTTGCCATTCGTGGCAACTCCTTTGACGGCTCGTCGGAGCCAGGCGTAGTATGGGTTATGCAGGACGAAAATGGCAACGGCAAGGCTGATGATAACTGGTATGAGTTGCGAGGCTCGGAGACAGGCCAGCCAAGGACCTACCAGAACTATATGGTCACCTACTATCGCCCTGCTGGTGCTGCTATGGCTGTGGTCTGGACAGACAACCATGGCGGAGGTGGCTGCATTGACTACCTTGCCTCGTTCCACGACCAGCCCTACTACTACCCCACTTGGATAACAGAGGATAGTTATACCTTGCATGGTACTCGTCTTGAGGCGCGCAACTACGACCGCTCGGGCAATGGCTCGATGTGGGTACAGCCCGCCTACGACTGGGGCTATGCCGACAACTATTCGGAGCGCGATTGTGTCGATGCCGTAAATAGTTTCGATATCTCTAACGCCATAGATGCTCTAGGTCAGAGCGTCAAGCTTGACTATATCGACTTCGTAAAGGTGCAGTCTGCGGTGCAGTCGAAGAGTGGTTGGTTGGGCGAGCTTTCAACCGAGGTGTGTAGCATCTGGGAGATAACCGAATAAACGACATATTATGAGGTGGTTATTGCTAATATTTTCGTTGCTCACCGCAGGTTGCATGGAGTGGGACTACGGCTTGGAGGAGGATTTCGACATATCCGCCTCGGAGCGTGGACTCTTTATCTGCAACGAGGGCAACTTCCAGTATGGCAATGCCACACTCTCGTACTATGACCCCACGACAAAATCGGTCGAAAACGAGATTTTCTACCGTGCTAACGCTATGAAACTTGGCGATGTGGCGCAGTCGATGATTATCCACAATGGCATCGGCTGGGTGGTGGTCAACAACTCGCATGTGGTATTCGCTATCGACCCCACAACATTCAAGGAGGTGGGGCGTATCACAGGCCTTACCTCTCCCCGCTATATCCACTTCATTTCGGACGACAAGGCATATATCACACAAATTTGGGACAACCGCATATTTATCGTAAACCCCAAGCGTTACGAGATTACGGGCTATATCGAAGTTCCAAATATGACCTCCGAGCAGGGCTCTACGGAGCAGATGGTGCAGTTGGGCAAATACCTCTATGTAAACTGCTGGTCGTACCAAAACCGACTGCTTAAAATCGACACCGAGACGGATAAAATCGTTGCCGAGTTGGAGGTGGGCATACAGCCTACATCGCTCGCCTTGGACTGCAACGGCAAGCT
>JAGBYO010000111.1 GCA_017628735.1 Alistipes sp. | reverse complement strand
TCTTTGTTGTGATAAGGGGCTATCTTCGAAGCTTTGCTTGCCTGAAAAATGCTCATTTACTCCAAGTAAACTCCGCTTTTTCAGTCTGCGACAAATCTCCAAATCTAACCCCTTCTAACAACAAATGGGTGGTGCTTACAAAATAGTGTATTTAAGTAACTTAATGAGATTAAGGAGTTTAGATTTTCCCTAAATTCCCTAAATTCATTAAACTTCCAACAACGAAATAACCTAAATGAGAATACCTAAAACTATGAAAAAACTTTTCCTTTCTATTGTGTTGCTCGTGGCTGTGGCATTACCGGCTACGGCGCAGGGCTATGTACCCACCGAGGAGAATCTTAAGAGCCGTAAGGAGTTTTCGGAGGATCGCTTCGGTATCTTCATCCACTGGGGTATCTACTCGATGTTTGCACAGGGCGAGTGGTATTTGCAGAATGCAGGACTCAATCGTGACGAGTATGCCAAGGCTGCTGATGGCTTCTACCCCCACCGTTTCGATGCTCGAGAGTGGGTGTCGGCAATCAAGGCATCGGGTGCAAAGTATATCTGCATCACCTCGCGCCACCACGATAGTTTCTCGATGTGGGATACCGCAGAGTCGGAGTTCGATATTGTGGATGCTACACCCTTTAAGCGCGATGTGCTCAAGGAGTTAGCTGAGGAGTGCCAGAAGCAGGATATCGCCCTCCACTTCTACTATTCGCATGCCGATTGGAGTCGTGACGACTACCCTCGAGGCCGTACAGCCTACTGGGTTACTGGTCGTGATAAGTCGAAGATTAGCTGGGAGTCGTACTACAACTTTATGAATCGCCAGATTACCGAGCTTCTTACCAACTATGGTCCTATTCGCGCTATATGGTTCGATGGCTGGTGGGACCACGACGAAGATAAGACGCCGTTTGATTGGCGCCTCAACGAGCAGTATGCCTTGGTGCATAAATTGCAGCCCTCGTGCCTTGTAGCCAACAACCACCATCAGACACCCTTCGAGGGCGAGGATATCCAGGTCTTTGAGCGTGATCTTCCTGGCGAGAATACCCACGGATTGTCGGGTCAGGAGATTAGCCGTCTACCCTTGGAGACTTGCCAGACTATGAATGGCATGTGGGGCTATAAGGTTACTGACCAGGAGTATAAGTCTACAGAAGCGCTTATCCGTTACTTGGTAAGCACAGCAGGTAAGGGTGCTAACCTCCTACTCAATGTTGGCCCTCAGCCCAATGGTGAGTTGCCCGCTGTGGCTGTCGAGCGTATGAAGGAGATGGGTGAGTGGCTCAAGGCGAATGGCGAGACTATTTACGCTACCGAGGCAGGTGATGTCAAGCAGCAGGAGTGGGGTTGTACCACGCGCAAGGGCGACCGCTTGTTTGTCCATATCTTTGCGTTGGAGAACGAGGCTTTGTACTTGCCTTTGGAGTGCAAGGTGGTGAGCGCCAAGGTCTTTGGTACCGACCAGAAGGTTAAGTTCCAGAAGGTCGCTGGTGGCATTTTGCTCGAGTGTGGCAAGGTTGAGGACAAGGTGGATTACATCATCGAGCTTACTACAAAGTAGGCAATTGACCGAAAAACTGAAAATTCTTAATAATTATCGCAGTCCCGAGTTGTGGATTGCGATTTTTTTTATATCTTTGCGCGATTAACGCGCGTTTACACTTTAGGTGTAGCGTGCCGACCGAAAGGAAAACAACAAACAAATAATAACAAAACTTTTTAACAATGCAGAGTAAAGGTATTATTAAGTGGCTGGCGGCACTCTTGGCGCTAGCTTGTGTGTTCCAGCTCTCATTCACCTTCGTTACACGCAGCGTGGAGCGTAAGGCAGCAGAGCAGGAGAATCCCGCAGCATATCTCGATGCTAAGTGGGATGAGGTTGTCTACAATCTTGGCTTGGTGAAGTACACCTACGCTGATTGTAAGAACCGTGAGTTGAACTTGGGTCTTGACCTCAAGGGTGGTATGAATGTTATGCTCGAGATTAAGGCTACGGATGTTATCCGCACCAACGCCGAGAACAAGGGCATCGTAATGGCTGACCCCGCTCTCTACGAGCGTATGGATGCAGCGTTGAAGGCAGCTTCGGTTGAGGAGAACGCTTCGGCAGTTGTTGATGCCTTCATCGCAGCCTATGGCGAGGGCGTTTGCTCAATCTTCGGTATGGCTACTGAGGATACCGCAGCTTTAGCTTCGGACCTCAAGGAACTTATCGAGGGCTCGGTAGCAAGCTCGTTCGATGTGTTGAACAGCCGTATCGACCTTCTTGGTGTTACCCAGCCCAACATCCAGCGCGTAACAGGTACCAACCGTATCTCGGTTGAGTTGCCCGGTGTTAAGGAGCCCGAGCGTGTAAGCAAGCTTTTGGCTTCTACCGCTAACCTCGAGTTCTGGACTGTTTGCGATCAGGCTGAGACTGGTGAGATTATGGATATCCTCTATGGCGAGGCTAACGGTATCGTTCGCGATCACCTCTTGGCTAACGGCGCTTCGGAGGAGGAGGTAAGCCTCACCCCCGTAACCGACCTTCTTCACTACAACTTCGTAGGCTCAGCTGCTGGCGAGGTTTACGAGGCTGCGGTTCGTGCTCCCCAGGTGGGTGCTGCTGCTAAGGAGGATATGGCGAAGCTCAACGAGTACCTCGCTATCCCCGCTTTGGACCGTGCACTTCCCAACGATGTGTTGCTCGCTTGGTCTAACAAGAGCACCGACGAGAACTCTCGCGGTACATTCCTTCTCTACGCTTTGAAGGGTAAGAATGGCGTTGCTGCTCCCGTTCTCGATGGCTCGGGCATCACCAACGCTCGTGCCCAGGGTGGCCAGACTGGTGGTTTCGAGGTATCTATGACTATGGACGCCAACACCGCTGTTAAGTGGGGCGATATCACTGGCGCAAACATCGGCAAGCAGATTGCTATCGTTCTTGACGATTATGTATACTCTGCACCTCAGGTTAACGACCGTATCGACGGTGGTCAGTCATCTATTAGCGGTAACTTCGGTCCTCAGGAGGCCGAGGATTTGGCTTCGGTGCTTAATTCAGGTAAGGCTCCCGCCCCTGCAACTATTATCCACACCGAGGTAGTTGGTCCTTCGCTTGGTGCACAGTCAATCAACGCTGGTCTTATCTCATTCGCTTTGGCATTCTTGCTCGTGCTTGTCTATATGGTATTCTTCTATAGCGCAGCAGGTATGATGGCAAACATCGCCCTCTTGTTCAATGTATTGCTCCTTATGGGTGTGCTTGTATCGTTCGGCGCTGTATTGACACTCCCCGGTATTGCGGGTATCGTGCTTACTATGGGTATGGCCGTTGATGCCAATGTCATCATCTTCGAGCGTGTTAAGGAGGAGTTGCGTGCCGGCAAGGGTCTCTCGTTGGCTATCAAGGATGGTTTCTCGAACGCTTACTCAGCGATTATCGATGGTAACCTTACCACCATTATCACTGGTATCGTGCTCTTCTTCTTCGGTACAGGTCCTGTTAAGGGCTTCGCTACTACCTTGGTTGCAGGTATCATCACCTCGTTGTTCTGCTCTATCTTCATCACTCGCGTATTGTTGGAGGCTTGGGCAGCTCGTCGTGGCAATATCTCGTTCTCAACAAAGCTCACCGAGAACTTCTTGCAGGGTGTTAAGTTCGACTTTATCGGCAAGCGTAAGTTCTCTTACATCGTTTCGGGTACACTTATCGTGCTCTCTGTAGTGTCGTTGCTCACCCTCGGTCTCAACCAGGGCGTAGACTTCACTGGTGGTCGTGCTTATGTTGTTAAGTTCCCTGAGAAGGTTAATATCACCGAGGTTCGTTCATCACTTGAGGCTAACTTTGCTGAGGTTGGTGATGCTTCGAACACCTCTGTCGAGGTTAAGCAGTTTGGTGACGAGAACCAGATTCGTATCGTTACCCAGTACCAGCCCGAGGGTCTTGATGGTGAGGAGGCTAACGATGTTGTAGACCGCATCATCTACCAGAGCGTTAAGGATCACTTCAACTTGGAGGGCTTCGAGTTCGAGCACTTCCGCACTACTGGTGAGGATATCGCACAGTATGGTATTGCATCTTCTGAGCAGGTGGGTAGCGCTATCTCAAGCGAGATGACACGCAACTCAGTTATCGCAGTGCTTATCGCGTTGGTTGCTATCGGTGCTTACATCGCTGTTCGTTTCCGTCGTTGGCAGTGGGCTTTGGGTGCAACTGCAGCCTTGGCACACAACGCATTGCTCGTTATCGGTCTCTTCTCAATGTTGTATGCTATTATGCCCTTCAACCTTGAGGTTAATCAGGCCTTTATCGCAGCTATCTTGACTATCATCGGTTACTCTATCAACGATACTGTGGTTATCTTCGACCGTATCCGTGAGTATATGACTCTCTACCCCAAGCGTGATATCCGCAACAACATCAACAACGCTATCTGCGCTACCTTGTCGCGTACTTTCAATACTTCGGGTACTACCTTGGTAACCCTTCTCTCGATCTTCATCTTCGGTGGTGAGACTATCCGTGGTTTCGTCTTCGCGTTGATTCTCGGTGTGGTTATCGGTACTTACTCTTCAGTATTTATCGCTACTCCTATCGCCTACGATTGCCAGCGCAAAAAGGCTTTGAAGGCTGACGAGGAGTAATCGAAGAGTTACTCTTTGGGTAATACATATATATAAATAGGTCGCATCCGTGGGGTGCGACCTATTTTTTGTGTAGCTATAATAGGACTCAATAGGCTGATTGCGTTCTCTGCATTTTCTCTCTGGTCACTCTGGTCACTCTGGTCACTTCTAACAACTAAAAAACTCTCTTTTCTTCCCTTTCGATGTAGCAATCTCATTTCTTTTTTGTATATTTGCGTGAATATATACATATATCAACGGAAAACTATTTGCAATGGAAAAGATAAAGAAGTTTTTTAGCTGGTTGCGTAATGCAATCTCGCCTGCCTATGTTTCGATGTTTGTGGCGGCCTTTGTGCTCTGGTATATCACCAAGTTGGGCGAGACCTACACTACGGAGCATACCGTGGTTGTCGAGTCGCTCGGAACGGAGTTTGAGGTAGACTGCACCATTCGTGGCAAGGGCACCAACCTTGTGGGCTACACCTTCCTTGGTCGTCGCTCGCACTTTGCGGTGCAGGATGGCGAGCTGATGTTCGACAGCGAGACTACGGATGAAGATGGCGTGAAGTATCGCCATATCTCCACCGCATCGCTTCAGCAGGCGTTGGCTGCGCGTATGGGCGATATCGACCTTATCGCCGTGGGTCAGGTGCCACCCCTCAAGATTGAGGAGGAGCGCCCTGCAATCGAGGTTATCAACCTTAATAATAATATATGTACAAGGTAGCAATCACGGGCGGTATAGGCTCGGGTAAGTCAAAGGTTGTGGAGCTTCTCGCCCAGCGTGGTGTGGCAGCCTACGATTCTGACAGCCGTGCCAAGGCTCTTATGGCGTCGTCGGCGGAACTTCGCGCCAAGATTATCGAGTGCTTCGGCTCGGAGGCCTACGATGGCGATGTGCTTAATCGTCGCTATTTGGCAGAGCGTGTCTTCAACGACAAGGAGGCATTAGCCAAGCTCAACGCCATTGTTCACCCTGCCGTTATGGCGGACTTCGAACGATGGGCAGAGGAGCAGGAGGGCAACTATGTCGTTATGGAGTCGGCAATCCTCTTTGAGGCGGGTCTCGAGGGCTCGTTCGATGCCACCGTCTCGGTTATGGCTCCCGAGGAGTTGCGCTTGGAGCGCGCTATGAGGCGTGATGGCGCAACCGAAGAGCAGATTCGTGAGCGTATGCGCAACCAACTCTCCGACGAGGAGCGTTGCGACCGCTCGACATTTGCTATTGTAAATATCGAGCTCGACGACTTGGAGGAGGATGTCGAGCAACTTCATCGCCGTCTAAGCTATGATTCTCAACCCCGCTAATATCAACCTTCGCGAGAGCCAGATAATGGCTATTGTGAATCTCACACCCGACTCGTTCTATGCAGCGAGTCGCAATATATCGTACGAACAGGTAAGGTTGCGTGTAGAGCAGACTATCAGCGAGGGTGCCACGATTATCGACCTCGGCGGCTACTCATCTCGCCCCGGGGCGGAGAATGTATCGCTCGACGAGGAGTGGGAGCGCTTGCAGATGGGTCTTGAGGCTGTGTCGCGCTCCGAGATGGGCGTGGTGGTCTCTATCGACACCTTCCGTTCCGAGATTGTCTGCCGTGCCTATGAGGAGTATGGTCCATTTATCGTCAACGATATCTCGGCTGGCGCACTCGATAGGGATATGCTCAAGGTTGTTGCTCGTCTCGGTCTTCCCTATATAGCTATGCATATGAGGGGCAATCCACAGAATATGTCGTCGCTTACGGAGTATGAGGATGGCGTGGTAAATGGTGTCCGTGACTACTTTGTTGAGCGCACTCGTGAGATGCTTGATGCGGGTATCTCGCCCAAGAATATAATCCTCGACCCAGGCTTCGGCTTTGCCAAGACCACAGAGCAGAATATGGAGCTTATGGCAGGCTTAGGCTCCATCCGTGAGTTGGGCTATCCGCTATTGGTTGGCGTGTCGCGTAAGTCGATGATTTACTTGCCTTTGGGTATCACCTCGGATGAGGCTCTCGCTGGCTCTTTGGCTCTTGCGTGGGAGGCTCTGCGTGGTGGCGATGTTATCTTGCGTGTCCACGATGTGAGGGAGACCCGACAGGTTGTCGACCTCTTCAAATATTATAAATCGGCTGCACTATGATTCGTGTTGAGGGAGTAAAGAAGTGCTTCGACGACTTGGAGGTGTTGCACGGTGTCTCGTTGGAGGTTAAGCGTGGCGAGATTGTATCGCTGGTTGGCGCCAGTGGTGCAGGTAAGACAACACTTTTGCAGATTATCGGTACGCTGATGAAGGCCGACGAGGGTCGTGTTACGATTGACGGTATCTCGCCCGAGGGTCTTGATGATAAGGCGCTATCTGCCTTCCGCAACCGCAAGATTGGTTTTGTCTTCCAGTTCCATCATCTCTTGGAGGAGTTTTCCGCCAAGGAGAATGTTATGATGCCGATGCTTATCGCTGGCGTTAAGCAGGGCGAGGCGGCGAAGCGTGCCGACGAGCTCTTGGCATTGGTTGCTATGTCGCACCGTGCGGAGCATAAGCCCTCGGCATTGTCGGGTGGTGAGCAGCAGCGTGTTGCCATCGCTCGTGCCTTGGCAAACAACCCTGCCGTGGTGCTTGCCGACGAGCCTACGGGAAATCTTGATAGCGCAACGCGCGATGAGATTCAGCGCCTCTTCTTCACACTCCGTGAGCGCACAGGGCAGACCTTTATCATCGTTACGCACGACGAGAAGCTCGCCTCGATGTCTGACCGCAAAATCGTTATGAGCGATGGACTCATCCTTTGATATGCCCCGTGAGGAGCTTAAGGCTCTGCTCGAGGAGCTCCACGACAAATACAACAGCCCCGACTTTATCGAGGCAGACCCTATCAGCGTGCCTCACTCATTTAGCGCACCCCTCGATAGAGAGGTGGCGGGATTCTTGGCTGCCGCTATCGCTTGGGGCAACCGCAAGGCTATCGTCAAGAGCGCACATCGTATGATGCGCTTTATGGATAACGCCCCCTCGGACTTTGTGCTGAACGCCTCCGTTGCGGAGTTGGAGCACCTCAATTCGTATGTCCACCGCACCTTTAATGGCGAGGATTTCAAGGCATTTGTGCGTGGATTACGCCATATTATCAAGGGGTGGGGTAGTGTTGGTGGCTACTTCGAGAAGGGCTATTCGGAGCATCACGACCTACGCCCAGTACTCTCATCGTTCCGCCACGATTTCTTTGCTGTTGAGCACCTTGCACGCTCCGAGAAGCACCTATCGTCAATCGACAAGGGTGCTGCGTGCAAGCGCTTGTGTATGTATCTAAGGTGGTTTGTCCGCCACGATGACCGTGGTGTCGACTTTGGTCAGTGGCAGGGCATCCCGATGTCGGCACTCTATATGCCTCTCGATGTGCATACTGGTCGCCTTGGTCGTAGCTTTGGCCTCCTAAACCGCAAGCAGAGCGACTGGAAGGCTGTCGAGGAGCTTACCGCCTCGCTTCGTGAGTTCTCGGCAGACGACCCCACACGCTACGACTACTCATTGTTTGGTGCGGGCATTACCCAACTCTTCGACTAATATGTTTTCGTTTAAACAGTTCGATGTGCGAGATGAGCGCTCCGCAATGAAGGTGGGCACCGATGGTGTTCTCTTGGGTGCGTGGGCAGATGTCGCCACCGATTGCCGAATACTCGATATCGGCACAGGCTCGGGCATTATCTCGCTGATGGTGGCACAGCGCAATGCTGATGCAAAAATTGTCGGACTGGATATCGATGCTGGCGCTGTTGCGGATGCCCGTGAGAATGTAAGGCGTTCGCCTTGGGCTGAGTGTATCGAGGTGTTGCAGAGCGATATAGCGCTCTACGAAACTACCCAGAAGTTCGACCATATAGTCTCCAATCCCCCATATTTCAACTCGTCGCTACACTCGCCATCTGCCGAGCGCACTACGGCACGCCACACCTCGTCGCTCGACTTTCGGATGCTTGTAGAGTCGGCTTGTCGCCTTTTGCGCGAGGGTGGGCGACTCTCGGTCGTTCTGCCTTCGGACGAGGCACGACGCTTCCGCTTTGTGGCATTTGGTCGTCTGCACCTAATACGCCTTACGGATGTTGCAACCAAGGAGGGCAGCGCCCCGCAGCGCACCCTGATGGAGTTTGAGTTGACCCAGTCTACGCCTATGCCTCGATGCTCAACGCTTACGATACATACCGCTGATGGCTCATATAGCGAAGATTACCAGCGTCTAACCAACGATTTCTACCTTAAATTTTGATTTCGCCTAAAAAGTGAGTACCTTTGGCATCATAATGATGCACTTTTAGCGAGCATCTCTTGCAATAAATACGCTCGCAAGTGATGAAAGCTAATTTCTTTTTACTACCTTTGTCGAAATAACCGAAAAAATTATGAAACGATATTTTGCAATATTTGCCCTTTTGATTCTCTCGATGGTGGGTGCCGAGCTCTCGGCACAGCAGCTTGTTAAGAAGCGCATCGGTATGTATAAGGAGAATGGCAAGGTTGTGCTCTCGGAGGCGCAGACCTCGTTGGTTGTAGACCTTGTTGTCGAGGAGGAGCACTTTGTGTCGGGCCCATATGCCCGCTATGCCCAGAAGTTGTTGGGCACACGCGCCTCGCTGGTCGATTATACCGCCTACGATATCGTCGAGGCGAATGTTGCCATTGCCCAAGATGGCGAGTTTATGGCTACCGAGCGCCCCACGAATAGCGCCGAGGAGGTGCAGAGCCTTAGAGGTGGCAAGCACCACTTTGCCAATGTCCTGCCTGACCGTCTTCGCCGTGGCGATAGGAAGAACGACGAGTTGGCCGAGGAGGCCGCAGACGAGATCTTCGCTTTGCGCCGTGCCCGTGTCGACCTCATTACTGGCGAGATGGGCGATGGCGTCTTTGGCGCAGGCTTGGAGAGCGCCCTTGAGGAAATCGACCGTATGGAGCAGAGCTATATGGAACTCTTCTACGGCAAGCGCACTCTGTGCCGAACCACCGAGCGTGTTGTTGTGCCTATGGCAGATAGTGTTCACAACTATGTTGTTGCACGCTTCAATACCGAGGAGGGCATCGTAGCAAAAGATGACCTCTCGGGCGAGGTTGTAGTGGTAAATATCACACCTTCCGAGATGAACTACCCCGAGGGCGAGAAGAAGGGGAATATCGTCTATCGCTATGCCAACAACGCTACGGTTACGGTAGCTTTGTCGGGCGATATCCTCTGCCGTCGTGTGTTGCCCATCTATGAGTTTGGCCGTTCGGTTTACTATAAGAAGCCCTGGTAAGATGGATAACACCCAGAGAATGATAGAGTTACTCGGCCGTCTGCGCAAGCAGATGAATGGCGCTGTGGCCGAAAGTATGGCGACCAACGGCGAGCAGTATGGCCTTAACTATGGCGTTAGTGTTGCCACCGTGCGCGAGATTGTGGCTTCGGAGACCAAGGATTATGAGTTTGCCAAGTACCTCTACCGCCAGCAGGTGCGCGAGCTAAAGTTGGCAGCTTGCCATATCGCCGACCCCAAGAGTGTCAACACCCACGAATTTCCATTCTGGTCGCGCGGTATCCGCAATGCCGAGTTAGCCGAGGAGCTTGCCTTTGCTTTGCTGTCGAAGATCTATGATATTAACTCACTGATGGGCATCTGGACCACCGAGAGTAACGAGATGGTTGCATACTCGGCTCTTATGGCGGCATCACGCAACGAGCGCACAAACACCGAGGTTGCGTTTATCGCCGTTGAGAATGCCGTGAAGGCAAATCCCCACTCGGCATATATCGCCGATGGCGTGGTAGCTCTTGTCTGCCATATCGCCTCGCGCGATAAGTCGGTAAAGGTTGGCTTGCCCCACCTTTTGGAGCGCATAGCACCCTGCCCCACAAAGACGAAAATTGAAGAGGAGCTCGCTTGGCGCCTTGAGTATTTGTTGTGATAAGGGGCATCCTTTGTCCCATCCCAAAAGTAAGACTCCTCGGGCTGTACGATTATGTACTATCCCGAGGGGTCTTCTTTTGCCATAGAACAAATTATACCCCTTCTGACAACAAATTGGGTGCAGTCTTTCGGGACTGCAACTATTGTTCATTTCTCATTTCTCACTGATTATCAGTACTCCAAAACAACCTGTGTTTCTCGAATAACTGCCAATAGTCGGTCGTAGGAGACGATGCCCGTAAGGCGACAGAGTAGTTCGCTGCGTGTAAAAAGCAGTAGCGAGGGTATCGCCACTATGTTGTAGCGACGGATAAGTACGCGGTGGTCGCGTTCGATGGTGTTTAGCTTGATGATTGTGCAAATATGGCTCATTGTGAGTGCCAAACGCTCCAATGCTGGGTCTATGGCGCGACAAGGTCCGCACCACGGCTGAAAGAAGTCGACAAGCGTAAGTCTGTCGGTGGCAATGATATTCTCGAAATCTGCAATCTTCATAGCGCTCTTTTTGCGCTACGACCGCAAAATCCAAGCCACGGGGAGAGATGAAAGTTCAAAGAGCAAAGAGCAAAGATTTTTTATAACCACAATTATTATCTTTCATCTTTGCTCTTTGCTCTCGTTTTGTCATCCTGAGTGTAACGAAGGATCTCAAGGCCTGCACGACCATCGCCCTAATTGCTAACTGCGAGATATTTCGCTACGCTCAATATGACACTCTCTTTGCTCTTTGCTCTTTGCTCTTTGCTCTTTGCTCTTTGCTCTTTGCTCTTTGCTCTTTGCTCTTTGCTCTGTTAGAACAGCGCCTTTGGCAGTTGGTCGATTGATGATATATAGACCACCTCGATGCCCTTAGGTGCTTTTACCTTCTTCTGGATAAAGCTCGACACCACGATGCGCTTAAAGCCCAAGCGTGCAGCCTCGGCTATGCGCTGTTCGGTGCGTGGTGCAGGGCGCACCTCGCCAGATAATCCTATCTCGCCGGCACAGCATACACCCTCCAAAAGTGGTCTGTCGTAGTACGATGATATGATAGCGCCAACAACGGCAAGGTCGATGCCCGTATCCGAAATCTTGAAACCACCCGCAAAGTTGAGGAATACATCCTTTTGGAACATCTTCATACCGATGCGCTTCTCCAACACGGCAAGCAACATATTCAGTCTGCGCTGGTCGAAGCCCATCGACGAGCGCTGAGGTGTGCCGTATGCAGCACCGCTAACCAGTGCCTGAACCTCAATAAGATAGGGGCGTAGACCATCGACCACTGCACCTACCGAGATACCCGCCAATGGCTCATCGTAGTGCGAGAGGAGAATTTCGGATGGGTTGTCCACCTCCTTCAAGCCGTTCTCCAACATCTCGAAGACGCCAATCTCATATGTTGCGCCAAAGCGATTTTTGATGCCACGCAAGATGCGGTAGTTGTTGTTGCTATCGCCCTCAAACTGAAGAACGACATCTACGATATGCTCCAAAATCTTGGGACCCGCAATTGTGCCCTCTTTGGTGATATGGCCGATGATAAATATCGAGATACCGAGCATCTTCGCAACCTTCAACAGCGCTGCCGTACACTCCCTAATCTGCGTTACGCTACCTGCCGACGACTCCACTAAGTCGGTAGACATCGTCTGTATAGAGTCGATGATGACCAAATCGGGATGCAGCGCCTCAATCTCCGAGATAATATTTTCAAGCAGAGTTTCGGTATATACCGTGCACTCCATATTGTTGATGCCGAGGCGGTTGGCGCGCATCTTAATCTGCTCTGCCGACTCCTCGCCCGAGACATAGAGGGTGGAGAGATTGTTTGCCGTTAGGGCGAGTTGCAACGATAGGGTAGACTTGCCGATGCCCGGCTCGCCACCCAGCAAAATCAGTGAACCAGGTACTATGCCACCGCCCAACACACGGTTAACCTCCTTATTACCCGTGTCGATACGGCGTGTCTGGTTCTCGGCGATATCCTGTACCTTGCACACCTCGGCACGCGGCACCGAAACCACACGGGCGGGCGATGAACTCTCCTTGGCCACCGTATGCTCCGTGATGGTGTTCCACGCACCACACGCAGGACACTTACCCAACCACTTGGGTGTCTCGTAGCCACAGTCGGTGCAGAAATATACCTTCTTGAGTTTTGCCATCGTCTATCGCTATTTGAACAATCTCACAATGTCGCTGCCGTTGGCGTAGATAAGCAGGGCAAGCAACAGGAAGAGACCGATATACTGCATCACCTCCAAGAACTTGTCGCTCGGCTTACGGCGTGTGATAATCTCCCAAAGTGTGAAGAGTGCGTGACCGCCATCGAGACCGGGGATAGGCAAGAGGTTCATCACAGCAAGCATAATCGAGAGCAGTGCTGTGAGATTCCAAAACGCCATCCAGTTCCACTCGCCGGGGAAGATATTGCCAATGGCGATAAAGCCACCGACCTCCTTATAGAGCTTTGTCTCGGGGTTGAAGATTAGCTTCACCTGCTCCCAGTACGACTTAATCTCCTCTACACCACGCTTTGCGCCCGCAGGGATTGATGCCCAGAAGCCGTAGTCGTTGTGGCGGGGTAGGGTCTGGCGTACGGTGATGCCCATAAGTCCCTCGTCGCTGATAGGCACAGCCAAGGCGAGGGTATCCACGCCACGCACAACATCTACCGTTGCGGTTGTGCCACGAGCCTCGCTAAGAAGCTCACTATCAGCACGGAAGTAGGGTGTTGCTGTGCCGTTAATAGCCACGATGCGGTCGCCCTCGACGATGCCCGAAGCCTTGGCGCTCTCCGACTCCACGCTGTTCACGACATAGGGGATAAACTCGCGATAAAGACCCTTGTAGCCACCACTCTCGCGCATCGCAACAAGGCTTTCGAGCGAGAGCGTAAGGGTCTGCTCTTCGCCATCGCGAATAATATCCACCTTGCGCTCGCCATCGGCAAGCAAGAGCATCTGACCTATGGTCGTAACATCGCCAATCGTCTCGCCATCAATCGAGATAATGCGGTCGCCATCCTCAAATCCGAGGTTGTGTCCAGCCTCGTTGAAGGCGTAGCCATGAACCATATCGTCGTTGTGGTAGTAGCTATCACCCCACGCATAGAGCATTGCCGAGTATATTACCATTGCCAATAGCACATTCATCGTGACACCCGCAAGCATCACGATAAGGCGCTGCCAAGCGGGCTTGGTACGGAACTCCCAAGGCTGAGGGTCCTGCTTCATACGCTCCAACTGCTCCTGGTCGATTGACTCATCAATCATACCTGCAATCGAGACATATCCACCCAATGGCAACCAGCCGATGCCATACTCCGTATCGCCAATCTTGCGCTTCCAGAGCGAGAACCAGGGGTTGAAGAATATGTAAAACTTCTCGACACGGATGCCGAAGATGCGTGCAGCGATAAAGTGTCCGAACTCGTGAATAAGGACAAGTAGCGACAGCGCTGCAAAGAACTGCACTAACTTAATGATGATAACCTCCATATATGTAACTTCTTATTTTTTTACAGTTTTAGATACTCCTTTGCCAAGGCTCGTGCCTCGATATTTGCTTTGTCGTAGTCCTCCATCGAGGGTACGGCTGTGAACTCGGCACGCTTCAACGCATACTCAATAGCGCCCACAATATCCGTAAATGCGCACTTATGACCGAGGAACGCAGCAACGGCAACCTCGTTAGAGCCATTCATTGTGCAGGGTGCTGTGCCACCACGGTGTAGGCAGTCGTAGGCGATGCCCAAGGCGGGGTATTTGTCGTGGTCTACTGCCTTGAAGGTAAGCGTAGGGTAGTCCAATATCGAAAACTCCTCCATTGCTATCGCCGAGCGCTCAGGGTAGAGCATAGCATAGCTAATCGGCGTGCGCATATCGGCGTTGCCAAGTTGCGCCTTTACCGAGCCATCGGTGAACTCCACCATAGAGTGTACAATCGACTGAGGGTGGATAATGACCTTGATGCGCTCGGGCTCGATGTCGAACAACCAACGCGCCTCGATAACCTCGAAGCCCTTGTTTACGAGCGTTGCCGAGTCGATGGTAATCTTCGCGCCCATCGACCATTGGGGATGACGGAGTGCCATTTCGGGGGTTACCGACTGCAGCTCCTCCTTTGCCATATCGCGCAATGCACCACCGCTACAAGTGACTATCAAGTTTTTGATACTCTGGCGTTTCTCGCCCTCCAAGCACTGCATAATTGCCGAGTGCTCCGAGTCGATAGGCAGGATATCGACACCCATACGGCATGCCTCCGACATCACAATGTCGCCACCTACGACCAATGTCTCCTTGTTGGCAAGGGCTATGCGCTTACGGCTGTGGATAGCCGCCAAGGTAGGGTGCAAGCCCGCATAGCCCACCAAGGCGTTAACCACCAAGTCGCATGCCTCGTCAGATGCCACCTCCGAGATAGCCTCGCTACCTGCCAAGACCTCGATGCCACTGCCTGCAAGGCGTGTTTTCAGATTATCGTAGTATCGCTCGTCGCCAATCACCACACGGCGGGCGTTGAACTCCACGGCCTGGCGTGCAAGCTCCTCCCAACGGCTATGCGCCACAAGGGCATATACCGAGAAGCGGTCGGGGTGGTGGCGCACAATATCGAGCGTCTGCACACCGATAGAGCCTGTCGAGCCGAGAAGTGTTACTCTTTCGTGCTGTATCATCGTTAGAAAAGAATATATCGTTGTGGATCTACGGCTGCACCATTGCGCCAAAGCTCAAAGACGAGTTCGTGACCTACCTCCTCGTCGGCTGTTAGGTTGCCGATTACCGTGCCACTATGCACCGACTGACCCTTGCGTACAAGGCTCTCGCCAAGCTCACGGTATACCGAGATATAGCCACCAGCGTGCTGAATAACAATCGTCGTAAGTGAGTTGTTGCTCGGCTCTACTCCTACCACCGTGCCACTCTCTACGGCCATCACCTCCCTTTCGCCGTCGATAGGCATAATCGCCATATCGAAGCTAGACTCGGGGGCATCGAATGCACGGGTTACCGTGCCACGAATGGGGGCAGAGAACATCGCAGCCTCCGAGGCCAGCGGCTTGGTCGAAGCCAACGAGTATTCGCCCGTGAAGCTCTCCAAGGCGTTGCGTAGCAGCGAGTCGGCGCGTGTGGGCAGGATGCGTGACTTGTCGTAGCGTATGGTGTCGGTCATTATGGTAGAGTGCAAAGTGGGTGTGCTGCCTGACATAATCATCGCCACCGCCTCGTTGTACTCCAACATCATCGTCATCTCGCGCTCCAACGAGTCGATATGCAGGATGCTCTCCGTAAGGCGGTCGGTCATGCGTGCCGAGCGAGTGCGGTAGCCAGGCAAGATATCAAGAATGGGCGTGTAGGCCATCAACAGCAGAAGTAGCAAAAAGACCAAGACGACAAAGCCCAACACGCCACCCCATAGTCCGAGGGGCGAGAGGTTTACTCGCCAATGCATCTCGCCACTCTCCCTCTCACGCATCGAGAGCTGGCATCGCTCCGTTAGATTGTCCCAAAACTCCTTTAACATAATATTCCTATATTATATATCGTGCAAATATAACGAAAAAAAGTGGTATGCTTTGTATATTCCGCATAACTTTTTTACCTTTGTATCAGTTTTTGGAAATATAGTAATATAAAACATAGACAATTATGGTAAAACCTACACTTTTGGTTTTGGCAGCGGGTATGGGCTCACGCTATGGCTCGCTCAAGCAGATGGATGGCGTAGGCCCTAATGGCGAGGCTATCATCGACTACTCGGTTTACGACGCTATCCGTGCAGGCTTTGGCAAGGTGGTATTCGTTATCCGCCACTCGTTTGCAGAGGATTTCTGCGAGGTATTCAACAAGGAGCGCTTCGGTGGCCGTATCGAGGTGGAGTATGTTTTCCAGGAGCTCGACAAGCTCCCCGAGGGCTTCACTCTCCCCGCCGACCGCGTTAAGCCTTGGGGAACGAACCACGCGGTGATGATGGCTGCCGATGTTATCAACGAGCCCTTTGCTGTTATCAATGCCGACGACTTCTACGGTCGTGATGGCTATGCCGTTATCGGCAAGTATCTCTCGGAGCTTGCTGGCTCAGAGGGCAAGTACTGTATGGTAGGCTACGAGGTATCTAAGACCTTGTCGGAGAATGGCACAGTGTCGCGTGGTGTCTGCACCGTGAACGCTGAGGGCAACCTCGAGGGTATGGTTGAGCGCACCAAGATTGAGCGTGTTGATGGCACTATTGTCTTCCACGACCTTGGCGACCCCCAGCCCTTGGAGGAGAACACCCCCGTGTCGATGAACCTCTTTGGTTTCACTCCCGACTACTTCCGCCACTCTGAGGCATTCTTCAAGGAGTTCCTTGCAGCCAATATCGACAACCTCAAGTCGGAGTTCTTTATCCCTCTTATGGTAAATAAGGTTATCACCGAGGGCACCGCCACAATGCGTGTGTTGTCGACTACCGCCAAGTGGTTTGGCGTAACCTACAAGGAGGATAAGCCACAGCTCATGGCAAAATTGGAGGAGCTTATCGAGGCTGGTGAGTATCCCAGAGATTTGTGGAAATAGTTAGTTTTGCGCTAAAAAAAATGAATACGAATGGGCATAGGTCCATTCGTATTTTTTTGCACTTTTCAAAAAAATGTATTATCTTTGTCGAAAACAAAGGGGTGCCTTGATTGGCTGAGATTATACCCTCGAACCTGATGCAGTTAGTACTGCCGGAGGAATTGTGGATAATATCATAACGCATACCCCGTATTGGTTGGTATGCGTTTTTTTCGTCTTAAGGCGACCCCGTTGTAGAACTCTAAATTCAGCTATTATGGAACTACAACCAAACAACAAGGAGGGTCGCCAACACTCCCCACAAAGACTTCAAAAACACTACCGTGCCGTGCTCTCCATTGCGGGCTCCGACTCGTCGGGCGGTGCAGGTATTCAGGCCGACCTTAAAACATTTTCGGCACTTGGCGTATATGGCGCAACGGCAATAACTGCTATAACGGCACAAAACACCAAGGGCGTACACTCTCAACTCGCCATTTCTCCCGAAATGGTTTACAATCAGATTGTTGCCGTAGTTGAGGATATAGCGCCCTCAGTTATCAAAATTGGTATGCTTGCCAATAAAGATGTCGCCACGGCTGTTGCTGATGCCCTTTCGCGCTACAATATTCCCACTATCCTCGACCCCGTGATGGTGTCGAGCAGTGGTCATCGTCTGCTCTCGCTCGATGCGCAAGAGGTTGTTAAGGAGCGCCTTTTGCCACTCTCTATGCTTGTTACGCCAAATATCCCCGAGATGGAGGCGCTTACGGCGATGTC
Source organism: Alistipes sp. (assembly GCA_017628735.1). Taxonomy (GTDB): domain Bacteria; phylum Bacteroidota; class Bacteroidia; order Bacteroidales; family Rikenellaceae; genus Alistipes. The sequence continues at coordinate 7,777 of JAGBYO010000111.1, read as the reverse complement.
GCTGACAACTGCCGAGGAGAAGCTCTCGGCAGCCCAATATCTTCTATCGCTTGGCGCTCAGGCTGTACTGCTCAAAGGTGGCCACGAAGAGGGCGACACAAAGTGCGATACCCTCTATCAGTGTGGGACTAGCGGCATCGAAATTACGCACTTCTCAACGCCTTCAATCGCCACGAAAAATATCCACGGCACGGGGTGTACGCTCTCCTCGGCAATAGCTGCCTTTATGGCGCAAGGTATGGCGCTAAAAGATGCTGTGCAAGAGGCAAAACGCTATATCACAGAGGCGATTAAGGCGGGCGCAGATATTGCGATAGGTCACGGCTTTGGCCCTGTAAATCATCTATTTAACCCAAAACCAATGAGTGTCTATGAAGAGTAGTAATTATCGTTTGCAGTTTATCACCCACTCCACCGAACGCTACACCTACGCAGAGTCTGCACGCCTCGCCTTGAAGGGTGGTTGTCGCTGGGTGCAACTGCGTATGAAGGGTGCAGAGGAGTCGGATAGGGTGGCGTGTGCGCTTGCTGTGCAGAGGATGTGCCGAGCGGTGGGCGCAACATTTATTATTGATGATGATGTGCTGTTGGCAAAGCGTATAGGTGCTGATGGCGTGCATCTTGGCAAGGAGGATATGCCCGTTGCCGAGGCTCGTGCAATATTGGGCGAGGGAAAGATTATCGGTGCTACGGTCAATTCGTTTGAGGATATCGAGGCACATATCAACGGCTCTCTGTCCGACTACTTCGGTTGCGGCCCCTTCCGCTTTACAACAACCAAAAAGCGCCTTGCACCTACGCTCGGCATCGAGGGCTATCGCGAGATTATCAGCCATATGCACGAAAGAGATATCACTATCCCCATTGTTGCTATTGGAGGTATTACGAAGACTGATATTCCGCAAATATTGGCTACGGGCATAGATGGTATTGCTTTAAGTGGTAGCGTGTTACAAGCCACTAATCCAGTAAAAGAAATGCAAGATATTGTATCAATAATTAACCATTTTAATAACTAAAACTATGATTGAAAGTAGAGTATCTCGTGGAATTATCTCGACATACGCCGAGAAGTTGGAGAAGAATTTGGAGCTGGATGTTGCCATTGTTGGTGGTGGCCCATCGGGTATTGTAGCGGCCTATTTCCTTGCCAAGGCGGGGTTGAAGGTGGCGCTTTTCGACCGTAAGCTATCGCCCGGAGGCGGTATGTGGGGTGGCGCTATGATGTTCAACCAGATTGTTGTACAGGAGGAGGCGTTGCATATCGTCGATGAGTTTGGCATCAACCGCGAAAAGTACGAAGATGGGCTATATGTTATGGATTCGGTAGAGAGTACCTCGGCACTGCTCTACAAGGCTGTACACGAGGGTGCTACAATCTTCAACTGCTACTCGGTTGAGGATGTGATATTTAAGAGCGATGTCGTTAGTGGCGTTGTTGTCAATTGGACACCCGTACTGCGTGAGGGTCTGCATGTAGACCCATTGAATATCCTTGCTCGTTGCGTTGTTGATGGCACGGGCCACGATAGCGAGATGTGCTGCACCGTAGCTCGCAAAAATGGCATTAAGCTCTCAACTGACACTGGCGCTGTGATTGGTGAGCGCTCGTTGGATGTTGTCGCTGGCGAGCAGGAGGTGGTAAATGGCACCAAGGAGATTTACCCTGGCCTCTATGTCTGCGGTATGGCAGCATCTGCCGTAAGTGGCACACCTCGAATGGGTCCCATCTTTGGCGGTATGTTGCTCTCGGGTAAAAAGGTTGCCGACCTAATTATCGAGAAACTAAAGCGTTAGGCGGATGCTTAAAATCGCCATTACGCTACCCGATGCTATTAGTGGGGAGGTTGCCACTATTCGGTACCTCCTCGCCAACGGCTTCGATATTGTGCATCTTCGTAAGCCAAATGCCTCTATCGAGTATTGTCGCCAGCTGCTTGCCGACCTGACAGATACGGAGCGTTCGAGAATCGTTGTTCACGACTACTACGCCCTATACGAAGAGTTCGGGCTTAGAGGTGTGCATCTTAACCGCAATATAGCGAGCCTACCCTCGGACTATTGTGGCTCACGCACTCGCTCTTGCCACTCGTTGGAGGAGGTTGTGCGCTACAAAGCGGAGGTCGATTACCTCTTTCTAAGCCCGATTTTCGACAGTATATCTAAGGCGGGGTATCATTCGGCATTTTCCCACGATGAGCTTTGCCAAGCAGCCCGCAAAGGCATTATCGACAGCAGAGTAATTGCTCTTGGTGGCGTTACTGCTGATAAGCTCGCCTATTTAGAGTCGCTCGGCTTTGGCGGTGTAGCGATGTCGGGAGCAGTATATAAATAGTCTGCACTACAAACAATAAAGCCCAGATGATTCGCTCATCTGGACTTTATTGTATAGGCAAAGGTCTACTACTTCATAGCAGCCTTACCACCCTCGAGGAATGCGATGAAGCCCTCGATGCTTGCGTCGTAACCACGAACAGGCATTAAGATCTCCTGGTCGGGCGACATAAGAACATAGCCGGGCTGAGCATTTACATTGAAGCGCTCAACAGCGATAGCGTTGTTCTTACGGCCGAGAGTAGTCATCACAATACCATTCTTGTTGGTATAGTAATCCTCGGTCTTAAGGTCGGTACGGTCATCAACATACAATGCGCAGATGATGTAGTCGTCCATAAGGATCTGCTTAACGCGAGGATCGCTCCAAACGCGGGTCTCCATCTCACGGCAGTTGTTGCAAGCATGGCCAGTGATATCAACGAAGATAGGCTTGTTCTCCTTCTTTGCAACCTCGATAGCCTCCTCCAAGTCGAAGTAACCTTTGAGGTTGTGGGGCAAGTGGAGCTTATCGCCATACTTAACGCTCGCGTTGAGGTTAGAGTTATCACCCTCTACGCGGAAGTCCTGAGATGTCATAGGAGGCAAGTAGCCCGAGATACCGTTAAGAGGTGCACCGAACATACCAGGAATCATGTATACTACGAACGAGAATACTACGATAGCCATTGCAAGACGCTTAACAGAGAGAGTTTCCATCTTGTCGTCGTGAGCAAAGCGGAGCTTACCAAGCAAGTAGAGGCCGAGCAATGAGAATACTACGATCCAGATAGCGAGGTAGATCTCACGGTCGAGGATACCCCAGTGGTAGGTCTGGTCAGCGGTCATCAAGAACTTAAGACCGAGAGCAACCTCGATGAAACCGAGGACAACCTTTACTGAGTTGAGCCAGCCACCGCTCTTAGGCATATTCTTAAGCATTGAGGGGAACCAAGCGAGAAGGGTGAAGGGCAATGCAAAAGCAGTTGCAAAGGCTGCCATAGTGATAATAGGCATCCAGATACCACCATTCATCGACTCGATAATTACCGAACCTACGATAGGACCTGTACATGAGAACGATACAAGTACAAGGGTAAGTGCCATAAAGAAGATACCAATCAAACCACCCTTCTCAGCACCAGCATCACTCTTGTTAACAAGCGACGAGGGCAATGTAATCTCGAATGCACCGAAGAACGAAGCAGCGAAAATCATGAAGATTACGAAGAAGATGATGTTGGGAATCCAGTGTGTAGAGAGCCAGTTGAAGATATCCTCGGTTACGCTATCGCCACCGGTGAAGCGTGTGATAAGGATAAGAGCTGCAATGGGCAACACATAGAGAGCAATGATGAACAAACCATACATTGTAGCGCGGAAACGACCCTGAGCCTTAGAACCCGAACCCTTGATGAAGAATGATACGGTCATAGGCACCATGGGGAATACGCAAGGAGTGAGCAACGCTGCAAAACCCCAGAGGATTGCAGTTATGATTGAGCCCCAGTCGAGGGGAGCACGCTCAGTAGCGCCTGTTGCAGGTGCCTCAGCCTCAGCTACAACAGCCTCACCCAAGGTGATGTTGAAGTCGAATGCGCTCTGCTGGCACTGGTTGGTCTCGTTGGTGCAAATGTTGGTGCTAATCTCACCCTTAATCTCTGTACCTGCCTCGGCCTTGATATCCTGGATAAATACCATCTTGCCGATGTAGTGGTTTACGGTGTCGCCAAACTCATCTACCGAAGCGTGGGTAGGCTCTGTCTCGCGCATATCACCTACTGTCTCACCGTTGTTGAAGATGAACAAGGGAGCCGAGAACATATCGCTCAAAGGATAACCGTGGTAACCCTCGGCGATGATACCTGTGAAGGTAAGCTCAAAGAGGCCTGCCTCCTTCTCCTGGGCGGTGAGGGTCCACTCTACGGGAGCACCACCCTGAATGTCGATGACATTACCCTCGTAAACCTTAGCCTCCTGGGCAAAGGCAGCAAAGGGAAGCATCAGTGCAATGAAAAGCACTACTTTCTTTAAAAGATTTTTCATAAAAGTTTGAAATTAAGTTATGTTAGTTTGTCTTGTTTGTATCTGCAATTAGTTTTAATCGTTGGTGTAGGGCTGCTCCTCGATGGTAAACTCATCGGCTAGGTTGTCATCGGTGCGACCGTCCCAAATCTTGTAGCGCGAGGGCGAGACACCAACTCGCTGCTTGAAGTACTTACCAAAGAATGACTGCGAAGCGAAATTTAATTTATTTGAGATCTCTTGAATGCTAAGACCCGAATACTTCAACAGGCGCTTAGCCTCGTATACTACCGCCTCGTCGATAAGTTTCGAGGCGTTGCGACCGCTCTTCTTCTTCAGTATTAGCGAGAGGTACTTGGGTGTGATGCCCATCTTCGAGGCGTAGAACTCCACGCTACGCTCGGTGCTACAATGCTCACGCAACAGTGCGAGGAAGTTGTTGAACAATTCGTCGGTACGGTTGCTCACTGTGCCGTTGCCGGGCAGGCTGTGCTGCTGCAAGATGCCCATCACATAGTGGAACATCGCGGCAAAGAGCGAGCTAATAATCTTCTCGCGGTTCGAGGTGGGGGCGTAATCGCACAATACCGAGCGCATAAGCTTCGATATGTCGTGGATATATGCCGCCTCCTGAGGCTCTACCTGCACGCAGGGGTCGTCCAAGAAGCCGTGATAGATAGAGATAAGGTCTTGGGTATCTACATGTATGCTGTTGAGATATTGACGCGAATAGGTAATCATATATCCCGACGAGCGTATCGATGCCTTGACCTGCTCAATCACGGTGTTCTCGTTAAAGATAAAGAGGGTATTGGGGCGAAGCTCGTGAAGCTTGCCGTTAATCTTAATCTTTGCGGTACCACTTACCGTCACGCCGATAGAGACACCCTGAATGAGTGCCGTCATATCCTCCAGCTCACGGAACATCACCAACGGAGTGATAACCATATCCTCCGAGTAGTACGCCGTCTCGAATCGCGACTTCAGTCGCTCAATCGAAGTTCGCTTGATACCATCCTGCTTCATCTTACTCTTTTTTCGTTTGAGGTTATATTTTGTTTGTTGCGTTTTTTCTCTTTCTAACAACTAATAACTAACAACTAATAACTGTTGCTAATCTAGCACCTAAATGTCAGCGCCCCCTTCTCGCAACTTAGCGTTATCGGGAAGTTGGGCCCTGGCTGACCATCGACATCCGTAGGCTCTGCCACCGAGGTCGAAATCTCGAGCTTCGAGGTGCGGAAGTGGCGTATTGCGTGCGTACCACCGCCCACCAGGTGCTGTGCCATATCGAGGCAGTTGAGCAACGGGTTGCGCTTCTTTAGTAGCAAGACATCGAACAATCCGTCGTCTATCGCAGCTCCGCGTGCCAGCGTTATGCGACCTGCCGTGCGGCCGTTAAATACCAAGAACATCAGCGCCTCGCTCGAAAACTCCTCGTTGTCGCTCTTGATGTGGAGCGGTATGCCGTGCATACGCACCATGTCGCGTAGACCCTCGCGAACATAGGCTATCTTGCCTAACATGCGCTTCTCTCTATCGCTCGTGTGCTGCGATGTTGTGGTCAAAAGACCAAAGCTCAGCACATTGATAAAGTATCTGCCATTGGCCTTGCCACAATCCACCTTGCGCTCTTTGCCCTCGGCAATCTGTCGTGCCGCCACAAGCAGTCGGCGTGACATACCGAGTGACCCTGCAAAGTCGTTTGCCGTGCCCGAGGGTATGATGCCGAGAGTGGGGTTGATGCCCGCCTCTCTCATTCGGTTGATGACATAGTTCAGCGTGCCATCTCCGCCACATACCACCGCCAAATCTATCGCCTCGTCGCCCTTAAAGGGGTTCTCGGCAAAGGATAGACGCTTGGGCTTTAGCTCTATGTCGTTGCGACGAAATATTGCGCATATCTCGTTGATATTCCTCACAATACGACGACCCTTGCCCGATAGTGGGTTGTAGAGTAGCAGTGCTTTCATTGCAGTTAGTCGTTAAGTTCTGCCGAGCACTCCACACGATATCTCTCCTTATCGGCAAAAATAAAGTAATACAACCAGCCCTCCTTCTCCAACTCCTTGGCAACTGCAACAGCGCCACCCTCAGAGCCAAGTGCCATAAACATCGTAGCCGCAGCATCCGCCTCGGCACATGTCGGTGCAATCACCGTTGCCGAGAGTAGGGTGCTAATGGCGCTATATCCCGTCTTGGGGTTTAGCGTGTGCGCTACCTTTCGACCATCGTCGGTGGTGTAGAATCGTCGGTAGTTGCCAGAGGTCGCCATTGCGCAGTCCGTCTTCGAGATAATCTTCTCGAAACTGTCGCTTGAGAAGTTGCCGTCGTAGGGTGTCTCCACGCCTATCGACCACTCCGTGCCACGACTGTTGAGACCACGGCAACGAATCTCACCGCCGATATTGACCATATAGTTCTCGATGCCCATCGCCTCCAACTCCTCTGCCATAAGGTCCACGGTGTAGCCCTTGGCTATTGAGTTGAGGTCTATCTGTATACGGCTATCTGCTCGCTGCAAACGGCCATCCTGAACAGCAATCTTGTCGTAGCCAATAAACTGCAAAAGTGAGTCAACATTAGGTGTCGAACCATCGCTCTTTTTGTCGGCAAAACCCCACGCCTCCGTGAGGGGCTTGATGGTGATGTCGTAGATGCCGTCGCTTAGCTTGGAGAAGCGCTCGGCAAGCTCGATGTTGAACTCTATATGCTTATCCAACGAGTCGGTTTCGCCACGGTTGATACGCGACAAAAGCGAGTTATTGTCAAAAATTGACATTGAACTTTTTGCCTCTTGGTCGATTTTTTTGACCATATCGACCACGGCTTGCTCCGATGCATTGCCGTCGTACTTTATCACGACAAATGTTCCAAGTGCCTGACCCTCAATCGTTACATACTCGCGCGAAAGGTTTTCGCACGATGCGATGGTGCAAAGTGCGACAAACAAAACGATACGAATAATTGAGTTGTGTAGCGCTCGAAACATCTCTCTAATTATACTAATTCGGAATACAAAGGTAGTGAAAATTTCCAATTTTCCACTATTCTAAGCGAGTTTTTTTAGATGTTATGCGAAAAATAGTAGAATTTGGTAAAATTGGTATGAACATATTTTTCATATATATTATCTTTGTGTTTAAAATAAAAACGAGAAAGCAAGTGTGTGTGAATAAAATAAATTAGGGGCGTAAAATTTCTTGTAAAAAATTTGCGGTCAATGATTCTTTTTCTTTGAAAAAGCCCTTGCTATTAGCGAAAAATCAATTATCTTTGCCGCACGCTCCGGCAGGATCTAAGGTAAGGACGATCTGTCGTGGAGTGGAACCAGGGGCGTAATCCTCGGGAAATGAGAAGGATGCGCACCATAAAACCAATAAAACTATGTATTTGACACCTGAGAAGAAGCAGGAGTTGTTTGGCCAGTACGGCAAGT
>JAGBYO010000110.1 GCA_017628735.1 Alistipes sp. | reverse complement strand
TTTTTGCCGAGCGTTGTATCCACAGCCTTCTAATCCAAAATACGATAGCGGTTCTGAAGCGACCCATCCCAAATAGTAAGACCCCACGGGCTGTACTAAAGTGTACTATCCCGTGGGGTCTTCTATTGCGATAGTCTAAATCTGCTCCACTAAAATCAAAAATAATTACACCCCTTACCCACTACCTTTCTGACAAGAAATTTGGTCGTGCTGGCTGGGAGGTGTGGTTATTTGACCGGAGAGACCATAGGGACCAGAGAGAGGACGGGTATCACTGAGGACCTTTGTCCGCATCGTCTCTTTGGTATCTTTGGTATCTTTGGTCATTAAATTTCCCTAAATTCTCTACCGACTGCGCCTCTCTGTCCTCTCCCTGCCCCTCTCTTTGCTCTCTCCAAAAGACCACTTTCCTAATATCTCACCCAAACATTGCACACCACTCGACTAACCAAATTTACCGCTACGCCCCAAGATATGCAACTAATTTTGCATATCACAACTATTTATGTAATAAATATTGGTTCAAATACTTGTTTATTTGTAGAATATTCCTACCTTTGTGAAATTGAAGGAGTGCGCAAACGAAAAACGCATAAAAAGACAAAAACGATAAAACCAAATTATTAACTTTTTTACATTTATTTATGAAAAACTTTAAGTCATTTCTGATTGCCGCCGTGGCAATTATTGCTGGCGTAGCGATTAGCTCATGTACCCCCGAGTCCGTAGGCCCTGAGAAGGTGACTACCAAGGCAAATGTCGAGGTTGCAGAGCTTACGCCTAATGGCGCAACCATCAAAGTCTTGACACAGAACATCTCGGAGTTTGCCTACATGCTCGACAAGGATGTTCCTACTTCTGCTATTCTTCAGGCAGGAGAGAAGACCACTATTGCAGAGCCTGCTGTAGAGAAGGTTACCGATGTTGTAATCCGCAACCTTGAGCCCAACTCTACCCACACTCTCTATTTTGCCTTCCGCAAGGCGGATGGCATCCTCTACGAGAACAAGGAGGTTGTAGAGTTCACCACCACCACTTATGGTGACAATGTAATCACCGTTGTAGACCGTCGCTACGATGGTTTCGCAGTCCATGTACAGGTACCCGCCGAGGTTAAGGAGCGTGGCAATGCATTGCGTTACTCGACCACCTCGTTGCCTATGTACAACTACTCTAAGAGCATGGGCTCGTTGGAGATGGATATGCTTCTCTACAACGCTGGTCAGTACATCACCGAGGATAAGACAATTCGTTTCGACGAGTACAACAGCTATGAGCGTGACGAGGAGGGCAACATCATTGAGAATGGCGCAGAGTATGCCGATCCCAAGGTTCCTGGTGAGCCTGGCGTATTCCTCATTGGTGAGTACGGCTATATGGACGACCCCGACGAGATAGTTGTTTATATGGATGGCGAGGTTAAGACAGTAAGCATTAGCGAGGACGATCCCGACTACATCAAGTATGCCGAGCGCGCTATCTGGGCATACCCCGCAGGTTGGAAAGCAGGTTACTATATGCCTATGTACGACTGGATGTCTTGGATTACCGAGATGGTTAGCGACAGCTACGACCCCGAGAAGTATTGGAATGGCTACTATGAGAAGGTTTATATCGACACTCTTGAGCCCGAGGATCTCGATGCCAATGTCGACATCAAGGTTACCGACCTTACTCCCGTAGAGGCTTGCATCTCGTTCACTCCCTCAGATAATATCGCACAGTACTGCATCCTTATCTGCACCGAGTCGGAGTATCAGAACGATTTCCTCCCCTTGATTGACAACAACGAGAAGTACCTCCGTTGGTTCACTGGTTCATACTTTGCAATGATGACCATCGGTATCGAGATGGCACAGGGTCCTACCGAGCTTTGGCTCACCGATTGGTTTGCTGACACTAAGGGTATGGCAGGCCAGACTATCCGCATCTTGGTATCAGCTCTTGGCGACAACGAGGGTAAGAGCCAGTACTTCACTACTACTACCTTCACTATGCCCGAGGTAACATTGCCCAAGCCCGAGGTAGTCATCACTCCCGTGCCCAGCGACAACCCCTATGTTGCTACTTTCAACATCAAGAACCCCAACTACGAGACCAACAAGATTGCCGAGGCATACTTCGCTTGTAACTATATTCGTGAGTTCAACCAGATTCTCAAGGAGTACAGCTACACCGAGCTTCTGAAGACTATGGGTAATCCTCTCCACTACGATCAGACCGCTATTGAGCAGATCAACTCAGCAAAGGGTTACGACTTTATTATCTCGAGCCGTGACGCTGCTACTACCCGTCTTGCCATGCTCGTTTACAACTGGGAGGGTACAGGCAATAACCCCGACGCAAAGGATACACAGGCCGTAGCTGAGTACACCACTCCTAACGCCAGCTTCCCTGCGCGCGTCAACTCTGAGCTCTTCACCAAGCTTCTTGGCGAGTGGGAGGCTGAGGCTCCTATGGTATCTTTCGAGGCTGTCACCGACGACCAGGGCAACGCTACTGGCGAGTACACCAAGAAGTCCGCTGGCAACTACACCTCACCTGTTACCATCTCTGCTGGTGTTGAGTACCCCGCAACTCTTCCCGAGGAAATCTATGAGCTCTACGCAAGTATGGGCGTAAGCCGCGAGAAGACTGATGAGTACTGGGCAGAGTTCAAGTCGTTGGCAGATATGTATAACGCACGCACCCGTGGCTTCAACCGCCTCTTGTGTATGGGTTACAACTTCGCCGCTAAGGACTTTATGCTCGATGTAACAGCTACTCCTTATGAGCTCTTCACCGCTAAGGATTACTCATCATCGACTACTGCCGATATGTTCTACGACTTCGGTCCTAAGTGGAACCTTGAGATTGATGCCGAGGGCAATGTATGGTTGCCTATCGACATCGAGCGTGAGTTCCCCTTGGAGGCATTCAACTTCGGTCTCGACTATACATTCTTTATGTTGGCTGTTGGCGAGAAGTCATATATGGGTGCTCCTGTTTACAACCAGCAGGGCAAGCTCGTTTGTGACTCACGCTTCCCCGTTGAGATTTCTGACGACTACAACACCATCACCATCAAGCCTATCGTATACAACTATACCGATAGCAATGGTCAGCCCGCTGTTGAGACCTACTATCCTTGCGTAGCACAGCTCCAGTATGGTATGGCTACTCCTCTTAACCCCCGTGTTGCTGGCGATGTAGTCCTCAAGCGTAAGGGTGCTTCAGCACAGGCTGCCAAGGCTAATGCTTCGGTAGGTCGTGGTGCAGAGCAGAACATACAGTCGCTTGGCGAGGCTCCCGTGCCTATGCAGCGCACCCACTCGATGACTCCTTTGACCGATGCTAAGCACATCAAGCGCATCGTTCGTGAGGAGAAGGTAGAGGCAGGTAGCGAGGCATTCCGCCGTCGTGCCGATGACCTTATGTATAAGACTTTCGGCATCAAGCGTCAGTAATCGCTCGACCGCAATAGAGCAAAGGGCTGTTCCCAATCGGGAGCAGCCCTTTTTGTGTGGAGGGGGCGCTACAGTGGAGCGCTGTCAAAAGGGAATTTAGGGAGAGTAGGGATTTTAATGACCGAAGAGACCGAAAGACCGAAGAGACGATGCGGACAAAGGTCCTCAGTGATACCCGACCTCTCTCTGGTCTCTCTGGTCTCTCTGGTCAAATAACAACACCTCCCAGCCAGCACCCCGCCAATTTCTTGTCAAAAGGGGTTAGGCTTGGTCTATCGCAAAAATCCCGACGATG
>JAGBYO010000109.1 GCA_017628735.1 Alistipes sp. | reverse complement strand
CTGTGAAAAGGGGTCATCTGCGACCCATCCCAAAAAGTGCCGTCAATGAGCAGTACTCGAAGTACAGCCCATTGACGGCTTTTCTTTTCGGTAGCTAAAAATGCTCTATTTTCTCCGCGTGCTTCCCGCGAGCAGTCCCACAAAGCACAGAACAGCATTTAGCAGAATCACCTCGTAGCTAAATTCGTAGCCACAAAACCACGCTTTGGAGTGCGAGGCGATGATGTAAGAGATTATGGGTGAGGCGATTGCAACGACAGGTACAATGGCGGGTCGGGGCATACGGCGTGTAATGATGCCAAAGGCAAACATACCGAGCAACGGGCCATAGGTGTAGCTTGCCATAGTGAATATCAGTGTGATAGCCCCTGCGTGGCTAAAGTGGTGGAAGAGAACGATTATCGAGCACATCACCACAGCAATCAGAGCGTGAGAGAGGCTTCTTGCACGCTCCAACTTCTCCGTTGGGCGATGCTCAGCCCTCAGTATATCGTGCGTAAATGATGTGGTGAGTGCCGTGAGTGCCGAGCCTGCCGAGGAGTATGTCGAGGCGACTAATCCGAGGAGGAATAGCACGCCCACTGCGGTGGGTAGTCCGCACTCCGTAGCCACATAGCCAAAGAGCATATCGCCCGTGGGTGCATCTATCGCGCGCGCGTGTACGAAGATATATAGTAGTGCGCCGAGCGCAAGGAAGAGCGTGATGACGACAATCTGAATCACTATCGAGGTCATCATACTGCGCTGTGCATCGCCACGACTACGACACGAAAGCGTTGTCTGCATCATATCTTGGTCGAGGCCTGTCATCGCCACCACAAGGAAGATGCCCGCAACAAACTGCTTCCAAAAGTATCGTCTGTCGAGCGGATTCTCCGTAAACAGAGTCTGCGAATAGTCGCTATCCGTAATGGCGCGTGTTGCCTCATCGAGGTTAAAGCCCAGTTCGCGGATAATAAAGATGATAGCCAAAATTATAGATGCGCTCATTATCAGTGTCTTGACCATCTCGACCCATACCACCGACTTGACGCCGCCACGCCTCGTATAGAGCCATACCAAGGCCATCATAATAGCGGCATTTGCCCAGAATGGAATATTGTAGTGGTCGTAGAGCAGACCTTGCAGCACCACGCAGATAACAAAGGCGCGCAACGATGCCGAGGCAATCTTTGCCACAAAGAAAAACCAAGCGCCTGTGCGGTGTGCCACGATGCCAAAGCGGTGGTCGAGGTACTCATATAGCGAGACCACGCCGAGGCGGTAGTATAGCGGAATAAGCACAAAGGCAATTACGGCATAGCCCACGAAGAAGCCGAGGCAGGTTTGCAGATAGGAGAAACCATCGCCCAAGACCGAGCCGGGGACCGAGATATATGTTACGCCCGACATTGCAGCACCCACCATAGCCACAGCCGCCACAAGGCGTGGCGTAGAGCGCCCGCCCGTAAAGAATGTTGCGGTGGTGATATTGCGCGACGAGAGCCACGCCACGAAGAATAGTAGCGCGACATATCCCGCAAGGGTGAGTATAATGGCGATGTGGGACACGGCGGTGGATTACTCTGCCTTTAGACCGAGGGCACGAACATACTCCTTGTCGATGGTGCAGTTCTCGAAGCGCACAGCCTCTGTGAGAGCGTTGATTGCCGCCTTCAAAGTTGCGCTACCGCCCGCCTTTTCGCGAGCCTCACGGATAGCCTGATAGCTCTCTCTAGGACTCTCGGCAAACTCGACAACCTTATCCCAATTTTCGGGTCGAGCGAAGCCCACCCACGAACTTGAACCTATCTTCTTATAGGGCCAGAAGGTGTAGCCTATATTGTTGTCGGTCATTGTCTTGCAGAACTCCGCCATCCACTCATAGGTGTTGTGACCAATCTCGCCCATATACATCGGACGATTTACCTTATCGCGGAAGGCGATAAACGAGCCGATAGCCTCCGCTGTTGGGTCGCCACCATAGCGATGGCACGAATACATCACTTGCTCGTCGAAGTTGCAATCCTCCAAGGGCTCGAAGTTGCTGTTCCACTGCGCACCACCGAGGATTACGATATGGTGTTTGTCGGCTCTGCGTATAGCATCGAAGCCGATGCGGTAGAGCGCCTTAAGTTTAGAGTTGAGCACCGCAACATCGTCGCCAAAGTAGGGTGCAATAGGCTCATTTAGAAGGTCGTAGCCAAGGACGACAGGCTCATCCTTGTAGTGGTCGGCGATGCGCTGCCAGATATCGGCAAACATCGCTTGGCTCTCTTCACACTCCAACAGCCAAGGGTAGCCATACGAGTCGTCGATATTGTCGCCAGTCTGACCGCCCGGAGCATCGTGCATATCGAGAATTACATATAGACCATACTTTCTGCACCACTCCACAACCTGATCCATACGCTGAAAACCATCTTGATTGGCCGCAAGACCCATATAGTCCTCGTGGGTAAATAGCTTGTAGTGGAAGGGTAGACGGATAGTATTAGCGCCCGTCGAAGCGATAAATGCGATGTCCGCCTCGGTGATATAGTTATTCTTAAAGTTTGCCCAGAAGAGATCCGTAGCATAGGGTCCTACCGCCTGACGCAACATCTCGTCGATAAAGTGTGCCGAATTAACCTTTTGGAAACCAAACATATAGCCCTCGGGGTTGAGCCAGTTGCCAAGGTTGGTGCCACGGATAAACAACTTCTCGCCATCGGGCGTAATGAGGTCTGTGCCATCAACACGCACAAAATGTTCGATGCCTTTGTTGCTCTCCGTGTTTGAAGTAGCGCACGCCACAGCCATGGTGGCAAGAAGCAGAAGGGTAAGAAGTCGTTTCATAATATCTCGATTTTAGAAGTCGCTAAAAGTTGTGTTGTTTGCAGTAGCGGGCTACGGCATCGGCGATGCGCTCACCATCGAGGGCTGCCGAGACAATACCTCCCGCATAGCCAGCGCCCTCGCCAGCGGGGAACAGACCCTCGACCTGCGAGTGCATAAGGGTCTCGGGGTCGCGCGGAATACGCACAGGTGTCGATGTGCGCGACTCCACGCCAACGACGATTGCCTCGTCGGTTACGAAGCCACGCATACGCTTGCCGAATGTTGCGATACCACTGCGTAGGCGCGAGGCGATAACCTCGGGCATCCACTTATCCAATCTAGAAGGCGTAATGCCTGGGATATATGATGTGCGGGGCAATGAGTGTGACTCCCTGCCATATACAAAGTCAGAAACACGCTGTGCAGGAGCTACTTGACGGTCACCACTATGCTCTCGTGCCAACTGCTCAAATAGTTGCTGATAGCGCAAACCAGCCAACTCGCCCCACTCTGCACGGAGGTGTGCGAAATCTTCGAGGCGCACCTCGGTAACAAGACCAGAGTTGGCAAAAGCCGAGTTTCGACCACTGGGCGACATACCATTAACCACCGACTGTGTAGTGTCGGTCATTGCGGGCACGATAAAGCCACCGGGACACATACAGAACGAGTAGACACCACGCCCAGCCTCCTGACTGACAAGCGAATAGCTTGCTGCGGGGAGATACTCGCCACGCTCGTCGCGGTGATACTGGATAGAGTCAATCAGGCGCTGCGGATGCTCGATGCGGACACCCATAGCAAAGGGCTTAGCCTCGACAGCGATGCCCGAAGAGTAGAGCAACTCATAGATGTCGCGTGCCGAGTGTCCCGTAGCCAAGACCACGGCAGCACCCTCGATAATATCGCTGCCAACCTTCACGCCACGGATGCGACCATCCTTAACGACAAAGCCCGAAACACAGCTCTCGAAGAGCACCTTGCCACCGTGGTCGGTGATGGTGCGACAGATATTCGAGATGATGCGGGGGAGCTTGTCGGTGCCGATATGTGGGTGTGCCTCGTAGAGGATAGCGGGGTTAGCGCCGTGCCAAACGAGGGTTTGCAACGCCTTGTTGTAGTCGCCACGCTTCTTGCTGCGCGTAAAGAGCTTACCGTCGGAGAATGTGCCAGCGCCACCCTCGCCAAAGGCGTAGTTGGAGTTGGGGTTAATCTCGCCACCACGGTTGATTTGTGCGATGTCGTGCTTGCGCGACAATACCGACTTACCACGCTCCAAGAGTATGGGCTTGTATCCCAACTCAATAAGGCGCAACGAGGCGAACAATCCTGCAGGACCCGAGCCTACGACGATAACCTCGGTGGCGGTATCGACCATCGGGTAGTCGAAGTGCAATGCCTCGGGCTGTGGCTCCTGGTCGATGTATACCTCGAGGGTGAGGTTTACCTTCGCCATACGCTGGCGGGCATCTATCGAGCGCTTGACGACACGCGCAAGGGCGATATCGCTCTGGCGAATACCGAGACGCTCGGCTGCACGCGCAATGTAAAACTTATCGTCGGCCGCCTGCTTTGGCGACAACTCCAGTGTTATGGTCTTCGGCATAAAGACAAATGATATTATTATATCACAAAAGTAGGAAAAATTCGTGATAATACCTAAAATTTTACTATCTTTACACATCATAATAACTCGTTATACTATTTTTGAGTAAGGTAATGTGCCGATTGATAGTTGTCACATAGACTTTTTACTACTAAACCGCCGTGAGTATGAACGCCGAACAGAAGAAATACGATGTTTTTATCAGCTACTCCCACGAGGATAAGGTTGTGGCAAACGCAATATATGAATATCTGCAAAGTAAGAACATACGATGTTTTATTGACTCGCACGATTTGCAAAAGGGAAAGAATTGGTCAAAGCTACTCCCCTCGGCCATTCGTAATAGTCGATTGATGTTGGCCATATTCTCTCATAGTTTTAATATTTCGAGTCATACCGACCACGAGATTGCAATTGCGGCAAATCGTAAAATACCTATCTTGGTATTTCGTATCACGGAGGATGATTTCGAAGGCACTAAGGAGTACTATCTTACCACATCCAACTGGATTGAGGCTTTTCCTAACCCCGATGAGTGGTTTGGTGAGTTGTATAAAAATGTATGTATCTTGCTTGGTATAAAGACAGATGCCCCGATCCAACAGGTTGAAAGTGTGGTGAATCATACCGCCTTCGCTTCTGAAGCAGAACTGGTAAAAAAGGGCCTCGCCGAGTTGCGAAAGATGGACGGCGACAGAGATCTTGCTGCCTACTACTTCCGCAAGGCTGCGAAGAGTGGATATCCCGAGGCGGAGTATCTGATAGCGATGGCATATTTCGAAGGAGATGGTATCCCTCACGACTTAGTGATTGCCCTAAAGTGGTTGCGTCAGGCAGCGGAGCATGGCGACAATAGGGCATTGTACATGTTGGGTCATGTGTATCACTATGGTATTGGCATAGAGCGCAACCCTATGAAGGCATTGGAGTTATATACCCAGTCGGCAGAGCTTGGCAATGGCAAGGCAATGAAGGTGTTGGGCTCAATTTTCAAGAGTGGCGAGCTGGGTGTTCAGGATGAGCAGCGCTCAAAGGAGTATTACGAGCAGGCCTACGATGCAATATACGATAAAGCTTTTGGTGAGTGCGATCCCGCGGCGATGGTAGATCTTAGCTACTTCTATTTCGATGGAGAGAACACTGAGCGTAACTATGACTATGCCGTGCGACTGAATCAGCGTGCAACAAGCTACTGCTACCCTCCCGCATTCAACAACCTGGGAATATGCTATGATTCGGGTATGGGCCTCAAGAAGGACCTTGCAAAGTCGCATGAGATGCAGATGGTGGCAGCAAATCTGGGTCTATCTGTTGCGATGAACAATGTGTCGAAAAACTTCTTGGCGGGCGATGGTGTAGAGAAGAGCATCGAGGAGCATAAGGAGTGGCGCCGCCGTTCTGCCGAGTGTGGTTGTGTCAGAGCGATGCACTCTATCGGCAATGATTACTACTATGGCGAGAACTGTGAGACCAACCTCAAGAAGGCGCAGTTCTGGTTTGAGAAGGCTATACATGGAGGCTCGCTCGATGCGATGAACTCGCTCGGATTGATGTATGAGCATGGAGATATTGAGTGCGAAAATGGCAAGGAGATGGCCTTCAATCTCTATAAGCAGGCGGCACTTGGTGGAAATGTTAATGCTTACTACTCTTTGGGTGACTGTTACAAAAAGGGTATAGGTACACCTATTAATGATGTCGAGGCTGTGAGATGGTATCTCAAGATTGTAGATATCTACGATGATTTGGTAGCACGCGAGACAGATGTCTACACCTCGAAGCCTGGTGCTGGAGGTCTTACCTACTGCAACCTTCAATCATCTAAGAATCTCTTTGCCGAGACCTTCAATAACCTTGCACAGATATACCACCATAGCGAGACAGTGGTGCCCGATCTCGGATTGGAGCGCCGATATAAGGCTATAGCCGCAAAGTTGGATCCCGACTATGCCGAGAGCCTCAATTCTCAGGATGACAATATCGAACAGCTTGAGGAACAGTTGATTAAGGGCGACGCTGAGGCTTTGGATAAGCTGATTACCATATACCAGGGCGACAAGAAGCAGATCGAGCGACTTGCCACTTATGCCGTTATGCACAACATATTCCCCACCAAGCGCGACTATGTTACGGGCTACGACCATATCGATGTGGTGCTGAAAAATGCCAAGGTCGAGAAGCATCAGATGTTTGTAGATTACCTTGCGGCCAACCTCGAAGTGGCGCGTAATAATGGTTCTTTCGTGAACTGCTACACGCTTTTCAATGCTATATGTCGCGAGTACAAGCGTGGCAATATGCAGATTAGCGATGAGAACTGGGATTACATGCGTAAGGATGCTTGTGGTATCTTGGATGATATCTTTGCTCCTGGCTATCTGCATCTGCGCAAGGAGCATTTCGATGTGCTCTTCCCAGGTTATTCGCCAGAGCGCATTGCCAATGGCGACTTCTATGATGAGCGCCACTTTAAGCTCTTCTATTCGGCTCATACCAACTATAAGAGGTCTCTCGTGTCGTCGGATGTAGGTCTTATGGAGGTATTTGAGCCTATGACTCTCAATCCGTTGCGTCAGGCGATTATCGATTCGGCAAATTGCGAAGTGGTAAATATTGGCGAGTTGCCCAAGGCTTATGGCTTTTTTACCTCGGCATACACTGCACTATGTGAGCGATATCCCCAGATAAAGCGAGTGGCACTCGACGCTATGGACTTCGAAAAGCTTGTGCCCATAGCATCTATTGAGCGTATGCACGAGTGTAGTATGCAGGTGCTCAAGGCGTTGATATCAGTGCGTGAGCTTATGGGTGGTGCGTGGTCTGCCATTGTGGAGGACATCACCAATCATGAAAAGCTCCTCGATATGGCCGAGGCTATGGAGTTGGATAGCGATGTAAGATTGCTTATTATTAGCTATGTCGAGATGCAGATTGAACTTGATACATTCTTCACATATGCCTCGAAGGTGCAAAACGCCCATTTGGACAACGATAGACAGAGCGTTGCCGATGAGCTTAATGCCTATGTGGCACGCCTCGATGCTCATGCTATACCTCACTCATTGCCACACTATACTATGGACAACATCCCCAATGGTAGTTGCAACTCTAGCGAGCCGTACTCTCAGAGATTCATCAGCGATAGTTTGGATACTGACATTGACTCTCAAAAGGCTCTTGCCGATGACTACTACTATGGTCATAATGGCAGGGCTGTGGACTACGAGAAGGCGGCCAAGTTGTACCGCATGGCAGCCAACGAGGGCGACGCATATTCGCAGTACTCTTTGGGCTACTGCTACGATAAGGGGCATGGCGTGCCTCAGCTTCCTGCCGAGGCCTTCAAGTGGTACCGCAAGGCGGCCGAACAGGATTATAACTCGGCGCAGATATCGTTGGGATTGTGCTACGAAAAAGGTGTCGGCGTAGAGAAGAATGCTACCGAAGCTGTGAGGTGGTACACCAAGGCTGCAGAGGATGGTTCGGCGCGTGCCCAGTGTAATCTTGGCGTCTGCTACTCCAAAGGCATTGGCGTGGATGTGGACCATGACAAGGCCTTCAAGTGGCTGCTACGCTCGGCAGAGCAGGGCAATGCACGCGCCCAGGATTTAATAGGTGATGCCTACTACTATGGTCGTGGCGTGAGCCAAGATAGGAAGGAGGCCGTGAAGTGGTATCGTAAGTCGGCTGATCAGGACTATCTAAGTGCGATGTACGACCTTGGCTGGAGCTACTATAAGGGTCAGGGCGTAGAGCAAGACTATGCCGAGGCATTCAGGCTCTTTAGCCGTTCGGCAGAGATGGGAGGCTCCGCATCGCAACAATGTCTTGGAGAGTTCTACGAGAATGGCTATGGTGTCGAAGCCGATGCCGAGAAGGCAGTATATTGGTATGGCAAGGCAATGAAACAGGATAACCCTCGCTCGATTTTTAGTATGGCGCGTTGCTACGAGAATGGTGTAGGCGTTGAGAAGAGCATTGACAAGGCTCTGGAATTTTATAGGATGGCAGCCGAAAAGGGTAACAAGGAAGCTCAACAAGCTCTCGACCGACTTGAGGCGCAACCCTCCGTTAATGAGCAAGATTAGCACGAAAATTGCCACTTTATTTATTGTTTGTGCAAATTAATGCAAAAATAATTGAGAAATTTATAGCAACTATTTCAAATATTGTAAAAAGTTTTTTTACCTTTGCAGCGCAAAACGACACTTAGGCCAAGTGTTCCGATGCAAGATCCTGCGGATATGGTGTAATTGGTAGCCACGTCAGACTTAGGATCTGATGCCGAGAGGCGTGGGGGTTCGAGTCCCTTTATCCGCACCTCATTTGAGACGAGCGACTTTTTAAGTCGTTCGTCTTTTTTTGTGAGGTGCAGATAAAGGGACTCGCACTGACTGTGGCGGCTCGGCAGACTTGTCAGCGATGATTGATTGTGCGAGTTGCTATGCGACTACGAATATAGGGCGAGTGCAAGTTGCTCAAGCAAGCTTGGCGCTAACACTCACCCCATATTCTATACCTACGGTATTTCGCCCAATCAAACCACCTTGGTCTGCTCTCGCCCTGCTGACCGCAGTTCGAGCCTGGTCGTGCAAATTGGGATATAGTCGAGTCTTATATTTGCATCCCACCCCAAACCCCTGCCCTTGTGAAGAGAGGGGTTTGTTGCAAGGCGTTGCCTTGCGCCTACGGCAAAACGGACTCGGATATTATCCATCCTCTTTTCCGACCTGCGGTAGAGTCTTATGCGTACAATCCTCCCCAAAATGCGATTCGATAAAGCGGATATTTCTGAATTTCAGTAAGTTGAAATTCTCTAAACTCACTCTAATCACATCATTGGCAATCGGTGGTTAGCTCTGCCGATTGCCCTTTTTTCGATAAATTTGCGAGGGCGTTAAGTCTTTTTCGAACTCTGAGCGTTATATATTCGGAAGCGCGTCTCCAACAAACGAAAACAAATTATGAAACTATCAACAGTAAACAAACAACTCACCCGCCTCGCTGAGCTAATGCAGTCCGAGCGCGATAATCTGTTTCGATATGCCTGCTATCGGTTGGGGTCTGCCGCCGAAGCTGACGATGTGGTGCAAGACCTCTATCTGCGGCTCTCGAAACAGGGTGCACGACTTGCTGAGATTGAAGACCTGAAAGGCTATGTTTATCGCTCATTGACAAATAGTTGCACTTCGGCTTTACGCTCTCGGCGACACTTTGCGACCACCGAAACGCTCGACACATTGAGTAGCGATGACCTCGCTCCGAAAGATTTCGAACAAGAGTTTCGATTGATCGAATGACTGATGGCGTCCCTACCCGATGAGCAGAGCGAGGTAATCCGATTGCGAATCTATGGCGGTCGTCAATTTGACGAGATTGCCTCGATTTGCAACATCCCTCTCACAACCGCCAAATCGCGTTTTCGCTATGGCATTGATAAGTTGCGCGAAGCCCTCGAAAAGCGTGGGCTGATTTAACCTAAAAAAAAGACCAACATT
>JAGBYO010000108.1 GCA_017628735.1 Alistipes sp. | reverse complement strand
TAGATCAAAAGAAAACTGAAGAAAAGATATTGCAAGAGCAATATGAACAATCAAAAATGGGATATCTTGAAGAAAAATTAAAAACTGCTAAATTTGAGACATTGCCACATATTGAGATTGGATGTCCAACTGAAGGTATCACATTAGATTATACGGGGGCACCAGTTTTGGTAGAAGTAAGATCTAGCGGACCATTTACTATTGAATAAATTGTATGATAAAGACTAATAATGTTACTTCAGCGAAATCTTATTGGCAGTTTCGCGTTTCTTGGAGTTCACAAGGTCGGCGTATATCTGCGTGGTGGTAACATTCTTATGCGTTAGCATCTTCGATACGGTGTAAATATCTGTGCCTAAAGAGATCTGTATGACCGCATAGCTGTGCCTGGCGAGGTGCGAGGTTACGCGTTTCTGGATGCCCAATGTGGCGGCTATCTCTTTGAGGTAGAGATTGTATTTGGCATTACTCAACACGGGCAGTAAATAGCCGTTAATGCGGGTCGGCTCGTACTTTTTTAGGATTGAAAGCGGTATATCGAGCAGCTTGACTTTTGATGCAACACCGGTCTTAACTCGGTGCGTCTCAATCCACATCGAGCCGTCGTCCGCCAAAACAAGGTTTTGTTCGGTCAATGATGCAGTGGTCGAGTAGTCAAACCCCGTGAAACAGCAAAACACAAAGACATCGCGCGCCTTTTCCAATCGTTTCTTCGTTGGTTTATAGTTGAGTATCAGCTCCAATTCGTGGCGAGTCAGGTAACCTCTATCCTTCTTGACCTTCTTTAATCGCACATCGCAGAAAGGGTCTTTTGCCATCAGTCCGCTCTTAAAACACATCGTGGTAATGCGCTTAAAGATGCGCATCAACTTTTCGGCAGAGTTGGCTTGCAGGCGGTAATCGACCTTCAAATAGGCTTCAAAGTCGAGCACAAAATCCCTATCGACGAGCGATACGGGGATATCTGGTCGATTGCGTTTCACTCGCAGGAACTCTTCCAGGCGACGAAATGTCAAGTCGAACTTATTAAATGTCGATTGCGTAATATCCACGCCGATAAGATTCTCCTGCCTATCGTTGAACTCGGCAAACACCGAAAGGAGCGTCTTGCTGGGCGCTTTTACGCCGAGAAACTCATCGCGCACCATCTGTGCCGTCACAGCCTCGCTCTGCTCGCACAGGCGATAATATATGGTATTTATGCGGGTAACAACACTATCGAGGTAGCGGTTGGCTTGCAGAGCTTCGTGGCTATGCCCGATGGCACGACCACTCTTGGCGTCCCAGATTTTCTCTGACACACGGATTTTAAGGCTGAAACGCGCCTTTGTGCCGTTGATTGTAATGCGAACATAGATTGGGAGCATCCTTGCCTCGTCACTTGCCTCCCACTTTGCGTAGAATAGGATTCTGAATGTACTTTTCATCTGACTGTTTTTTAGAAAGTGTAGGCAACTGTCAGCTGAGAAGTTTGTGGAAAGCCGAAAAAATATCAAAGTGTCCCCTCATTTCGGAGTAAGTGTCCCTTATTTTCACGGTTGATATTCGGAGGGACACTTCGAGGTTCTGGCTATGTCGAGTAGGGGCTCCACGAAGTCGGAGCGATACCTACCGACAACAAATGAAAAACCCTCTGAAACGATGTTTCAAAGGGTTTTGCTTGATTTTGTCCTCAAAACTTTTGGACTTGGAGCGGAAAACGAGACT
>JAGBYO010000107.1 GCA_017628735.1 Alistipes sp. | reverse complement strand
GCAATACCAAGCCATTATTATCCGAGTGAGCCATAATCAAGGCACCCATAAGGCGTGTCGAAACGCCCCAAGATGTTGCCCATACATAATCCTGCTTGCCCTCCTTGTTGGTGTACTGAACATCGAATGCCTTGGCGAAGTTTTGACCCAAGAAGTGTGAAGTACCACTCTGCAATGCCTTGCCGTCCTGCATCAACGCCTCAATAGTGAGGGTGTCGACAGCACCTGCGAAGCGCTCGTTGGGCGACTTGTGACCAACGATAACGGGCACGCCCATCCACTCCTCGGCGAAGGTCTTATAGACATTAATCATACGCTCGGTCTCCTCCATAGCCTCCTCGGCTGTGGCGTGTGCGGTGTGACCCTCCTGCCAGAGGAACTCGGCGGTACGCAAGAAGAGGCGGGTACGCATCTCCCAACGCACAACATTAGCCCACTGGTTGCACAAGATGGGCAGGTCGCGGTATGATGTAATCCAATTCTTGTAGGTATTCCAGATGATAGTCTCCGAGGTGGGGCGCACGATAAGCTCCTCCTCCAAACGCGCTGCGGGGTCTACAACAACGCCATTGCCGTCGGGGTCGTTCTTGAGGCGATAGTGGGTAACCACCGCGCACTCCTTAGCAAAGCCCTCAACATGGCTTGCCTCGCGCGAGAAGAATGACTTGGGAATAAAGAGGGGGAAGTAGGCGTTCTCGTGGCCTGTCTCCTTGAACATACGGTCGAGGACATCCTGCATCTTCTCCCAGATTGCATAGCCATAGGGCTTGATAACCATACAGCCACGCACAGCAGAGTTCTCTGCCAAGCCTGCCTTCAAAACCAAATCGTTGTACCACTGCGAGTAGTTCTCATCGCTCTTGGTAAGGTCTTTTAATTCAACTGCCATTGAGGTATGTTCTATAAATTAGTTAATATTTTAATCCTTGTCTCGGCAGATTCTATTTCGGTTGCTTTTGGACTTATTTTGGTCTCTAACTCATCTTTCCTCAGTTACAATGCCCGCATTGCTCCTTCAGAATAGACGAGTGATATACTCAAAATAATCTCCAAAATCAACTCGAACTAATTTATAGAACCTACCTTGTGTTTTTTTGATTATATCAAAAGAATCGCGCAAAGATACAAAAAAAAGAGCAAAGTTCAAAGAGCAAAGAGCAAAGAGATAAAAA
Organism: Alistipes sp.; assembly: GCA_017628735.1. Taxonomy (GTDB): domain Bacteria; phylum Bacteroidota; class Bacteroidia; order Bacteroidales; family Rikenellaceae; genus Alistipes. The sequence continues at coordinate 1,099 of JAGBYO010000107.1, read as the reverse complement.
AAACAAAATTCCATATCTTTCATCTTTGCTCTTTCATCTTTCATCTTTTTTTCGTATCTTTGTTCGGTTAAGTCCGATACTAACAAATAAACCTTAAATATGCTTAAGAAACTTTCACTATTGTTCGTTGCTACGGCGATGCTTGCGTCGACAGCCGTGGCAGAGGGTAACGAGCCCGAGGCCGTGAAGCCCAACTACAACCTTGCCGAGCAGTTCTCGCCCGCCAAGATGCGCCGTATGGTACCTCAGACCGTAGTCCGCCCCAACTGGTTCAAGGGCGAGACAAAATTCTGGTATCGTTGGCAGACACTCGATGCTATCAACTACTACATCGTAGATGCCGTGCGTGGCTCCGAGACCGAACTTTGGTCGATGGCAGAGTTGGCCGAGAAGGTAACATTGGCAACCAACTATCCCTTTGATGCTCAGCATCTTCCTATTGAGAATATGGAGCTTAAGGAGGATAAGTATGTGTTGTTCGACATTATGCCCTCGAAGGTGATGGTCGAGAACAACGACTACTCGCCAAAGGATGCCGAGGGCAAGCCCGTAAAGTTCCATTTCAGGTGGGATATCGCTACCAAGGAGCTTACCAAGATTGAGGAGCGTGAGGGTCGCTATCCTGCGTGGGCTAATGTGTCGCCCGATGGTCGTATTGCGGTATATGAGAAGAACTACAACCTCCACTATATGACCACCGAGGATGTCGAGAAGTTTATCAAAGACCCCAAGGACTCAACTATCGTTGAGCACGCCATTACGACCGATGCCGAGGCACACAACGCCTACCACTGGTTTGAGGATTGCATCGAGCAGATTAAGCCCGATGAGCGCTACCGAGTATATTTGCAGTGGTCGCCCGACTCGAAGCACTTTGCTACGGTAAGCAGCAACACCGAGATGCTCGAGGATTTCTGGGTAATCAACATCCTCAAGGAGCGCCCCGAATTGTTCTCAGATAAGTATCAGATGCCCGGCGAGCAAAGCCCCGATTTCTGGTTGGAGTTGTTCGACACCGAGAGTATGGAGCGTCGTGAGATAGATATGGCAAAATACAAGGAGCAGATGCTCTTTATCTGTCCCCGACCCTTCAAGAATG
>JAGBYO010000106.1 GCA_017628735.1 Alistipes sp. | reverse complement strand
GAACTTATCGACGAAGTTCATGCCGAAAGTGATGGCATACTCGCCAATCGAGCCACGGGTCTGAACTGCCGAATATTGGTCAATCTCGGCATCGGGCGAGATACGGTCGATAAACCAACCCTGGTCGTCCTTGTTCGTAAGACCATTCTTGTAGGCGAGCACAGCGCCCCAATAGTAGGGGTCGTTGCCAAAGTCCATACGGCCATCTGCATCGGTCTGCAAACGGTCGATGTCTGACATTGAGCGGAAGATGTTTGCCATAGAGTTGATAAACGAGTTACCAAGCGAGGCGTTGCGGTAGCTCTGGTTAAAGTCGGCGATGCGGTTGTAGGCAAAGCCGACATTTACATTCGTTACAGCGCCTGTGCCACGATAAGCGGTGAATACACCACCTATGCTCGACATGCCAAAGCGTGATGTGCGATCCTTGAAGGTCTGCTCACGGCGTGGTACACCATTGTAGTAGGGCTCGCCACCGCGTGTGGGGCTCTTGGTAAACTGCATCATGGGCGATAGGCTGATATCGCTCTCGACATACATACCGATACCTGCGGGGTTGAGCGATGCCGAGACCATATCGGCGCCCAAGGCCGTAAAGGCGTTACCCATAGCCATAGAGCGTGCTGTGCCGTAGTTATGGGCTGTATTCGATAGGTTGTAGATATCACCCCAGGTGATTATGTCGTTATTCAGCGCTGTGCCACCGAAGTTGACGGTTTGTGCCGAGAGTCGGGGTGCTGCAGCCACTGCCAAGAGGGCTACGGCAACCAAGGTATATAGCTTTTTCATAGTGCGTTAAGTTTGGTGGTAGGGAAACAAGGAGTATGCCGCGGTTGAGGCATACTCCTCATTTTTTAAGTTTTAACGGCGTGATGATGTTGTGCCACCACCCGAGCGTGAGCTACCCGAAGAGTAGCCACCACCCGATGAGCTGCTCGACGATGAGCGTGAGCTACCCAAGCCGGTGTGTGTAGCGTTGTAGCTTGACTGCTGAGTGCTGCGATACGAGCTCGATGAGCTTGAAGAACTGCGACTCGACGAGCTTGACGAACGGAACGAGCTTGATGATGACGAACGGTTCGATGAACTTGACGATGTGCCACGCACGGTAGCCGATGAGCTCTTCTTATTCGATGACGAACTTACGGTAGTGCCACGGCGGGTCGATGTTGAGCCGCCACCTGTTACCGATGTGCCCTTCGATGATGATGAGCTACTGCCGAGTGCTGAGCTTGCGCTGAACGAGTTGCTACGACTTGTCGAGGTCGACGAGCCACGGAAGTTGCCTGCCGAGCTGTGGCTCTTGTTCGATGACGAACTTGATGAGCCTACACTGACGCTGGTGCTCACCTTGGCATCGCTTGAGCTATAGCGGTTGTTTGACGATGAGCCTATGGTGGTGCCAGTGCCCTTGTTGCTCGAAGAGCCTACCGAGGTGAAACCTCCGTTGTAGACACCTGTCGATACCGAGCCACGGTTGCCACCTGGGCGTGTGGTGGTAGTGGTGTTTACTATGCTCTCCACGCGGTTATTGGTGGGCGACTGGTAGCGGTTACCGGTGTTCACGCGGTTGCCGTTGAGGTTCTCGTTGGGGCGACCTGCCGAAGCTCCTGAGCCTGTTGTGTGGTTGTAGCCGGGACGGTTGTTGTCGTTGTAGCCCGGACGAGTGTGGTCGGGACGGTGCTGTGGCGGACGCGGAGGCGCAGGGTTGTAGCCGTGACCATGGTTGTGATGGTGTGGGTAGTAACCTCCCCACCACCAGTCGTAGTGGTGGTAGTGGTGGCCGTGATAGCAGATGTTCCAGTTCCAGTCGTACCACGAGTAGTGCGGATAGCCCCACCATGAGTAGTAGCCAGGACGGGTGTAGAAGTTCCAGCCAAAGTTCCATGGCGACGAGTAGAGACCGAATGAGATGTTGACAGCGCCCCATGAGCCAAACATCGAGGTGATGTACTTTGGCTCAACCCATACCTGGTCACCCGATACCATTACATTGTAGAATGCAGGGTCGTATGCCGATGCATAGTACAGAGCACGATTTGCCGATAGACTGTAGTAGCTCGACGGCATGCGGTAGTTGGGCGATTGGAAGCCGTAAAGACGACGAGCGTAGGCGCTGCTATAGTCGTCGGCAACGATGTTGTTGTAGTTGGGCTCCTCGTCGTAGTACGACGATGCGTAGTATTCACGCTCGGCGCGTGCTGCCTCCTCCTCGGCCAAGCGTGCCTCCCACTGAGCACGACGAGCCTCAGCCTCAGCCCTCTCGGCCTCGGCCTGAGCCTTCAGACGATTTGCTACCTCGGTGCGATTGTCGGTGCGATATAGGTCGCTGGCACCATACGATGCCGAATTCCATAGAGCTGTGCAACTGCCGAGCAAGAGTGATGCTGCGGCCACGGAGCATATCATTACAAACCTTCTCATAGTTGTATAGTTTTTCACTTTATATAACGCTTCATGGGGCAAAGGTCGTACCCAACAGATAAACTTTTTTCTTTGGGGTCTACCTTGGTTATTACAAAGGTAGTTATTTTTTTGGAAATATTGTGCATTATGGGGTTAAAAGCGAAAAAGTATAGGGTGAACCGCCCAAAATGCAGGGCGAAGTGCAGGGGGGGGGATTGTTAGATTATAGGACCTTGAAACCATAGGACCATAAGACCATTAGGATTTTTTCCTGTCGTCTTACTTGTCCTATCGACCTAAGAGTTGATACACACCATAAAACAAAACAGACGACTTATTAAGTCGTCTGCTCTGCAATAATTAGTGAGGTCTGAAGCGGATTCGAACCGCTGTACGAGGTTTTGCAGACCTCTGCCTAGCCACTCGGCCATCAGACCATTTTCGCTGGGTTATCCCCAATCGGAGTGCAAATATAGAGATAATTTCCCAATCTCCAAAATTTTAGCGAAAAAATTTTTAAAAAGAGGTGTTGCGAGTGTGGGTGTTATAAGCAGAATTTTGGGAATTTAGTGAAATTAGGGAGATTAGGGAATTTAGTGAAGCGCTACCGACATTTATCCTTAAACTCTCTAATATTTCTAATTGCTTTTTCTAACAACTAATAACTAAAAATTAACAACTCTCTTTTATCTATACACTCGCGTTCCACCTATTGGTCGCTCGAGAGCGATTGCTGGTGTAAAGTCGCTATCGGTGGTTGTTGCGCGGGTTGCGGAGGTCGATACCTTCATTCCCGTTATTGAGGCGATGGCGGCAACAAGGCCGATATCATACTCTCTGTCGCCCCACTCGGCACGAGGTATGGGGTAGTTCTTATCCGAGATACCTATTGCGTTATCTGTGGTGAGGTCGATATCGGGTGCGATACCCTCGCCCCAGCCGCCAAATCCCTTGGCATTGAAGCACATAAAGGTGATGGGGGCATACTCCAGATATGTTGAGCCGATATGACGGCGTGTAACATCCATACCGCAGTTCTTGCCCTCGGTGGTTGAACCGACGATTGTCACGGGGATGTCGATGCCACGCAGACCCTCGATGATAATCTCGGATGCCGAGGCACTATATCCCGATGCGATAACGGTGAGGCGGTTGATACCAAGTGATATGCCCGTATCTTCTAGGTTAAACTCCGATTTTGTCTCCGACGAGTCGTTACGAGGGTTGCGCTCAACAGAGCAGAATAGTGTGCCATTGTAGGTGCTACCAAGTAGCGATGATGCGAGCTTGATAGCCGATATCACCGAGCCTCCACCATTTGAGCGTAGGTCGAGAATTAGCTCTTGGGCACCATCTGTCGAGAGGTTGCCAATGGCGGCTAATAGTCCGTCGTCGTATTCCGACTCAAAGCCTGTGTATACTAGGTAGCCAATCTTGCGGTCGTAGCCCTCGATTGTGAACACCTCGTGGTGAGCCACGGTAGTGGGCTGGTATGAGCTCTTTGAAAGCTTGGCACTAAACGGCTCCTTGTCGGTCTGTCGCAAAAGGTTGAGTGTTAGCGATGTAGTGCTATTGTTCTCAATGGCGTTGAATAGCGTGTAGTAGTTGCTATGTGTGATATAATCGCTATTGACCTGTGTGATGACATCGCCACGCTTGATACCGCTCTGCTCGGCGGGTGAGTTGGCATATACATCCTCGATGATAAAGCCGTAGTAGCCATTGTCCTTGTCGACAATTGCTATGGTGTAGTGCAACGAGATGCCAAAACCTGTGGTCTCGGCGCGCGTATTGTCGTCAATTTCACGAATATATGAGTAGAGAGTGCGAGAGCCATCTTTGTTTGCGTGGCCATCGTCACCATTTGTAGTAAGCTTTAGAAGTGAGTCATCAAGATAGTTCTCCCACTGCTGACTACGGTTAAACGATGCCGACTTCTCCTCCACCTCGTCGAGCCAATAATACTCCTCCGCAAGGCGCTTGTCGATATAGGCAATGATGTCGCTATCCTCGTTTGTCGGAGGTGTGGGGTTGTCTATCGACGGGATATATGGCGAGGCGCATGCCACGGCAAGCATGGCTATAATGGCAAAAAGTAGCTTTCTCATAATTTGTTGTGTTACAGTTTATTTATGAGTGAAACAATAAGTACTGCGATAATAATTGAGATAATCATAGATATGGTATATTCCATTTCCAACCCCTCTTTTATTTGTGTCTTCCACGCATTAAATATAGAGTAGTAATCTATGAGCTTGCTATGTTCCCTAACAAATAGCTGTTTAGTTGCAATATTAGTTTCGTTTTTTGTATAATACTCTTTCAAATGTCGATATGACTTATCAATCGTATTTTTGACTTCGATAGCATTGTGCCGATCTAAAATATCTAACTCTTTATTATCAATCTTATTGTTAATAGCCTCTAATTCATTTTTTAACTCAGTGTTATCAGCGGGCATATAACTTAAATGCTCATGTAGTAGTGATATTTCTGATTTAATATCAGACTTTAATTGAAAATGCAAATATAATGAATGCGTGATAGATGGAGTAAAGACTAGCACTCCCATTGTTGTTGCACCGAATATTCCTAATAAGAATTGTTTATTATCGTCGAGAATAAGACTTTCTCTGATCATTTCTCTAATAGCAATAACTAATATTGCCCACCATCCACATACTATTATCCATAATAATGTATCAGCATAGATATCGCTTATGCTATCAAACACGCCTGTTAGCTGCAGGGTTGTAACACAACTTGAACATATCCAGTATGATAGTATAGCAAAGACAATCCAGTAGCCTATCTTTATCATTTGCTTGACGCCTATTTTGGATGGGCTGACTTCTAATTTCTTATTGAGTCTAACGGAGAGCTCACGACATAAATCTACTATTGAAATTTGGTTAGCAGTTTTGTAATCAGTACTACTTAAAACTAAGTCTAAGCCAATAGGTAGTGAACTGTCATCTATGATATATGGAATGATACAATCTTTCGATTTATTTTTATGAGCAAATGCAACCTCACTATTTGTAAATTTTGAGGTATATGAATTCTCGCTTGCTATAAGTAAAAATATCCGACTATTCAATATGGCATCGGCAATAACCTCTGGAAAATCGTTGCCAATTTTTATCCTCGGTTTATCAATAAAATAGGATATTCCTTTGTATTTATCTAACTCCTTGCAAATGCGTGCTACAATATCGTAATCCTTGCGGCTATAGCTTATAAAAATGTCATATTTCATATATAAACCGTTTAGATTATAATTTATTGCTATTGAAGTATTTGCATATCTCGGTAAGGCCGCACTTGTCGCACTTGGGCTTGCGTGCTATGCAGGTGTAGCGGCCATGAAGGATTAGCCAGTGGTGAGCTATCGGTAGTAGCTCCGAGGGGAAGCCTGCCTCCAACTGTCGCTCTGTTGCAAGCGGTGTTCGGGCGTTGCGCGAGAGGCCTATGCGTGCAGCTACGCGGAAAACATGCGTATCTACGGGCATCACCTCCTTGCCCCAAAGCACAGCGCCAAGGACATTGGCCGTCTTGCGACCTACGCCTGGCAGGGTCTGCAAAGCATCGAGGTCGGTGGGTACCTCGCCACCATACTCCGCTACAAGTTTTTTTGCAAGCGCCACAAGGTGCTTCGCCTTGTTGTTGGGATAGGAGATAGAGCGAATATAGCGGTAGATATCCTCCTCGCTTGCCTCTGCCATAGCCTCGGCTGTGGGGTATGCCGAGAATAGGGCGGGGGTGGTGATGTTTACACGCTTGTCGGTGCATTGCGCCGAGAGCACAACGGCAACCAACAACTCAAAGGGGTTGCTATAATCGAGTTCGCTCTCTGCCACAGGCATCGCCTCGCTAAAATACTCTACGCATCGCTTAAAGCGCTCTTTGGTGGTCATCGCTTATCGGTTTTGCGCCACATACGCCACGCTATCTTCTTTACAAATAGGCCGTATGAGGCAATGTTCTTTATTAATGCTCGTTCGCTACGAATATCGCTCCACCAACGGCGGATATACTCGCCGACCGAGCCGTTGAAGGAGAGCAACCATAGGGCGGTATTCTGCTTCGAAACAAGTAGCTCGTGGTGTAGTTTCGCGTGGTTGTAATGTTCGTCGTACCAGAGGCTTATATCGGCCAACGAGTCTACAAATTGTAGCTTCTTACGATAGTCGGGGTTGTGGCTCACGCTGTGCGTGAGCACACGGTGCACGGCCGTAGGGCGGTCGAGCGCCATATAGCGACTGCGTGCAGCAAACCATAGCCACATCGGCAGATCATCGGTGAGCCATTCGGGGTGTTCCTCGGGGCGTACCTCGCTGTAATACTGCAGGACAAGGTCGCGGCGTGCCACGACGGTGCAGTTCTCGGCAGGGTTGCGCCTAAGCATCGCATCGAATGATGTTAGGCAGTCGCCCTCGGGGTAAATCGTAGTGTTGCCATCTTGGTCGATACGACGCGAACGGGTGTAGCACATGCCGACATCGGGATTTTGGTCGAGTAGTTCGACCTGCTTCTGCAACTTATCGTAGGCCGTAAAGTAGTCGTCGCCATCGAGCATCGCAATATATCTTCCCTCGGCAGCCTCGACACATCGGCGATAGTTCGCCCTCATACCCAGTCGCTCCGTGCTCTCGACGGTGCGGATAAACTCTGGATAGCGTGCTCGGTAGTCGTCGACGATGGCCTGTGTGCGGTCGCTGCTACGGTCGTTGCCCACAACGATTTCCACGCCAAACGATGTCTGCTGCATCAGCACACTCTCGATGGCTTGAGCGATATAGCGCTCGTGGTTGTAGGTGGTCATAACGACCGATAGCGTTATCTCTCGCATGGCTACTCCTTGGTTAGTTTTGCAAACTTGGCAAGGAGCGTCTTCGTGCCAAACTTATCGAAGTTTACGACCAATTTGTGGTCGGTCGAAAGTGGCTCGATACGCTCGATTGTGCCGCCCTCAAACTTGGGGTGAACGACTCTGTCGCCCACCTTGTAGGCGCAAGGTCCGAGCGCCGAAGGTGCTGTGGTTGAGGCATTTGCTGCGCTCTCTGTGGCTCTAACACCCACCGAACGCATACCCGCACGACGGGGGTCTACGGGGGGTGGTGTCGAGATTATCTCGGGGCTTGGGCTCTGCTTGGGGCGCTCTGCAGCGGGTCGGTTGCTATACTGGCCACCACGACGAATATCGTAGCGGTTGCGCAGCGCCTCGAACGAGGGCTTCTCCCTCTGTGGGCGATCCTCCACCATTCGCTCCCAACGATTTTTACCGTGTAGCTCCTCGATATCGAAGTTGGCATCGAGGTAGTCGGGGTCTATCTCCTTGAGGAAGCGGCTTGGCTGGGTATTTTCTGTCTTGCCCCATACACGGCGCGTTTCGGAGAATGAGAGCATCGCCGCCTTCTTGGCGCGTGTGATGGCCACATACATCAGTCGTCGCTCCTCCTCGATATTCTCCAACGACTCCACCGAACGGCTCGATGGGAACAGACCCTCCTCCATGCCGGCAATGTAGATATAGTCGTACTCAAGGCCCTTAGCCGAGTGAATGGTCATCAGTGTCACGCGGTTGCCATCGTCGTCGTTATCCTGGTCGGTCTGCAACATGATATTCTGCATCCACTCGTCGATGGTGGGCTCGTCACCCTCCTCGCGCAAACCCTCCTCCATATCGCGGTGGCACTCATCCTCGTACGACGACATCATCGCCAAGACCTGCTCTAAGTAGTCCTTCGATGTCTCGTTCTCGATCTTCTGCTCCGACTCCAAAAGGTGCATAATGCCCGTGCGGGCGAGTACCTCCTTGCCAAAGTCGGTGATTGTGAGCTTCGAGCGCTCCAACGAGAGGGCGTTGATAAGCGATACGAAGTCCGAAACCTTCTTTACGACAACCTTCTCTACGGCATTTACCTCCGCCGTGCGCGTTAGCTCGTCGATAGCCTGCCACATCGATGTGCCTCGCTCCTTGGCTATCTGCTCGATACGCGCTATTGTCGTGTCACCAATGCCACGGGCAGGGTAGTTGATGATGCGCTTGAACGACTCATCGTCGTTGGGGTTGATAATAAGGCTTATGTAGGCGAGTAGGTTGCGGATATCCTTATGCTCCAATAGCGACATGCCCTTGTATACACGATAGGGAATACCGCGACGAGTAAGGGCTGCCTCGAACAAGCCGTGCTGTTTGTTGGTGCGGTAGAGGATGGCAAAGTCGCGCCACTCGGCACCATCTCTTGCCCTATCCTTGATATCCATCGCCACCTCCAAAGGCTCGTAGTGGTCCTCCAAGACACGCACCAGGCGTATCTTCTCGCCCTGGTCGGCTGCCGAGAAACACTTCTTCTCCAATCGGCGTGAGTTGTGCTTGATAAGCGAGTTGGCAGCATCGACAATGGTCTGTGTCGAGCGATAGTTCTGCTCAAGCTTGTAGACCTTCGTGGTGGGGTAGTCGCGCTGGAACGATAGGATATTTTCAATCTTTGCACCTCGGAAGGCGTAGATGCTCTGCGCATCATCGCCCACAACGCATACATTGGAGTGCTTCAACGCCAAACGGCGCACGATGATATACTGCGCCATGTTCGTATCCTGATACTCGTCAACGAGAATATAGCGGAACTTCTCCTGATACGCTGCCAATACCTCTGGGGCATCACGCAGTAGGATGTTGGTCTGCAACAGCAGGTCATCAAAGTCCATAGCGCCGTTGCGCTTACAGCGGTTGCAGTATTCGCCATATATAGCGCCCACCTCGGGCATCTTAAGCTCTCTATCCTCTGCGCCGAGTGTGGCGTTGGCGATATATGCTCCAGGCGTTATTAGGCAGTTCTTCGCCATCGAGATGCGGGCAGCGACATTCTGCGGTTTGTAGCGCTCCTCCGATAGATTAAAATCCTTGACGATAGCCTTGATTACATTCTTGACATCGGTAGGTTCATAGATAGTAAAGCTCTGCGGAAAGCCTATGCGCTCGGCGTTCTCCCTTAGCAGGCGGGCAAACACCGAGTGGAATGTACCCATACGGATAAAGCGGGCACGCGGACCTACAATCTTCTCGATACGCTCACGCATCTCGCGGGCCGCCTTATTGGTAAAGGTCAGGGCGAGTATCGACTGGGGCTCTACGCCGTGTGCCAACATCCACGCTATGCGTGTTGTGAGCACTCGTGTCTTGCCCGATCCTGCTCCTGCAATGATTAGCGAGGGGCCATCAAAGTTGGTAACTGCCTCACGCTGTGCAGGGTTAAGTCCTTGTAGTATATCTTCGTTCATCTTGTTTCGCTCTTAGCCTACAAAGATAAATTAAAAAGTGCAAAGTGCAAAGTTCAAAGGGGAAAGAGGGAAGAGATTTTTTAAGACGGTATGACAAGTAAGACGATAGGACCATAAGAAAAATCTTAAAGTCTTATGGTCCTAAGGTCTTAATGGTCTTTGGCTACTTCCTCCCAGTGCCCCACCCTCCAATTTCTTGTCAAAAGGGGTTAGGCTTGGCTCATCTGAAAAGAAGATCCCCTCGGGATAGTACTTGAAGTACAGCCCGAGGGGTCTTACTTTTACAGATGGGTCGAGAATGATCCCTTTTCACAAGAAATTACTCGATGCCGAGATTCTTCTTAACATCAGCAGTAATGTCGGTGAGCGCTGCGGGGTCGAAGTATGCCAAACCTGCCGATGTCGCCATATCGCCAGCGGTGCTGAAGATAGCCATATAGCCACCTGCTACGGCAACAGCCTTAACAGCCTCGTTTGCCTTGTTGTAGATAGGCTCCATAAGCTCTGCCTCCTTCTGCTGGATATCCTGCTGTGCAATCTGCTGGAACTCCTGGAAACGCTGCTGCAACTGCTGCAACTCGCTCTCCTTCATCTGGCGGATAGTGTCGGTGTAGGTTGCACGGTTCTTCTCATACTCAGCATACTTCTGGTTGAACTCCACCTGAATCTGCTCGAGCTGGTTCTGCAAGTCCATGCCGTAAGCCTCAAGGTTGGTCTGTGCCTCCTTGAACTCTGGCATATTGGGTACGATAGCTGCAAGGTCTACACGGCCAAACTTCTGAGCCGATGCTACCGTAGCGCACATCATAAGTGCTACGGCAAGGGTCAGTTTCAAAATCTTCTTCATTCCTTAATAATTATTTGTTACTCAATCAGTTATTTCGCGTCTTATTAGTATCGCAATGCCTCGATAATGCGGTCGGTGAAGTCCACCTTCTCAGAGTTGTAGAGGAGGGTGGGGTTGGATGCCGAGTCGATAACCAGGTCGTAGCCATAGCGCTTTGCATAGCTCTCGATGGTGCTAAACACCTTGTCCTGAATGGGCTGGATAAGCTCCAAGCGCTTCTGCATCAGTGTACCGTCGGTGCCAAAAATCTTCTCCTGGTACTCCGTAGCCTCGGCCTCAGCATCGAGGATAGCCTTCTCGCGCTGCTGACGGTAGCTCTCCGAGAGCGATGCGCGCTGCTGCATATAGCTGTTGTACATCTGCTCCACAGCAGCAAACTTCTGGTCTACGGTGTTCTGGTAGCTCTCAGCAAGGTCGTCGAGGGTCTCGAGAGCGTTGTTGTAGCTGGTAAGCGACTTAAATACCTTCTCGCTATTTACCACCATATAGTTCTGTGCCGAAACGAAAGTCACGGACAAAAGGGCGATTGCCATCAAAAACAAACATTTTCTCATAGTAGTATTCAGTTTAAGTTTTACATTCCTAATTATATAAGCGCTTAAAGATGCAATATTATTGCCACCACGCCATATTTTCTCAATTTCTAACAACTAATAGCTTAAAACTAACAACTAATCATTAGAACTGCTGACCCATCACGAAGTGGAACTGCGAGCCACTGGGCTTGGTCTTGCCATAAGCAGGGTCGAAGCCATAACCCCAGTCGATGCCGAGCATGCCGACAACGGGGAGGTAGAGGCGGACACCGATACCTGCCGAGCGCTTAATCTTAAATGGCGAGAACTCCTTCCAAGAGTTGAAGCCGTTACCACCCTCCAAAAAGCCGAGGACATAGATTGACGAGCTAGGCTTAAGGATTACGGGGTAGCGTAGCTCCACAGTGTACTTGTTGTATGCCACAGAGTAGTACTGCGAGGGGTCGAGAGCGCCATCCTCGTAACCACGCAGGGCGATGATGTCTACACCATATATATTATAGCCTGTCATACCGTCGCCACCAATCTCGAAGCGCTCAAAGGGCGAAATCTTGTTCTTGTTGTAGTGGCCCAAGTAACCCATCTCGGCGCCGAGCATCAAGACAAGGTTCTGGTTAGCCGATAGCGGGAAGTACCAACGACTCTTAAGCAACCACTTGTGGAACTCTATCCAGCGGTAGCGATCCTGCTCCGAGAGGCTCTTATCAGCATAGTTCTTGCCGTCCCACAACGAGAAGGGGGGTGTTGCCTGTATCGAGAGCGTAAACTCCGAACCAGAACGCGAGAAGAAAGGCGCATCTACCGACGAGCGCTGCAAGACAAGCTTCAGCGACAAGGTATTTGAGACACCCTGGCTCATGATAAACGAATCCCAGCCCTTGAGGTTGTAGCGCTGATAGCCCAACTCACCATAGAAGGTGAAGTAGGGGTCGGGCCACTGCAAGCGCTTACCCAAGCCGATGGCAAGACCCATCGAGCGGTAGTACATCGTAGCATTCTGCCAAACATAGTAGGCGTTGTTCTGCTCCGAGATATAGCCCGACACAGAGAACGAGTTAGGACGACGACCACCCAACCAGGGGTCAGTGAAGCTAAGCGACAAAGCCTTGTAGTATGTGCCATTGGTCTGACCCGAAATCGAGAGTCGCTGATTCTGTCCCGAGGGGTAGGGTCGCCAAGCACCCTTCTTAAAGAAGTTGCGCAATGAGAGGTTGTTGAGCGTGATACCCACCGAACCTACGAAGGTACCAGAGCCCCAACCACCGGCAATATTGAACTGGTCGGATGCCTTCTCCTGCAAAGGCCAGTTGACATCGACAAGCTCGTCGCTCACGGGCTTGATATCGGGGGCGATGGCCTGCTCGTCGAAGTGACCCATACCCATAAGGGTACGCATTGTCTGCATCAAGAGAGCGCGGTTGTAGAGTTCACCCGGGCGGACATAGAGCTCACGGCGGATAACCTCGTCATCAACACGCATATTACCCGAGATGCCGACATCGTTGATTGTAAAGGGCTTACCCTCGAAGATGCGAACCTCGATATCGAGTGAGTCGGGACCCACAACAATCTCTGCGGGCTCGATTTGCGACATCAGGTAGCCATTGTTCTGATAGAGTGATGATATGCTCATCTCCTCGGGGTTCTGCTCCTTGCCGATACCCAAGCGCTTATGCATCGACTTCTTGTCGTAGACATCGCCAGGTTGTACGCCGAACATCTGCTCAAGCTGCTCGGTAGAGTATACCGAGTTACCCACCCAGTTGATATTGCGGATATGGTATTTGTTGCCCTCCGAGAGACGGATATCCACGCCAAGGGTCTCATCGTCGATAAAGTAGATAGAGTCGCTGAGGATTGTGGCGTTGCGGTAGCCTCGTGAGTTGTAGAAATCGAGCAACAGCTCTTTGTCGGCCTCGTAATCCTCCTCCTTGAGCTTGCGGTTGAGGAAGAACATCCAACTCTTTTGGTGTGTCTTCTTAAAAGTGCGACGCAGACGCTTATCATCGAAGTTGTCGTTACCCTCAAAGTTGATAACACCAACCCTAACTTTTGGACCCTTGTCGATATCGAATGTGACATTTACACACTGCTCGTAGGTTGTATCATTCTCTATGCGTACATCTACCTCGCAAGTGCGGAAACCCTTCTCGGCATAATGCTCCTTGATAAGCTTGACATTTTTGTCGATGACATAGTCCGAGAGCTCGGTGTTGCGACGAAGCTTCAAAACCTCGTCCTTGAGGTCCTTGCCCTTTGATGATGACACTCCCTCGAACTTCCAGTTGAGGATGCGGGCACGCTCACGCAAGAAGACCTCCAGGTCCACCGAGTCACCCTCAATGGTGGCACCAATCTGAATATTTGAGAAGTAGCGAGGTGCCCAAAGGCGCATCATTGCATTCGAGATAAACTTGCTCGGAAGATAGATTGAGTCGCCCTCCTCCAGACCTGCCGACGACTTCAAAATGTCGTGGTTGAGATACTTCACGCCGTGGAGGTTGATATTGCGAATATAGTAAAGTTTGTTGTCGCTCTCGGTGAGCATCGGCGCGTTGCGGTCGAAATCTACCGTGTCGATAAACTCGTTGTTGCTATCGTCGCCAATGGTGTAGCGTGTCGATTGTGCCCACGATGCACTAATCGAGGCAACAATCGCCAGCAGGGCGACAAAGAGTATCTTTGCGTATCTCATCATTTACTCCTTCGTTTCAGTTACCAAACCATAACGCCTATCGCGCTTTGCGAATACCTCGATAGCCTTGTCGAACTCCTCTTCCGTAAAGTCGGGCCAGAGAGTATCGGGGAAGTAGAACTCGGCATACGACGACTGCCAGAGCAGGAAGTTGCTGAGGCGGCACTCACCACTTGTGCGGATAATCATATCGGGGTCGGGCATCTGGGCGGTCATAAGGCTGTCGCTTATAGTCTGCTCGTCGATGTCATCAACCTTAAGTGTACCTTCGGCAATGCGGCGTGCGATATCCTGTACGCCGAGCGTAATCTCACGGCGCGACGAGTAGTTGAATGCCAAGACAAGCGTCAGGCGCTCGGCATCGGCTGTCGTCTGCTCGATGTAATTGATCATCTTGAGCACCTCCTCCGAGAAGCGGCTACGCTCGCCCATAATCTTTACTCTCACGCCCTGGTCACGAAGCTCCTTTGCCTCGCCCATCACCGTCTTGCAGAAGAGCGCCATGATGGCATCTACCTCGGCTGCGGGGCGACCCCAGTTCTCGGTCGAGAAGGCGTAGAGTGTAAGCCACTCGACACCGTTGCGCACGGCAGCCTTCACCGAAGAACGCACCGACTCAACGCCGGCGATATGTCCCTCGTAACGCTCCTTGCCGCGCTGCTTTGCCCAGCGGCCATTGCCGTCCATAATGATGGCGATATGTTGTGGTATGGCTCTATGTTTGTTCATAATATCCGACAAATGTAAGCAAATAAATTCACAAAACGCAAACTCCGCGCGTGAAATTTTCACGCACGAGCGCGAGATTATGTCGCAATAGACTGTTTTTCAGACTATTATGAGATAACGGGTGCAGAGGCTTAGCTTAGCGCTTATCGACGCCCCACATCATCTTATCTCTTAACGCATCGTAGAATGTGTTATTGTGTGGTGTGGCAAGAATTAGCTCCTCGGTGGCAAGTTTAAGGGTTATGGTGGCGCCATCGTGGAGCGTGAAGGTGCGGTTGTCGGCCGATAGGAAGGCCTCGCCACCACGCGAGTTGAGACGCAGGGTGATATGCGAGCTGTCGGGCACTACCACAGGGCGCATCGTGAGGTTGTGTGGTGCGAGGGGCGAGAGCACAAAACATCTGCACGCAGGGTCTACCACAGGACCACCTGCCGAGAGTGAGTAGGCAGTAGAGCCTGTGGGTGTCGAAACAACTAAGCCATCACCGTGATATGTGGCTACGGTGTTGCCGTTGATGAGGGTCTCGACAGATACCATCGTAGCGCCGTGGCGGTGAATGGCTACCTCGTTGAGAGCGAGGCAGTTGTTGTCGCCTATGAAGTCGCCTTCGATGCGCAACATCGAGCGGTGTTCGAAGCTCAGTTCGCGGTGTGCGATGCGCTTAAAAAGTAGCTCTATGCCGTCGCCATCATCTGCCGTGAGATAGCCCAAGCGGCCGCAGTTGATGCCGACCACGGGTGTGGGTCTGCCACCGAGCATGCCGACAGCCTCCAACAGCGTGCCGTCGCCACCATAGGTTACCACTACATCGTCGCCCGTAAAGTGGGGTAGATGATGAAATATTTTGTCCGCGTCGACCTCGATGCCGAGGAGCGTGTGAACGACCGATGCAAGTTCCTCATTCATAGCGTAGCCAAGGCCGAGAGAGTCTATCATACGGAGCATCGTGCGGAGTTGCTCGGGGCGATGATTGACCTGTTTGCGCGAAAAAAGTATAATGTTCATACCGCGAAATGAAAAAAAATAGTAACTTTGCTACTACAAAGATAGTAAAAATTATGACAAAGTTAAGCGTAAATATCAATAAGATTGCCGTTGTGCGTAATTCGCGTGGCGGAAATATGCCCAATTTGTTGCAGGCGGCACTCAATATCGAGCGCTTTGGTGCCGATGGTATCACCGTACACCCTCGTCCCGATGCTCGCCATATCCGCTACTCGGATGTCCGCGAGCTTAAGGCAAATATCGCCACTGAGCTAAATGTCGAGGGCAACCCTATCGAGAGCTTCTGCGAGCTTGTCGAGGAGGTGTGCCCAGCACAGGTTACGCTCGTTCCAGATGCCGAGGATGCTATCACCTCGTCGGCAGGCTGGGATACGGTGAAATATCGCGACTTCTTGAAGGCTATGGCAGACCGCTTCCATAAGGCGGGCATCCGTGTATCTATTTTTGTCGACCCTGTTGTCGAGATGGTTACGGCTGCCAAGGAGTGTGGTGCCGACCGTGTAGAGCTCTACACCGAGGCCTATGCTGCGGGCTATGCCGAGGATAGGGAGAAGGCTATTGCACCCTATGTTGCTGCCGCCGAGGAGGCACGCCGTGTGGGCTTGGGTCTTAATGCTGGCCACGACCTCAACACCGAGAATTTGCAATACTTCATCGAGCGCATTCCTTGGGTTGATGAGGTATCTATTGGTCACGCACTTATCAGCGATGCCCTCTACTGGGGCTTGGAGAATACCGTGGCCATTTATCAGCGCTGCATCAGCCGCGCACAGCAGAAGTAGTCGATGCCACTATCTCACCCGATATTTCAGCACATTAGCGATGTTGTCGACCGCATGGGCGTTGAGGCCTATGTGGTGGGAGGCTATGTCCGTGATCACTACCTCGGTCGCCCCTCTACGGATATCGATGTTGTCGTTGTGGGTAGCGGCGTAGCGGTTGCCGAGGAGTTGGGCCGTGTGTTGCAGGCAAAGGTTACGATTTATCGCACCTACGGCACTGCAATGTTGCGCTGGCAAGGCACCGAGGTGGAGTTTGTCGGCGCTCGTAGAGAGAGCTACTCACCCGAGTCGCGCAACCCTCAGGTCGAGCCGGGCTCGTTGGAGGACGACCAGCGTCGTCGTGACTTCACGATAAATGCTATGGCGTGGTCGCTCAACCGCGATAGCTTTGGCCAGTTGGTAGACCCCTTCGAGGGTATGTACGACTTGGAGGATTGTATTATCCGTACGCCGTGCGACCCCGAGAAGACCTTCTCGGATGATCCTCTGCGTATGATGCGTGCCGTGAGGTTTGCTTCGCAACTTGGCTTCGATATCGACGATGAGACCTTCGAGGGTATCATCGCCCAGGCACACCGCATCGAGATTATCACCAAGGAGCGTATCTCGGTCGAGATGTCGAAGATTATGGCATCGCCCGTGCCCTCTATTGGCCTTATGCTGATGCGCACTTCTGGACTGTTGAAGTATGTATTGCCCGAACTCGACCGTATGGCGGGTGTCGAGCGCCGTGGTCGCCACGCACATAAGGACAACTTCGAGCATACGATGAAGGTCCTCGACAATGTGGCAAAGAAGACCGATGATATATGGCTTCGTTGGGCGGCGCTGTTCCACGATATCGGCAAGCCCGTGACGAAGGCCTATGATAGAAACCTCGGTTGGACATTCCACCAGCACGAGGCGGTTGGCTCGAAGATGGTACCGCAACTCTTCCGCCGTCTGAAGTTGCCGACAAACGAGCCTATGCGCTTTGTGCAGAAGATGGTCTTCCTACACATGCGCCCCATTGTGCTCTCCGAGGATATGGTTTCGGATTCGGCTGTTCGCCGCCTACTGTTTGAGGCGGGCGATGATGTCGAGAAGCTGATGATGCTCTGCGAGGCGGATATCACCTCTGGCAACGACAACAAGGTGCAGCTCTATCTTAAGAATTTCGAGCTTGTACGCCGTAAGATGCACGATTTGGAGGAGAGAGATAGGGTGCGTAATTTCCAGCCACCTATCACGGGCGATATGATTATGAAAATATATGGCCTTCCACCCTCGTCGGTTATTGGCGAGATTAAGGAGGTTATCAAGAATGCCATCCTCGATGGTGTTATCCCCAACGACTACGATGCCGCCTATGCCCTTATGGAGCAGGAGGCCGAAAAGAGAGGCTTATCGAAAAAAGAGTAGCGAGTGATACCCTTTGCAATCATATTTTTAGTTGTCTACCTCGGTGCTAACGCTTTCCTTGCTTGGCGCATATTCACTGCACTGGATATGTTGCCCGTCTGGGTGCGTGTTGTGGTCGTTGTGGCAATCTCGGCAATGGCTCTTATGCTCTTTGCCTCTATCGGCCTTCGCAATGTGGCGTTGCCCGAGAGCCTTATGCGTGCGATGTTTAATATAGGGTCGGTGTGGCTCGTTTTTCTGCTCTACTCTATCCTTGCAATCACCCTTTTTGATGTCGTGCATTGGGTTGTGCCCTCGTTGCGCTATGGCACTCTTATCGCCATCGTTTTGACCATATTCGTAATGCAACTTGGCTATGTCCACTACCGCAATCCCAAGGTTGTCGAGCATAGGTTTAGTAGCGCAAAGATTACCTCGCCCAAGCGCATTGTGGCAATTAGCGATGTGCACCTTGGCTATGGCACCAGCCGCAGGGCATTGGAGCAGTATGTGGAGCTGATAAATAAGCAAAATCCCGATATGGTGCTTATCGCGGGTGACCTTATCGACAACTCCGTGCGCCCTGTCGTGGAGCAACGAATGGAGGAGGTGCTTAACAATATTTCAGCCCCTGATGGCGTATTTATGGTTGCGGGTAACCACGAGTATATCAGCGGAATAGAGAGTACTGAGAGGTTTATCGAGAAAACGAATATAAGGCTTCTTCGTGACAGCGTTGCCCGCGTTGGCGAGATAGCGATTGTGGGTCGTGATGATAAGATGAATCGTGAGCGTAGGGCACTTAAGGATATTGCCGATTTTGCGGGCTACACCATCGTGCTTGACCACCAACCGTCCTCTATCAAGGAGAGTGTTGAGCAGGGTGCTGACCTCCATATATCGGGGCATACCCACCGTGGTCAGGTGTGGCCGCTAAGTTGGCTTACGGATGCTATTTATGAGCAGAGCTACGGCTATCGCAAATGGCGAAATTCCGATATTATCGTATCCTCAGGTCTCTCGCTCTGGGGACCTCCCTTCCGCATCGGCACAGATAGCGAGTTGGTGGTAATTGTCTTGCAGCCAGAGTAAGCGAAAGACCAAAGGGAAAAGAGAGAACAAAGAGACCATAGGGACTAGAGAGAGGTAGGGTATCACAAAAAGCCTTGTCCGCATCTTCCCTGTGGTCTCTATGGTCTTTGTGGTCTCTTCGGTCATATTGCTCTCACTCTTTTCACTTTTTTTCGTAAAAATTTCGTGCCTCAAAAAATTTTTTGTAACTTTGGCAATTAGACAAACCTAAAACATTTAATGATATGAGAAAACTACTTCTCGGTGACGAGGCCATTGCTCAGGCCGCCATCGACTCTGGTCTGTCGGGTGTCTATGCATACCCCGGTACTCCGTCAACCGAAATTACCGAATTCATTCAGCTGCGCGAGGAGAAGCGTGGCGAGGCTCAGGACAAGATTTTCTGCCGCTGGGCAACCAACGAGAAGACCGCTATGGAGGGTGCTCTCGGTATGTCGTATATGGGTAAGCGTGCCTTGGTATGTATGAAGCATGTGGGTATGAATGTTGCTGCCGACCCCTTCGTAAACTCGGCTATGACCGGTGTTAATGGTGGTTTGGTTGTGGTAGCTGCCGATGACCCCTCGATGCACTCATCGCAGAACGAGCAGGACTCGCGCTTCTATGGCAAGTTCGCTATGATGCCCATCTTCGAGCCTTCATCACAGCAGGAGGCTTACGAGATGACCCGTGCAGCGTTCGACCTCTCGGAGGCTGTTAAGCTCCCTGTTTTGATGCGTGTTACTACCCGTATGGCTCACTCGCGTGCCGTTGTTAATGTAACCGAGGAGCCTCGCAAGCAGAACGAGATCAACCGTCCTGAGGATGTACGCACTTGGATTTTGCTCCCCGCATTCGCCAAGAAGCGCTATGTGAAGCTCTTGGAGCAGCAGGACGACCTTATGAAGGCATCGTTGGAGTCGAAGTACAACTTCTACCGCAAGGGCTCAAAGCCTGAGCTTGGCGTAATCTGCACAGGTATCGCCTACAACTACTATATGGAGAATGTAGCGGGTGCAGAGGAGCGTAGCGTGGTTAAGGTGTCGCAGTACCCCTTGCCCGTGGCTCTTATCGAGAAGATGGTAGAGGATGGCGCTAAGGAGATCCTCGTTATGGAGGAGGGCCAGCCCGTTGTTGAGGAGATGGTACGCGCTATCGTGCCCTCGACAGTTGCGGTTAAGGGTCGCTTGACAGGTGATCTTCCCCGTGTAGGTGAGCTCACCCCCGACTCTGTTCGTAAGTCGCTCGGCATGGAGGCTTTGGAGAACTTGGAGGCTGATGACCTCGTAGTAGCTCGTCCCCCCGCATTGTGTCAGGGCTGTGGCCACCGCGATATGTACAAGGCGTTGAACGAGGTTGCTGCCGAGTACGAGAATCCCCGCATCTTCGGCGATATCGGTTGCTACACTCTCGGTGCTTTACCTCCCTTCCAGGCTCTTCACGCCTGCGTAGAGATGGGCGCATCTATCACTATGGCTAAGGGTGCTTCGGATGCTGGTCAGTTCCCCGCATTTGCAGTTATCGGCGACTCTACCTTCACCCACTCAGGTATGACCGGTCTGTTGGACTGCGTGAACTCACGCGCCAATGTCGTTGTCGTTGTCTCGGATAACCTCACCACAGGTATGACCGGTGGTCAGGACTCGGCAGGTACTGGCAAGTTGGAGGATATCTGCCGTGGCTTGGGCGTTCACCCCGACCATGTTCGCGTAGTGGTGCCTCTGCCCAAGAATATGGAGGAGATTAAGAACACTATTCGTGAGGAGGTTGAGTACAACGGTGTATCTGTTATCATCCCTCGTCGTGAGTGTATCCAGACTGCAAAGCGCCACGCCAAGGCTCGCGCTGCCGCAGCAAAGAAGGAGTAAGTCCGCTAACAACTAAATAATAAGAAACAAAAATGAAAAAGGATATTATTTTGGCAGGCGTCGGCGGACAGGGTATTCTGTCGATTGCTACGGTCATCGGCGAGGCTGCTATGGCCGAGGGTTGGAACCTTAAGCAGGCCGAGGTACACGGTATGAGCCAGCGTGGTGGCGATGTTCAGAGTAACTTGCGCCTCTCGACCGAGCCTATCGCATCGGACCTTATCGCTAAGGGTGGTGCCGACATCATCATCTCGTTGGAGCCTATGGAGGCTTTGCGCTACCTCTCTTATCTTAAGAAGGATGGTTGGGTGGTTACCTCGAATGTGCCCTTTATCAATATTCCCAACTACCCCGCAGAGGAGGAGTTGGCAGCTCACCTCAAGGCGTTGCCCAACTGCGTAGCGCTCAATGTTGAGGAGTTGGCAAAGGAGGCAGGTGCTCCCCAGCAGGCTGCCAATATGGTATTGTTGGGTGCTGCTATCCCTATGCTCGACATCGAGTTCGAGAAGATTGAGGCAGGTATCCGCCGTATCTTTGCTCGCAAGGGCGAGGAGGTTATCGAGAAGAACCTCGCTGCTGTGCGTGCTGGTTACAACAACTCAATTAAGAAGTAGAGTATGGAGCGTCCATTAGATAAACAGACCGTCGATAACATCTGTATCGCCAATGGTCTCCGCAATGCCAAGGAGCTTGGTGCAGCCTCTATTCGTCAGTTTGTGAGCGTGGTTAAGGATATCGAGGCCAAGATGGGTGTCGAGTATATCCGTATGGAGATTGGCGAGCCCGGTCTTCCCGCCGAGCAGATTGGTATCGAGGCCGAGCACGAGGCATTGTTGGCCGGTGTAGGCTCTAAGTACCCCCTTATCACTGGTATCGAGCCCTTGACCAAGGAGGCATCTCGCTTCGTTAAGGCATTTATCAACCTCGATATTCCTCCAGTATGCTTTGTGCCTACGGTAGGCTCTATGCAGGGTGCTTTCGCTGCGTTTATGGCCCTCAGCCAGATGCGTGAGGACCGCGATACCATCCTCTTTATCGACCCTGGCTTCCCTGTGCAGAAGTCGCAGTGCAAGGTGCAGGGCGTGCGCTACGAGTCATTCGATGTTATCGACTATCGTGGCAAGGCTCTTGAGGCTAAGTTGGAGGAGGTGCTCTCATCGGGTCGCATCAGCGGTATGATCTACTCTAACCCCAACAACCCCACTTGGATGTGTCTTACCGAGGAGGAGTTGGAGATTATCGGCCGTATGGCTACCAAGTACGATGTTATCGTCATCGAGGACTTGGCATACCTCAATATGGACTTCCGTGAGGACCGTTCGGTGCCTTTCGAGCCTCCCTATCAGCCTTCGGTAGCGCGCTATACCAACAACTGTATGCACCTGTTGTCGGGCTCGAAGATGTTCTCTTACGCTGGTCAGCGTGTTGCTGTGGTTGCTCTCAATCCCGCACTTGCCGACCGTTGCTACGAGGGCTTCGCACAGCGCTATGGCAACGATGGTCAGTTCCGCCGCAACTTCATCTTCAACATCCTCTATGTGCTCTCGTCGGGTGTTCCCCACTCTACGCAGTATGCCTTGGCAGCGATGTTCCGTGCAGCGTCGGACGGCAAGCTCAACTATGTGGAGCACACACGCGAGTATGCCCGCCGTGCACAGCGCGTTAAGGAGATTATGGTAAAGAATGGCTTCCACATCGTCTACGACAAGGATTGCGAGCAGGATGTGTCGGATGGCTTCTTCTTCACCTTCGGCTACAAGGATATGACCGGTGAGCAGCTTATCAACAAGCTTATCTACTACGGTATCTCGGCTATCACACTCGCGCCTACGGGCAGTACCCGTCAGGGCTTGCGCGGTTGCGTGTCGATGATTTCGGATTATCAGTACGACGAGCTTGATAAGCGATTGCATCTATTCTCACAAGATTACTAAAATTAACCGAGGCTGAATAAAAAGAGTATTTTGTCGTTACGCTCGCCCTCAAAATCCTCATTTACGCCTAAGTAAACTGCGGTTTTTTTGGGCTTCGCAGCGCCGCGATTAAGCGAGGGCAGAGGCTGCTTGCAGACTATGCCGAGCGTGAGCGGTGAAAAGGAACTTAAGCCTAAAACTACATCTTTTTATTCAACCTCTTAGAAAATTAGGAGATGGCTATTTTTTTAGTCATCTCCTCTTAAACTTACAAAACTATGAAATTAGTTAGTGCGGCAGAAGCCGTAAAACTTATTAAGTCGGGTGATTCGGTATTTATTCAGGGCTCGACATCTATCCCTGAGGTCTTGGTGCAGGCTATGACCGACCGTGCCCCAGAGTTGCGCGATGTTAAGGTATACTCTGCCTTTGCTATCGGTCGCTTCGATGCCCCCTATGCCAAGGCTGAGTTGCGAGACTCTTTCGAGCCCTTGAGCTTCTTCGTTGCCAACAACCTGCGCAACGCTATCAAGGAGGGTGTAGCTCAGACCATTCCCGCATTCTTGGGCGAGATTCCCTTCCTCTTCCGTTCGGGTCAGGTGCCCTTGGATGTTACGCTCCTAAATGTCTCGGAGCCCGACGAGGATGGCTACTGCTCTTATGGTATCTCTGCCGACCTCGCCTTCTCGGCTGCCGAGTGCTCAAAGACCATCATCGCACAGGTAAACAAGTATATGCCTCGCACCTTCGGTGATCCCGTAATCCATGTATCGAAGATTGATGCTATGGTGCGTGGTGATGAGCCCCTTGTCGAGCTTCCTATCGCTGTTCCCAACGAGGTGGAGCGCGCTATCGGTAACTATATCGCCGCTGAGATTCCCGATGGAGCAACCTTGCAGATTGGCGTAGGCGGTATTCCCAACGCTGTGCTCGATGCTCTGCACGACCACAAGCACCTCGGACTTCACACCGAAGCTATGACCGATGGCGTAGTGCCTCTTATTCAGAAGGGCATCATCGACAACTCGCTGAAGAAGCTCTACCCCGGTCAGTCGTTGGCCTGCCTCTGCCTTGGTAGCCAGCGCCTCTACGACTACCTCGATGGCAACCGCGATGTTGTCATTCGTGATGTGGCGTGGACTAACGATCCGCAGAATATTCGTCAGAACCCCAGCGTGATGGCTGTAAACTCGGCTATCGAGGTCGATCTTACTGGTCAGATTTGCGCCGACTCTATCGGTGAGCGTATCTTCTCAGGCGTAGGTGGTCAGCACGACTTTATGTATGGTGGTGCCTTGTCTGAGGGTGGTAAGTGCTTTATTGCACTCCCCTCAATCACGAATAAGGGTCAGTCGAAGATTGTGCCTACCCTCACCAAGGGTGCAGGTGTTGTAACCACCCGCTTCCAGGCGCAGTACATCGCTACCGAGCACGGTATCGTATATCTACGCAATAAGTCGCTTGCCCAGCGTGCCAAGCTACTTATCTCTATTGCCGACCCCTCAGTTCGTGAGGATCTTGAAAGAGCAGCAGTAGAGCGTTTCGGTATTGGTTTCCTCCGTGCGTAATTTGCTGTGAAAAGGGGTCATCTGCGACCCATCCCAAAAAGTTGAGTGCCTCGGGCTGTACTTCTTGTACTATCCCGAGGCACTCACTTTTACGATGAGCCACATCTAACCCCTTTTGACAACAAATTGGGTAGTGGTGCTTTTGAAGGTTGTATATTAGAGAGTTTAAGGAGTTTAAGGTGTGTAGTGAGCTTAAGGATAAATGTCG